>DVGR01000114.1 GCA_018712605.1 Candidatus Choladousia intestinigallinarum
CGGGATGCCAACGACTATCTGAAGAAGCTGGGAAAGACGGATGTTTCTGAGGACGAGATCAAGGATCTGGAAGATGAGATTCAGAAGCTGACAGACAAGTATATAAAAGATATAGATAAAGCGGTAGAAGAGAAGTCAAAAGAGATTCTTACAGTATAAGAAAGAGCAGGGGGTATTGCAGGGGACATGTAATGCCCTCGCTTTTTGGAGGGAGAAAAGTATGGTGATACCACAGCACGTTGCGATCATACTGGATGGAAACGGAAGATGGGCCAAGAGCAAAGGCATGCCCCGGAACTATGGACATGTGCGGGGGGCGAAGAACCTGGAGGTGATCTGTGAGGACGCCTACAATATGGGAATTAAATATCTGACGGTTTACCTTTTCTCCACGGAGAATTGGAGAAGGTCCAAGGATGAGGTGGACGCTCTCATGCGCCTGTTCCGTCAGTACACAAAGACCTGTATTAAAACTGCCAGGGATAATAATATGAAAGTGAGAGTCCTGGGAGATCCTTCCGCTCTGGATCCCGATCTCCAGGAGAGCTTGAGACGTCTGGTGGAATCCTCTAAGGATAACACGGGACTGAATTTTCAGATAGCCATTAATTACGGAAGCCGGGATGAGATCATCCGGGCAGTGCGCAGAGTTGCCGGAGACTGCCGGGAGGGAAAGCTGAGACCGGAGGAGATCACGGAATCCCTGTTTTCAGGATACCTGGACACAGCGGAGGTGCCGGATCCTGATCTTTTGATCCGAACCAGCGGGGAACAGCGCCTTTCCAATTATTTGCTGTGGCAGCTAGCCTATACAGAGTTCTATTTTACAGAGGTGCCGTGGCCGGCCTTTACGAAAGAAGAGCTGCAGAAAGCCATTGAGAAATTTAACAGCCGTGACAGGCGCTACGGAGGACTTAAGGGGGAATAATTATGTTTTGGACAAGATTGGCCAGTGGGATTGTTCTGATTGCGGCGGCGCTGATCGTCCTGATATCCGGCGGCCCCATACTGGCCGGGACGCTCTTTGCGGTCTCTTTGATCGGGCTGCATGAGTGGTACAGGGCCCTGGGTCTTGAGAAAGATAAGGCGGTTTTTGCACCTCTGACGATCTGCGGGTATATTGGCACTGGAGCGTATTATTTGCTGTTATTTTTGGGAATGCAGGCATATACTATGACTGTATTGATCGGCGTTTTGATTCTTATGATGTCTGTATATGTATTTACGTATCCCCGCTACAGAACAGAAGAGATTACAGGGGCTTTTTTTGGAGTGGTTTACGTTTCCGTCATGCTTGCCTGCATCTATGAACTGCGTTTGGCAGAGGACGGCCTCTTTCTCGTATGGCTGATCTTTATAAGCTCCTGGGGATGCGATACCTGTGCTTACTGTGTCGGCATGCTTTTTGGAAAACATAAAATGTCCCCCAAGCTAAGTCCAAAGAAATCCGTGGAGGGAGCCGTGGGAGGTGTGGCAGGAGCCGTTCTGATCGGGGTAATCTATGGCCTGGCTGTGGGGAGCAGAATGAAAACAGAGACAGATCATATTCTTCCCTTTGCAGTGATCTGCGCAGCGGGAGCCTTGATCTCCATGATCGGAGATTTGGCGGCGTCGGCGGTGAAGAGAAATCATGACATTAAAGATTACGGGAAGCTGATTCCTGGTCATGGCGGGATTCTGGACCGTTTTGACAGTGTTATTTTTATTGCTCCGGTGATTTATTATCTGGCAGTGATCCTGATGTAGATGAGATGATTTTGAAAGTGAAATGGCGGTGGTACGAATGAAGAAGATTGCGATACTTGGATCTACAGGGTCCATAGGGACGCAGACTCTTGAGGTGGTTAGAGAAAATCCTGATATTCAGGTGGCGGCTCTGGCAGCAGGGAAAAATATTGGGCTTTTAGAAAAACAGATCCGGGAATTTCGTCCCCGGATTGCGGCTGTGTGGGAGGAGGCCGATGCAAAGGAGCTGAGAGAACGTCTGAGGGATATGCAGGTTAAGATTTATTCCGGCATGGATGGACTGATTGAAGTTGCAGTATGCCAGGAAGCACAGATGCTGGTGACGGCTATTGTAGGAATGATCGGGATACGTCCCACCATTGAAGGGATCCGCAGGGGAAAAGACATTGCTTTAGCCAATAAGGAAACTCTGGTGACGGCGGGGCATCTGATTATGCCCCTGATTCAGGAGCATAAAGTACAGCTTCTTCCGGTGGACAGTGAGCACAGTGCGATTTTCCAGTGCCTGAATGGCGAAAAGGAAAACCAGATTGATAAAATTCTTCTGACGGCCTCCGGAGGACCGTTCCGGGGAAAAACCTATAAAGAACTGGAGAATGTCCGTGTGGAAGACGCCCTGCGCCATCCAAACTGGGCTATGGGAAAGAAAATTACCATAGACTCAGCCACTATGGTTAATAAAGGACTGGAGGTCATGGAGGCAAAATGGCTTTTCGGTGTATCGCTGGAGCAGATTCAGGTGGTGATTCAGCCACAGAGCGTCATCCATTCTATGGTACAGTTTAAAGACGGCGCTGTAATGGCTCAGCTAGGGACTCCAGACATGAAGCTTCCTATTCAGTATGCCCTTTTCTATCCAGAGCGCAGAAACCTTCCGGGAGAGCGTCTGGATTTTGCCAAAATGGGAAGGATCACTTTTGAAGATCCCGATCTGGATACCTTTGTGGGGCTTAAGTATGCCTTCGAGGCGGCGAAGACGGGCGGTTCCATGCCCACTGTCCTGAACGCAGCCAACGAACGGGCGGTACAGATGTTCCTGGAAGGGAGAATCCGTTTCACGGATATTTATCAGGTGATCCGGTACTGTATGGATCATCACAGAGTGATTGAGAACCCGGATGTGGGGGAGATTCTGGATACAGAATCCGCAGTATATGAAATGATTGAAAGCAGGTGGTAAGTTGAAAATTCTTGTGGCGCTGCTGGTGTTCAGCTTCATTATTATCATACATGAGCTGGGGCACTTTCTTCTGGCGAAGAAGAACGGAATTACAGTGATAGAATTCTCTCTGGGAATGGGACCGAGACTTTTGAGTTATCGGCATGGAGAAGGGACCAGGTATTCTCTGAAGCTTCTGCCCTTAGGAGGCTCCTGCCTGATGATGGGAGAAGATGGGGAGGATGAGGGAGAAGGCTCTTTTGGGAGTAAATCCGTGTGGGCCAGGATTGCGGTGATTGCGGCAGGACCTCTGTTTAATTTCCTTCTGGCTTTTGTACTTGCGATTTTTATTATTGGAAACATCGGGTATGATGTTCCTGTGCTTTTAGGCGTTTCGGAGGGATCCCCAGCCCAGGAGGCCGGTCTGCAGGCCGGAGACCGGATTTTGAAAATGAACGGGAAAAGAATCCGGCTTTACCGGCAGGTGTCCGATTATGGACTCTTTCATCCAGGGGAGACTGTAACCTTTCTGTATGAGCGGGACGGTGAGGTATATGAGACCACTGTGACTCCTGCCAGGACAGAAGAGGGATATAAATATGGAATCGGAGGTTCCGTAAACTACCGGCAAAAGACGAATCCCATAGAGACGCTGGGTTACAGCGCCTATGAGGTCTATTATTGGATTGACACCACGGTTCAGAGCCTGAAGCTTTTGGTAACTGGCAATGTAGGGCTGGACGATGTTTCGGGACCGGTGGGCGTGGTAAATGTAATCGGAGAGACTTATGAAGAAAGCCAGTCGGACGGCGCCTTTTATGTCTGGCTGAATATGGTGAATATAGCGATCCTCCTGACGGCAAATCTGGGTGTCGTAAATCTTCTTCCCATACCGGCGCTGGACGGCGGCAGACTGGTATTTCTTTTCCTGGAAGCCATTCGCAGGAAACGTATTTCTCCTGACCTGGAAGCCAGAATCCATTTTACAGGATTAATGCTTCTGATGCTTTTAATGCTGGTAGTCATGTTCAATGACGTGGGGAAAATATTTGCATAAAGATTTAATGTTCGTGAGGCATACCCCAGCGGGCATCCCGTAGTTTAGATGTTTCAGACGGGAAGGCCTGGGCTGGGGGATGCTTTTCTTTTACTCTGCTTGAAATACAGGGTAAAAATTAAAAAGCAGAAGGGATAAAAACAGGTGAAGGTATTGACAGTTATGAGTTTTACTGATAATATGAGACT
>DVGR01000115.1 GCA_018712605.1 Candidatus Choladousia intestinigallinarum
GAGATGGTAAATGACTTGCTCTCAGAAAAGGGGAGGAAGGAAAAGCTTTCCTGGTATCTTCCGTTTCTGTATTATCATACCCGATGGGATGCCCTGGAGTCTTACGACTTCCACACAAAGCCCTATCTGAAAGGGGCCAGGATTGATTATACCATCCGGCCGATTGAGGATCCGGGAATGGTCACTGAGGTTTCTGAGATTCCGGATGACAGTATGAAATATCTTGAGAAAATCATTCAGCTTTGCCGGGAGAACGGTGCAGAGTTTGTGATGTTTGCCATCCCTTATGGCATTGAGACGGATCAGGCACGGTATGACAGGCGACAGGGGACCAACCTGGCCTTGGAGGATTATCTGGAGAGCCAGGAGATTCCCTTCCTTTTTTATCAGAGAGACATTGACACCGGCATAGATTTCGCCACGGACTTCCGGGATAAAACCCACTTGAATACGTATGGGGCAGAAAAGATCTCTGCGCATCTGGGCGGCTGGCTTCAGGAGAATTACCAGCTTTCCGACCACAGAGAGGACGAGGTTTACGCTTCCTGGACAGAGGATTATGAGAATTACGTCCGGGATAAGGCAGAGCTTCAGGAAAATCCGGTAGATACGGCTGACTGATACAGGCCTGGGGAGAACCCCTCCTTGCTTTTTAGAAAAAGAATTGTTATAATTTTTGACAGAGTTTAAAAAAAGAACTCTTGGAAGAGAGGATTGGGTAATGGATCAAATTACCATAAAAGATATAGCAAGGCTGTGTGGTGTAGGAGTCAGCACGGTTTCCAGGGCCATTAACAATCATCCGGATATCAATGAAGAGACAAAGCAGATGATACTGGATACGATCCGGAAATATAATTATGTGCCCAATAACAGTGCCAGGAACCTGAAGCGGTCAGATTCCAAAACAATCGCAGTGCTGATCAAGGGAATCAGCAATCCCTTTTTCGCTGATATGATTCAGGTGTTTGAAAGGGAAATCAGCCGTAAAAAATACTCCTTCGTACTGCAGCATGTAGAGGAAGACGAAGACGAGGTGGATGTAGCGATCCAACTGGAGAAGGAGAAACGGCTGAAAGGGATTGTTTTTCTGGGAGGCTTAAGCAGCCATACAGATGAAAAAATGAAGCAGATCTCGGTTCCTTTTGTGATCAGTACGGTTGACGCACCGTCACTGAAGCGTAAATATGCCTCAGTGACGGTGGATGATGAAAAAGAAAGTTTTCGGATGACAGAATATCTGTTGGAATGCGGACATAAAAAGATCGCTCTGCTGGCGGCGGCCAGACAGGATGCAAGTATTGGACTTATGCGGGTGAAGGGGTATAAAAGAGCCCTGGAACAGCATGGGATTCCTTACGATGAGGGGCTGGTTCTTTACACAGAGGGGCAGCCCACCTACTCTATGGAGAGCGGCTATGCTATGGCTATGAGACTTTTGCAGTCAGGGAAAGAATTTACCTGCATTTATGCCATTTCAGACAGTGTCGCCGTTGGAGCCTGCAAGGCTCTTTTTAATGCGGGCAAGAAAATTCCTGACGACTATTCGGTAGCAAGTTTTGACGGGCTTCCTATGACGGAATATTATGAGCCGTCTATTACCACCATGCGTCAGCCCAGGAAGGAAATGGCAGAGGCCACCATTAAGCTGCTGTTCGATCTGATCAGGAAGAAACCTGTGGAATTCAGGCAGGTGTACGAGGCGGAGCTTGTGGTAAGGCAGTCTACGAAGAGGATTCGATAAAATGGATATTGTAAAAGCTGAAAATTTAAAATATGAATACGTGCAGGTGGATGAAGAGGGCAATGAAGAGGCCAGATCCATAGCGGTGGACGGAGTGAATCTCCAGGTAAAGGCAGGGGATTTTGTGGCTATTCTGGGACATAACGGTTCCGGGAAATCTACCCTGGCCAAACACATCAACGCAATTTTGCTTCCCACGGAAGGAACCCTGTATGTAGACGGAAAAGATACAAAGGATGAATCAAAGCTCTGGGAGATCCGGCAGACGGCGGGAATGGTTTTTCAGAATCCTGACAATCAGATTATCGGTACCATTGTGGAAGAGGACGTGGGGTTCGGACCTGAGAATATGGGAGTACCCCAGGCGGAGATCTGGAAGCGGGTGGAGAAGAGTCTGAAGTCCGTGGGCATGTGGGAATACCGGGACCATTCTCCCAATAAACTATCGGGAGGACAAAAACAGCGGGTAGCTATAGCGGGAGTAGTAGCTATGCGCCCCAAATGTATTGTCCTGGATGAACCTACGGCTATGCTAGATCCTAACGGGAGGAAAGAGGTGATCCGAACGGTTCAGGAGCTGAACCGCCAGGAGCATGTGACGGTAATTCTGATTACACATTATATGGAAGAAGTGATTGAGGCCGACCGGGTGATCGTCATGGATCAGGGGAAAATCGTTATGCAGGGAACTCCCAGGGAGGTTTTTTCCCATGTGGAGGAGCTGAAGGGCTATCGACTGGATGTCCCTCAGGAAACCCTTGTGGCCTATGAGCTTCAAAAAGCGGGCATTCCCCTTCCGGATGGAATCCTGACCACAGAAGAGCTTATTGAAGAACTGGAGAAGATAAAGCAGACCCCTGGGGAAAGTCAGAAAGTGCGGTGAGAGGCAGAGCATGGCAATAAAAGTAGAAAATCTCAGTTATGTGTACAGCACGGGAACTGCTTTTGAGAAGCAGGCCCTGAAAAATATTAATCTGGAACTGCCAGACGGCCAATTTGTAGGGCTGATCGGGCATACAGGATCTGGGAAATCCACCCTGATCCAGCACTTAAACGGCCTGATTAAGGCTACCTCTGGGGCGGTTTATTACAATGGAGAGAATATCTACGCCGAAGGATATAGTATGAAAAACCTGCGCAGCAAGGTAGGGCTTGTATTTCAGTATCCAGAACATCAGTTGTTTGAGGCTGATGTGTTTACAGACGTGTGTTTTGGTCCCAAAAATCTGGGGCTTGCCCGGGAAGAAGTTGAAGAGAGAGCCCGGGAAGCGCTGAGACTGGTAGGATTGAAAGAAAAACACTACAAACAGTCTCCCTTTGAGCTCTCGGGAGGTCAGAAGAGAAGAGTAGCTATTGCAGGGATTCTGGCTATGGAGCCGGATGTGCTGATCCTGGATGAACCTACGGCAGGTCTGGATCCCAGAGGAAGGGACGATATTCTGGACCAGGTAGCCCGCCTTCACAGAGAAAAGAAAATTACAGTAATTCTTGTTTCACATAGTATGGAGGATATTGCGCGGTATGTGGAGAGAATCATCGTAATGAACAGAGGGCAGGTATTGTTTGACGACACGCCCCGTGAAGTCTTCTCCCATTACCAGGAGCTGGAAAAAGTCGGTCTGGCGGCTCCCAGAGTCACTTATCTGATGCATAGCCTGAAGGAGAGAGGATGGAAGGTAGAGACCTCCGCAACCACAGTTCCTGAAGCGGCCTCTTCTATTTTGAAGGCTCTGAAAACAAGTGGCATATCTGAATAAATAAGTGAAACTGCCGTAAAAGATAAAAGCTGTACAAAGCAGCAGGTTGAGAGAAAAGAGAAAAGAAATGATAAGAGAGATTACACTTGGTCAGTATTATCCCGCTGACTCGGTCATCCATAAGCTGGATCCCCGGGTAAAGCTGGCGGCTACCCTGGTCTTTATTATATCGCTGTTTGTCTTCCGGTCGCCGGAAGCCTATGCGGCGGCTACAGTCTTTCTGGGAACCGTGATATACATTTCAAAAGTACCTGTGAAATTTATGATGCGGGGGCTGAAGTCCATCATACTCCTGCTTATGATTACGGTTGCTTTTAATCTGTTTCTGACACCCGGGACAGCGGTGTTCAGGATCTGGAAAATACAGGTCACAAAAGAGGGGATTGTCATAGCCGTTTCCATGGCAGTACGTCTGATTTATCTGATCGTGGGAGCTTCTGTGATGACTCTGACTACCACGCCAAACGATCTGACAGACGGTCTTGAAAAGGCGCTGACGCCTATGAAGAAAATACGGGTGCCGGTACACGAAATTTCTATGATGATGTCTATTGCCCTCCGTTTTATCCCTATCCTCTTAGATGAGACGGATAAAATTATGAAGGCGCAGATGGCCAGAGGCGCTGATTTTGAGACAGGGGGGCTGATTAAAAAGGCAAAAAGCATGATTCCCCTTCTGGTGCCTCTGTTTATCTCGGCCTTCCGCCGTGCCAACGACCTGGCCATGGCCATGGAGGCAAGAGGATATCACGGGGGAGAAGGCCGTACCAAGATGAAGCCTCTGGTTTATAAGAGAAGAGACTATACTGCGTATCTTTGTCTTCTGGCTTATCTGGTGATTATGTTTTTGGTGAACCGCCTGCATTTTGTTACAGGCATTTTGGGGATATAGAGATGAAACGGGTTATGCTCCGGGTGGCCTATGACGGCACCAATTACCATGGCTGGCAGATACAGCCCAATGGAATTACCATAGAAAGCGAGCTGAACCGCCATCTTACAGACCTTCTTAAAGAGGAAATCCACGTAATAGGAGCCAGCCGGACGGATTCCGGCGTACATGCCCTGGGAAATGTGGCGGTCTTTGATACATCAGCCAGAATGCCCGCAGAGAAAATTTCCTATGCTCTGAATACCAGGCTTCCGGCGGATATCCGCATTCAGGAGTCCAAGGAGGTGGCGCCCGACTTTCATCCCAGGCGCTGCCGCACTGTGAAAACGTATGAATATAAAATCTGCAACCGGCGTTTCCCTGATCCCTGTGTGCGCCTTTATTCCCTCTTTTATTATTGGGATCTTGACCTGGATGCCATGAGAAAGGCGGCGGCCTTTCTGGTGGGCACCCATGATTTCACCAGTTTTTCCACAGCCAGAGCGGATGTGACGGACCGGGTGCGGACTATCTATGAGCTGAACCTCTCAAAGGAGGGGGATATGATTACATTGCGGATCCGGGGAAACGGATTTCTCTATAACATGGTCCGCATTATCACAGGGACGCTTCTGCGGGTGGGAGGCGGCTTTATCCTTCCAGAAGAGATTCCGGAAATTCTCCAGGCAAAAGACCGGGAGCGTGCCGGGGAGACGGCACGGCCCGAGGGACTTACCCTGATTAAGATTGAATACCCTGAACTGGGATATTAACTGGCAGGAATGCCGTTAATATCCCTTTTTGTCAGAAACGAAAATTCTGTGGATTACGGGAAAAAATGGTTGACACGTCCGGGTGAGTGTAATATAATATCTCAATGTGACAAAGTATGTGAAATGCTTGAGCCATAGCCCCGGTAGAGCATTTTCTTCATAAATTTTCCATTTTGGAAAATATTGGGCGGATGGAAATAAGCCTCTGTTTGCCCGTGTAGTTGAACAGGATCTAAGGAGGAAAATCGATGAAAACTTATATGGCCAGCCCGGCAACGATTGAGAGAAAATGGTATGTAGTCGATGCTACAGATATGACACTGGGTCGCTTATCTTCAGAAGTTGCAAAAATTTTAAGAGGAAAGAATAAGCCAACTTTCACACCTCATTTTGATACAGGCGATTATGTAATTGTTGTTAATGCTGAGAAAGTCAGTGTAACTGGTAAAAAACTGGATCAGAAAATCTACTACAGACATTCAGAGTACGTAGGCGGAATGAAAGAGACCACCCTGCGTGAGATGATGGCTAAGAAGCCGGAAAGAGTAGTGGAACTGGCAGTTAAGGGTATGCTTCCGAAGGGACCCCTGGGAAGACAGATGTACAAGAAGCTTTTTGTATATACTGGCCCGGATCACAAGCATCAGGCGCAGAAGCCGGAAGTGCTGACATTCTAAGAAGGAGGTAAGGAACATTGGCTACAGAAAGATATTACGGAACAGGAAGAAGAAAAAAATCAATCGCTAGAGTATATTTAATGCCGGGAACCGGCAAGATTACTGTGAATAAAAGAGACATTGATGAGTATTTCGGAATGGAGACCCTGAAGGTAATCATTCGCCAGCCTCTTGTTGCTACTGAGACGGCTGACAAGTTCGATGTACTGGTAAACGTACATGGCGGCGGAACTACCGGACAGGCAGGAGCGATTCGCCATGGTATCGCACGTGCTCTTCTTCAGGCTGACAATGAATACAGACCGACTCTCAAATCTGCAGGTTACCTGACTCGTGACCCGAGAATGAAAGAGCGTAAGAAGTACGGTCTCAAAGCAGCTCGTAGAGCACCGCAGTTCAGCAAACGTTAATCTCGGTTACCCAAGAGATAATCAAAAGAGAATATCGAAATGCTTACAAACCCTGGAAACTCCTTATGTTTCCGGGGTTTTTCACTTCTCCGGAAACATTGTGGAATGTCGTGAAACGGGGTGAAATTTGCTCCGTTTGTAACGCATTTGCAACACGTTTGCAACAAAGTTATTCCTCTAATGTTTTGTTTATGGCATCAACAAGTATCTGTACATCCAGATGCGTATAAACCTTTTCAGTCAGGCTCATAGCTCCGGAGTGACCGACAATTTTTTTGATAGTAGTGTCCTGGACTCCTGCCTCGGATAACATGGATATGCATGTATGTCTGGTACAGTGAGGCGTCCGGTTAATTCCGATCTGCTCTGTAAGCGGTGTCCAGTAGCTGTCATAATAATTGCGGTACTTAAAAGGCTTACCATCCTCTGTATGCAGAAGATATTCACAGTCCGGACAGGATTCATACCAGCCTTTATAGAACGGAAGAAGTTTGTCCGCAATCGGAACCTTTCTGATGCCATTCTCTGTTTTACTTTCAATCACATCAAAGTATTGCTTATCCAGATGCACGTTTTCCTTTTTCAAAGAAAGAAACTCGGAAATACGTGTACCGTTGTAGAGAAGCATAAGGATGATCTGATAATATTTATCATCTTTCATCGTCCAGATTTTGGCGATTTCATCTTTTGTAAATTTATTCCTGCTGTGCTTATTCGGATTTCTGTCCTTGTACTGAACGATATCAACGAAAGAAGAATAATCTTTGTTGCAGATGTCATTTTTTAAAGCAAAATCATATAACTGATTAAACAGTATCTTTATTTTCTTAAGTGTCGGATAATTTTTCCCGCAGGTGTCGATGACCTGCTGAAGGTCTGCCAGTTTCAGGTCTTTAAAGACTCTGGAATAAAGAATGGTGCAGGCTTTGTATGATGCTGAATACCCTTTTACGTTGCTTTCTGATACAGTCGGATATTTCTTTTTAGACCATTCTTCATACACTTCCGAAAAAGTCATTTTTGCAGCTCTGGTATCATATGGATTATGATTGTAATCCGCCAGCATCTGCAGACCTTCTGCTTTGGTTGCGGTATATCCGAT
>DVGR01000116.1 GCA_018712605.1 Candidatus Choladousia intestinigallinarum
GTACTGTGCATATTCCCATAAAATGTGGCAGGAAGCCATCAGCTTCTGATTATATCCTTTGTTGATATTCAGCACCAGAACCTTCAGATCCATATTATACTCTGGCTCTTCTGTTTCATACATCTCAGAAAGTGTAAGGATTTCCCGTTCAGGCCGTACCTCTTCACCATTGTAAAAAACAATAAATGTTGGGGTGGGAAGCTTAACTTTCTTCCTTCCATACAAGTTAGCCTTGCGTGTCAATTCTGAGTAAAGATCTGACAGATAAAAAAGAAAACGCAGAGGCAGATTAGGGCTGTAGGTGGACTGATGCTCATAAAGGGAGAGCATCGTTGCATCCACTAAAAAGGAAAGATCATTTTTCATGGACATGTAGATGGCGTTTTCCAAAGTATTAATCTCTAAAAGCTCCGGATCTGTGTAGTCTTTTCCGCTGATTGCATTGTACAGTTCCAACAGATTCTTCTTGTTCTCGAAAATCATCACGAAAAGGCGTGATTTATAAAGACGATTTGCATTTCTTTCCATCTTTCCTCCTTCTTGTCGGCAGGAGGTCTGCGCCTTTCCTGAAACCTCTCTGCTTTGTTTCGCGGGATTAAAAAGCATTGAGATTTCTTTTTGATAGACGTGTTAGAGACATCTGATGCGGCAGAGGCCGCTTGGATTTGAATAGTCAGAAATGTAAATGCTTTATGTGTATAGTATCACATATTGAAGGAAATGTCCAGAGAGGAGAGATTATTATCTGATGCTTTTTTACTTTAAATCCAAAACCCATAATAACTCATATCTATAAATAAAGTAATTTATCCTTGACATGAAGAAATTATTTCTTAAAATTATTATATAAGGCAATATGGAGGAAATGAAACATGAGTGTACGGTCTCTGACGAGAAACGAAAGTATTGTGATGGATATATTCTGGGAAGAGAAAATTCCCTTGACAAGCGTGGATCTTATGAAGCTCCTGGAAGAGAAGAAATGGAATTCCTCCTATCTGGTGACTCTGCTTCGCACCCTGGAAAAGAAGGGGTTTATTGAGATGTGCGGAACGGTTCGCCATTCCACCCAGTACGCAAGACTGTTTAAGAGCGTTGTGTCAAAGGAAGAATATGTGGCGTCTATGATTCTGGAGCAGGGAATCGGATTGGAGCAGTACTCTGGTCTTACCTTAGCCCTTGTGAGGGAAGCCTGTGGGAAGGCGGAGCAGAAAAAAGCTCTGCTGAAATTGATTGAAGAGCTGCAAAACAGCCTTGACTGATCAGCTCTCCAGCAGTATGGTAAAGGGCCCATCGTTGCACAGGCTGACCTTCATCTCTGCCCCGAACACACCTGTTTCTACCACGGGTACCTGCTCACGGCAAAGTCTGATAATATATTCATACAGTTCTTTGGCAGTCTTTGGGTCGCCTGCTTCTATGAAAGAGGGGCGGTTTCCCTTGGTGCAGTTTGCGTACAGGGTAAACTGGGAGATCAGGAGCAGCTCTCCCTCTACATCCTTCAGGGAGAGGTTTGTCTTGCCTTCCTGATCCGCAAAGATCCGCAGCCCCAGCATCTTTTTTACAAGTCTGTCTGCCTCTGCCTGACTGTCCTCCTTCCCCACTCCGATCAGTACAAGGAAGCCCTTCCCAATTGCTCCCGCAATCTTGTTTTCCACTTCTACAGAAGCCTCCGTAACTCTCTGAATAACGAATTTCATAATCTTCAAACGTCCTTTCTTTGCAATCTGACGATGGATTCAGCCAGAATTAATGATGCTACTGTTTGCGGCTGGCCGTGAACAGCAACTTTATGATACCATATGAAAAAAGAAATATCTATCTGTAATTGTAAAAAAGCGATGTTTTTGATATGATTGGATGCGTACATAATAATTACGAAGGGAAAAGTTACTGTAAACGAAAAGAACAGTAACAGGACAAAGAAGAATATGAAGCTGCAGAAATTGTTGAGCCTTACCAGGAAAGCCGTTGATGAGTTCCAGATGATCCAGCCTGGGGACAGGATTGCCGTGGGGATTTCCGGCGGCAAAGACAGCCTGGCGATGCTTTGCGCTTTAAATGGCCTCAGGCGCTTTTATCCCAACTCTTTTGACATTGAAGCTGTAACGGTAAGCCTGGGATATGAAAACTTTGATCTGGGGCCGGTCAGAGCCCTCTGCGAGGAAATGAAAGTTCCGTACACAGTGGTCTCTACCGAGATTGGGAAAATTATTTTTCAGGACAGGAAGGAGGAAAACCCCTGTTCCCTCTGTGCCAAGATGCGCAAAGGAGCTTTCAACGAGAAAGCAAAAGCCTTGGGCTGCAATAAGATTGCATATGCCCATCACAAGGATGACGTGATTGAGACGATGCTGATGTCACTGATCCTGGAGGGAAGGTTCCACACCTTTTCCCCTGTAACCTATCTGGACCGGATGGATCTGACCCTGATCCGTCCTATGATTTACGTGGACGAAGCCGATGTGAAGGGATTTATGAACAAGTATAAGCTGCCTACAGTAAAAAATCCATGTCCGGCAGACGGGTACACCCAGAGGGAGTACGCCAAAAATCTCCTGTCCCGGCTGAATCAGGAACAGCCGGGAGCCAGGGAAAGAATGTTTACGGCTATCCTGAATGGAAATTTTTCCGGCTGGGAAAACAGAACCCCGAAAAAGAAAAGAGAAAAGTCACTGCCCTCTCCTACGCCTGCGGAAGGCGCATAAGCAGTGACTGAAAATATTCAGGCAGAGGCGCATTTACCTCTATATATTCTCTGGTGGAGGGATGAATCAGCCCCAGCGTCATGGCGTGAAGGGTTTGTCCCTGCAGGCCCGCAGCCGGACATCTGGCAGGCCCGTATATCTCATCTCCCAGGATGGGATGGCCGATGCTTTTCATGTGAACCCGTATTTGGTGTGTGCGCCCTGTCTCAAGCTGGCATTCGATATACGTATAATCTTTAAAGAGCTTCAATACATGGTAATGAGTGACGGCAGGTTTTCCACCGGGAACATTTGCCGCCATTTCTTTTCTGCGAACCGGATGCCGTCCGATGGGAGCGTTTACCGTACCGTCTTCGGTGAGCCGTCCATGAACGATGGCCCTGTATTTCCGAGTGATGGTGTGTTCTTTTAGCTGCTCTGCCACAAACAGATGAGCCCGGTCGTTTTTGCAGGCCACCAGGGAACCTGTGGTATTCCGATCAATCCGGTGGACGATCCCTGGACGCAGGACACCGTTGATGCCGGACAGACTGCCGCTGCAGTGGTACAAAAGCGCATTTACTAAAGTACCGCTGGGATGTCCAGCCGCAGGATGCACTACCATTCCCTTGGGCTTGTTTATAAAAATAAGATCCTCATCCTCATAGAGAATATCCAGAGGAATCGGCTCCGGCAGGATGTCTGCCGCCTGCGGCGGCGGCACAGCCAGGCAGACCGTCTCGCCGCCGCTTATTTTGAAGCTGGCTTTGACTGTCTGTCCGTTTACCTGTACCCTGCCCTCTTTAATTAACTTCTGAAGGAAAGAGCGGGTAAATCCATCGCAGGTTCCGGCAAGAAAGGCGTCGATACGCTTTCCAGCCCAGGATGATCCGGCAGTCAGCACATACTGCTCATCCGCCTCCAGCTCTTCTGGCCTGTTATTTTGATTCATACCTGTCTCGGCCTCCTTCGGCGTTTTCTTCCCGCCCCTCTTTTTCTTTGCCCGGAATCAGAAAAGAAAAGCTGTCATTTCTGTAATACGTAAGGATCAGAAGGGCAAGCAGCGCAATCCCCACGCAGATATAACAGTCGGCCAGGTTAAATACTGGAAAGTCAATAAGAGAGAAATACAAAAAATCAATTACATAGCCAAACAGCAGCCGGTCCAGCATATTCCCTGCCGCTCCTGCCCCGATGACGATACACAGAAGCTTCAGAGGCCTGTATTTCCCCTTTCCGGGAAGCCGCAGGAATGTATAGAGACAGAGAAGGAGAATCAGCGCCGCAGTGAAAATAAACACCCCCTGGGCCTGGTCCAGCATACCGAAGGCTGCCCCATGGTTTTCCAGATAATAAAATCTAAAAACTCCTGGGACGACTGTGATCCCAGAGGTCCCTTTCAGGTTCTGGACGGCCCAGTATTTTGAAGCCTGGTCAGCAGTCAAAAGCAAAAGCAATCCAAGGCATCCCGCCAGAATGGATCTGATTTTTCTCATAGACACTTCTCCTTGTGGATTTAAAAACAGTCAGCATTTAGCTGATTCACCGCATTCAGCATTTCCTCATCTGTGACGGTCTGATCTATATATGCCTTGCCGATTTTCTTCAAAAGGATAAAGCGTACCTTTCCTGCATTCATTTTTTTATCCTTTTTTGTCGCCTTGACGATCTCTTCAGATGAGAGTCCGTCAAAAGAGATGGGCAGGCCGAATCCTACGTTCATATCCCGAATCTCATAGAACTCCTCTTCGTTTAAAAGTCCCCTCTGCCAAGATATGTAGGCGGCTGCCACACAGCCCAAGGCTACACATTCTCCGTGCAGGAGGGTAAAATTCTTCAGTTTTTCGATGGCATGGCCGATGGTATGCCCGAAATTCAGCAGGGCCCGCTCCCCCTTTTCTTCAGGATCATGCTCCACCACAGTTTTCTTGATCATACAGCTCTGATAAACCATATAAGAAAGAGCGGATGTTTCACGCTCCATGATTTCATCCATATGCTCAATGGTCCATTCATAGTATGCGCCGTCACGGATCAGCCCATGCTTTAAAACCTCCCCCATACCGCTGGCAAACTGATCCTCAGGAAGAGATTTCAGAGTGGATAGATTGGCATAGACAAGACATGGCTGGTGAAAGGCTCCCACCATATTTTTATATCCGTCAAAATCCACCCCTGTTTTTCCGCCGATGCTGCTGTCAATCTGAGCCAGAAGGGTGGTTGGCACCTGGATAAAAGAGATGCCTCTGAGATAAGTGGCTGCCGCATATCCTGTAAGATCCCCGGTTACGCCGCCGCCCAGGGCCAAGAGAAAATCATGGCGGTCAAATCCTGCCTCAATCAAAATCTTATAGAGGCTGCGAACCACATCGAGAGTCTTATTTTCTTCTCCCGCAGGAAAGCAAAAAACTTCCGTCCTGGCGCAGGCTTCCTCCGTGATTTTTCTGACTTCGTCAAGATACAAGGCTGCCACGTTGGTGTCTGTGACAATGCAGATCTTTCTTCCCTGGCATCCCAGCTTCGTCAGCTCTTCTCCTAATTTGTGAAAGGAATCCTCCAGACAGATGTCATAGGAGAATTCCCCCTCTTTTTTTACTGTAATTTTATTCGTGCTTTTATTCATACTATTCCTCCCGTTTCCAGCGTTATAATTTCATAAAAAGAACTTTTTGACGCTGTGATCTTCTATATAAAGCGCTCTGCCTGTACAACCATACGCCCTTTTTTCGTCTGGCCTCCAGTACCTAAGTACCGGAAACGTCCCATCCCCCGCACGGACACCAGATCTCCCTCTTTTGGAATAAAAGCATTGGAAGTGATCAGTTTTCCGTTGACAAATACTTTCCCCTCCTGAATCAGCGAAAGGAGGCTGCTTCTGGAGGACTGAAAAGCCACGGACAGAAGGGCATCCAACCGCAAGGATGAGATACTTCCTGTGACACTTTTTGTTCTGGGGGTGTAAGTGAAGCCGGTTTCTCGGCAGACTGTACATACAACAGAGGTTCTGCGGATCCTGGTCAGCTCACGGCAGATCATTTCACCCAGAGAACCATGACAGAACAGATAAGCTTCCTGATCCAAGACTGGGATATCGCCTGTCTTGCAGCGGTCGATTCCCAAATTCATCAGGGCGCCTAAGATATCCCGGTGCGTGAGCGTCTCCGCAAAACGGCTGTTTTTAGGCCGGATATGCAGGCAGGCAATGGGATATTCAACTTCTGATCCATCATAAGAAAGAGCATCAGGGAGGAATGCGGCCATCTGACGCTCTGCTTGCTCATAACCGCCGAAGGTTTTCCAATTTATCCAGGGAAAGTTCTGCAGCGTGTCATGCAGGATATTCTGTTCATATAGATTCAGAAAATCGGTGAACTGCGGACAGCCGGTATTTTCCGCCCGCTCAGCCAGCTCACGGATCCTTTTTTGAAATAATAATACTTCTTTATCCTTTTCCATAGAAGCTCCGCACTAAAATCTTGTGCCGAAGGAAGGCACTTCAAAGGCTCCGTTCAGGATTTCCTGAAAATCCCCCGAAATGTCTACACTCTCCGGTGTGATGATAAATATGTAATTGCTGATCTTCTGAAGACTTCCGTGGATCGCATAACAGGATCCGGAAGAAAAATCAATGATCCTCTGGGCAATATCCAGATCCAAGCCTTCCATATTTAATACCACGGTACACTCATCCAGGAGAGTTTCGGTAATCTCCCGGGCATCCTCCATACTCTTGGGGCGGATGACGCAGACCTCCATGCCTCCGCTCTTCTTGGGACGCATCGGTGATATCTTAGAATTCTTTACGGTCTTCTGCTTGGGACGGGCCGCAGCAGTCTTGTCGGCTTTTGGCTCTGTTGTCTGGCGCGGAGGCTCCTCATATGTATCCTCTTCCTCACGACGGTTTAAAATCCGCTTCTTTGGCCGTTCTTCCTCATAGTCATCTTCGTAATCATCATCCAGATAATCTTCGTCCTCAAAGCCTTCGTCATCGTTCAGTTTCATCGCGTTCAAAAACTTATCCAAAACACTCATACTGTAATCTCCCATCTGATTCTGTGCTACACAGTATAATCTCTTGCGCCAAAGATCCCGGTACCTACCCGTACCATGGTGGCGCCTTCTTCCACAGCGACCTCAAAATCGCCGGTCATTCCCATGCTCAAATGACGCATATTCACATTATCAATGTTTTTTGCCCCTATGTCAACAGATAATTTTTTCAAATTCCGGAAGTGAACCCGGTTTTCTTCTGGATGATCCGTGAAAGGAGCGATGGTCATGAGTCCTTCTACCCTGATATTGGACAGGCTGCTGATCTCTCGTATAAAATCTTCCGCTTCTTCCGGCATAATCCCAAATTTGGATTCCTCTTTCGCCATATTTACTTCAACCAGCACAGGCATTACAAGGTTATGCTTCCTGGCTTCCTCGTCTATGGCCTGGGCCAGCCTGGAGGAATCCACAGAATGAATCATACATGCCTTGTCAATGATGTATTTAATCTTGTTCCTCTGCAGATGGCCGATCATATGCCAATGAATATCTTTCGGCAGGCTGGGATATTTCTCCCGGATCTCCTGGGGCTTATTTTCCCCAAACTCCCGGATTCCTTCCGCATATGCCTCCTGAAGCATCTCCACCGGTTTCGTCTTGCTTACGGCGACCAGGGTCACGCAGCCAGGATCACGCCCAGCCCTCTGACATGCTGCCAGAATCCGCTGTTCCACTTCCTGTAAATTTTCTTTAATCAATTCTGTCACTTCCTTTTAGATTAGTAGACAATCTCATCCACATCCGCCTCGGATGCATTTAATACAATATAGTCATGGGCTGCCAGTCCGTAGGGATTATTGCTTTCTGCGATACAGTACTCTTCGTTTTCATCGATAACCGTAACCTCACGGAACACGGCAAAGCCCTTGTTGATGTTATAGACCCCGTGAAGGGTAACAATATTTTCATCCTGAATCTGATAGCTTCTCTCGGAACCCTCCATCAGAATATTGTCTCCGTCCGAGAGAAGGTTTTTATCCACCAGATAGACCCCCTCATCATACCGGTAAACATTGGCTGTTACGTATTCGGAAGAGGAAGAGCCGTCTGAACCAAAGTGTTCTACATGGAGGGTGATTTCAGAGGCAGTGCCTTCATTGACAATGACAAATTCCTCTGGAATCTGATGAAATTCTTTTGAGACGATGGCCGATGTAGGAATCTTCAGGCCGCTTCTGCGGTTGAGAATCAGTTCGATTTCCAGATACCGGTCCGTGGCATAGCGAACCAGGGAACTGTCCATGGTAATCCTGCCGAAATATTCGCCATCGTTCTCCACCAGTTCAAAAGAGGAACTGAAGGTCTGATTATCTTTCAAAAACCTGAAACGTATGGTACTGGTGTCGGAAAGTTCTGTAGCCAGCCCCTGATCCAGGGGGAAATACAGATACCACTCTTCTTTTGTCACCAGCTTATAGATGGGATCCCCTGTATTCACCTGCTTATTGGAACGGAGATTCTGACTCTTATAGCTGTTCAGATCAAAAAGATCTGAATGGATCTCATCCTCCGTAAGCTCTTCCATTCCGTCTATGGAATACAGAACAAACCCAGATTCAGGCGCATTGCACTGGTTCAAGATGCTGACAGAGCTGCCTGAAAGACTGGCCGCTATCTCGGACAGCGCACCCTCTACGCTGGATTTCAGGTCATAAGCCTTCTGAAAGTTCTCATCTGAGAAATTTATAGTGAAACTGGAGATAATATCCTGAAGCCGCTGCTCGTCCTCGCTGTCCAGTGAAAAATTTTCATAGGAAACGGTCTGAGCCGCCCCGGTTTTGTCTATGGAACAAACTGCACTGCCAGCGGAAGCCTTGCTTCCCTCTCTGGCATAATACTGCACGCTTCCGGACTGGGATGCATTGACTACTGTCTCTGTGCGGACAGCCAGGGCATCGTACCGGTAATTCCCGCTTAAGGTTCCAGACACCACCTCATAGGAAGTTATATGAGTCTCCGTCAAGTACATAATAACGAAAATTACCATATATATGAATACCGTTCCAAACAAAAGGGTTCCCACATTAAAAAAAGAATATCTCCGGTATTTAGTAACTTTTTGAATTTTTGTTCGTTTTTTCATTCCGGCTGTGATTTTCCGCCTCCTCAAAATCTCATGGGTTATTTTATCATGTTCACAACCCTGTTACAACTGTTCTTTGCATAAAATTCAAATTTCAGGTTATACTAGGTAACAGTTCAGGTGTCTGAACTCATTCAAGAATTACGGTTTCTGTTTCATCATACCGGCACTGAAGGAGGGAATGTCATGAGCAAAGGAATCGACTATACAGCCCTTACTCTTGTGATTATCGGCGCTGTCAACTGGGGCCTGATTGGAATTTTCAAGCTGGATCTTGTGAATCTGCTGTTTGGGAATATGACCTGGATCTCAAGAGTTATATACACTCTGGTGGGCCTGTCAGGACTTTACCTTTTGAGCCTGTACGGCAGAGTCACAGCTATGGGAAGAGAATAAGGGCAAAGAACAAACGGGGGACTGCAATTCCTTTAAAATACTGCAGCCGCCCCGTTCTTTCACGCCTATGTATTTTGAACTATAATTCCGCTATAATCTGTTCTTTATATTTGCCGTCAATTCGGTCGCCCGGTACGGAAATACTGATCACAAAGGTAATGCCGTACTCTTCTCCCATCTCCTGGAGTTTGTCCAGCAGCGCTCCTGCCTGCTCTTCGTCTGTCTTGGCGATGGTCAGGAAACTGTCAAGGTACATCTGCTCCAGATCGTGATCCTGTGAGATAACTCCGTACAGGAAACCTATAAATTCCTGGCTGGAAGCCAACTTAAAACTGGAAACGTCTATCAGCCGTACTTTATTGTTCAGCTCATACATATGCTTTGTACTCTTGTCCAAATATACAATACTCCCATGAGCATTCTTTATCTCACTATTCACTTTGTCAAGAAGAATTTTTGTC
>DVGR01000117.1 GCA_018712605.1 Candidatus Choladousia intestinigallinarum
ATGGAAGGCCAACCGATATAGGTGGCGGGACGGATAATCTTCTGAACGATTACAGCTATGGCGCCAACGATCCCTATGGCTGAGAAAGCATATCCCAGCATGGTGGCAAGCTGCAGAGGAACAATGGAAAATCCCAGGATATTAGACCAGAGCTTCAGCAGTCTCTTTAAAGTATAGTTGGACGTTCCCACCTCTCTCTCAAAATGCTGAATCGGCACGGAACAGATATTTCTGGTCGTGCGCAGAAACAGCCCCTGTAGATGCGTGTAGGCGCTTTTGTACTGAATTGCGTAATCCCGGACGAAGCGCTTAATAATCCAGAAACTGGATGTCTTCAGATCCTTAGGCTTTTTCAGAAGGATCCTCACCGTCAGAGAATTTATAAAGCTTCCGAAATTCCTGAATCTGGTGTGCTTCTTCTCAGGATAATATCCATACACAATGTCATAGCAGTCCTTCTCAAATTCTTTCAGAAGATACTGAAGCTGAGACGGATGCGTTTGCATATCATCATCCATGGCAATAAAAGCATCCCCCTTGGCGTGGTTCAGTCCGGCCATCACAGCATTATGCTGACCAGCATTCTTGGCCAGCTCCACAGCCCTGACACAGGGATAATCCCGCACCAGCCCCAGCAGAGCCGCCATGGTCTCTCCCCCGTCCGGAGAACAGTCGTCCACCAATACAAATTCATACTCTTTCTTCCCAAGCCTGTCCAGCTCCTGCATGGTCATCTCCACGACCTTGCGAATGGTTTGGGAGGAACGGTAACACGGTATAATAATTGAGTATAGCACTTTTTTCAACTCCTGACTATTATTTCCTGACTTTCTTTGTAACAGCCTTTTATTTTAATCTTCTGTCTCTCTTTTTTCTGAGCTGCCGAATGATCAAAAGCACTCCAAAGAATGCCGCTGACGCCGGCATGATAACCAAGGCCGCCTTTACACCGGGGATCTCAAATTCCAGGCGGATCGTATGCTCTCCTGCCTCCAGAGGAATCCCCATATACATAATATTAACCCGCTCAAGATCCACCTGCTCCCCGTCCACATAGGCGGTCCAGCCATTCTGATACGGAATACTGAGTACCAGAAGCTTATTCTCCTGCGCTGAGATCGTCCCCGTAATCTCATTGGTCCATATTTCCACATTCTGAAGAATATCCTTGGTAAGCTCTTCTGTATACATCTCTGTATTGTCCATAGGCTGGCTGTACAGCTTCAGGCTGTCAAAATCTATGGTACCAGACCGGTCAAAGGTTATGGTACACTCTGTAATCACACTCTCATGGTAGCCCAGGTTAAAAGCATAATCCTCCTGGCCGGAGCCATACCGGTCATCGTCTGAACGGAATTTATAGCTGAGGTTATTCCCTTCCGTCTTAAAGCTGATATTGATGGGATTCTCTGACATATCGCCTTTGAGCACCGCATTTTCCAGGACAAGATACGTCTCAGAATTAGGAATACTCTCAAAACGAATAGTAAGAGTATTGCCAAGCTCTTCTTCCTCCCCTGCAGCCTCGCCTTCCGCAGCCTCTTCCGTCTCTTCTTTCATTTCCGTAGTAAGAGATGTACCTGTATATTCCAGAAGCTCCGGCTCCACAGCCAAAATGGGAAGCTCCTGCAGAGTGGTCACAGCCGGCTCTTCCTCTTCCAGGAAGGCCTGGGCCTGGACGGAAGCATTTTCCTCAAGCACCGCCTTCTGCATCATCACTTCCTGGCGCTCCAACACAGAATATTCCTTCAGCTCTTCCCGGGTGACAGCGCCTGAATACGTATATCCAAGGGGCAAAGCATACGTATTCTCACATACGGTAGTCTCCCGTCCATTCACCTCTGTCTTCAGAGCCTCTTCATAGCCGTAAGGCAACGCCCTGGAAGGTTCGTCATAATATGCATAGTATTTCACCGCCGCCAAGGCATTCATATAAGTCCGGTTGCTCAGGCCAAAAAACTGGGTGGCACTGTAGCTGCTGCTGCCCATCTCCGCCAGGTATTCCATAATGGCCCCGTTCAGGGTACTGTTAAAAATAGATATACTGTCATAGTCCAAAAGCATGGAGGATGAGATGGTGGAATAGTCCAGGCGCGGCGTGGCACTGCGGTAAAAGGAATCGTCCTCCATCTGCTCCACCGCAGCAAGAGGCGTATTCTCTCCCTTGGCCTGGGCTTCTCCCGGCTTTGTGTATTCCAGAATTACACCTGAGAAGCCGTACAGACTGTGAGAATTAAACAAAACCAACACCGCTGTCAAAACCAGAAGAAGGCACTTCTTAGCCGCTTCCGTCCACCTTGTGTTCTTTACGTGGCAGATCAGCACTACTGCCAGTGTCGCCGCCAGGCATACAAAAGCGGCTTTTGTATAAATAGTCGTAAGATAATTTCCATAAAAGCTAAGGAAGCCGTATATTCCAGTCCCGGCCACGCAGAAAAGGATTTCCCTTTTCCCCATACGCCTCAGATCCGGCAGACACTCCGCCACCACATAGGCAAAGAGAAGGGCCATCATGTAGCACCAGCGGTTTGAAATAGAGCTAAAGCCGCTGAACACAAAACCCGAGAGAGGAATCGCCATAAGGATCACGGAAATAACCGTGAGGATCTTCAGCTCTTTTCTTCCTTTTTTGGCAAACAAAAGGATCAGCGCCAGGAACGCAATGGGAAGATATCCCAGCTTCAGCCAGTCTCCCGGAGAGTTCACAGTAGTCAGAAAGCTTAAGAAACACCGAACCAGCCAATCCTCCCCATAGTAGAAAAGAGAGGGGGTCTTGATGACTGCCGCTCCGCTCCTTCCAGAACCCACGTACATCCCAAAGGTAGTAACCAGGACAATGCAGGACATAGCCACTCCCAGCAGATAAGAGCCGCTGATGGTCAGCCCCTTCAGCATAAAGTTCTTGAAGGTTTTCTTTTCCTTCTCCTTCTGACAAAAAAACCGCACCAGGAAATAAATCCCCATTCCTATGGTACACATATATAAGTAATAATAGTTGCTGAACAGAGAGATCGCCACAAAAATCGTACACAGATACCATCTCTTGTTCCGTATGATCTCCTCAATGGCAAGAATCAGCAGCGGGAACATGATCATAGGGATCATAAACATAGCATGCCGGGTGCCTCCGAACAGAGAGAACCCGCAGAAAACGTACACCACGCTGGCCATAAAAGTTGTAAAATAGTCTTTCTTAAAATAAAGGAAGAAAATGGACGAGGTAATTCCCGCCAGATAAAACCGGATCAAAATAAGCAGGGAATACGTAAACTCCACGTTCTCTTCTCCAAACAAAGCAAAAAGGAAATACAGCGGCTCCAGGCTGTAAGTGACCTCGCTGCCCATGCCAAGGGAGAAATCATACATAGGCAGGGCAAAATTACCGCTGAGCACACCTGCTGCCAGTTCTTTCATATATCTGGCAAAATATACCGCTCTTGGGTAATACTGGGAGACTGAATCCGCCCTCCACAAAAGGGTGCGGTCAAACCGCAGATAATCTACAAAACAGATCAGGAGAAGCACTGCAAAAGCGGCAGTATAAATCAGAAAATAGACCGCCGTCTTGTGACGCACCTTCTCAGTAAAATATTTCGACCCTTTGGCATACAGACGGGCAAACCAGACAAACAGGATGCTCCCGCAGTAAACGGCTGCCAGAATACCCACTCCCACCGCAAGGGCTTTCCAGAGAGAGACATTCTCAAAATATCCCATACCTCTCACAGCAAACAAAAGAACCGCATAAGCGGCAAAGACGTACTGGATGGTACTGCACAGAAGCTTTACAGGCCTGAACCTTACCGACAGCTCCCATAACCCTTCTGAAAAGACATAGACAAGATACACCGGCAATGCCGAAGCCGTAATCCTCACCAGATTCTCTGCCGGCAGCCTGTATAGAAGGAGGGAGACAGCGCTGACCACAGCGGCACCCAAAAGGATTTTCCAGGAAAATCCAG
This sequence comes from Candidatus Choladousia intestinigallinarum, assembly GCA_018712605.1. Lineage (GTDB taxonomy): Bacteria > Bacillota > Clostridia > Lachnospirales > Lachnospiraceae > Choladousia > Choladousia intestinigallinarum. The sequence goes on from DVGR01000117.1 coordinate 3,963, forward strand.
GCTTCTTTTCCTCAAAGTAAAGCCCCAGAAGGAAAAAGGCGCCGTAAGGCAGAATTGGAACCGCCGCCTGGCTACCGCATTTCAAAAAGGCCCCGGCCAAGGCATATCCTTCTTCCATGGAAAGAAATGCCGTCAGCAGACAGAAGATCCCCGCCGCCAGCATACGCCGTTTGCTCATGGTAAGCCTGATAAGATTTTCATAAAAAAGGACTGCCAGTGAAAACAGCAGGCCCATAGAAAAGAAAACAGCCGAAAGGGAGGGAATGCTGACTCCAGTCAGCACCTGGGCCAGACTGTAGGTAAAAGGCAGTTTATTTAAAACAATGTTCTGCGCCAGGGCCAGCAGAAAAAAAGTCAGAAAACTGCGTCCTGCCAGCTTCATAAGCCCAGGACGTCCGCCCTCCTTCTGTTCCCTGAACACCATAGACACTCTGTAACCAGCCCAAAAAATAAAACCAGGAACAAACACAAGGTAGAGAAGCATATTCACTCCATTTACCAAGGTCTCCTGCCCTGTCTCACCTATAAAAAGCTGTGTGGCCATAAAAAGAAAAAAGCACATATACAGCAGCGTACTCATCTCAAGATGACAATGATTCTGCCTGACAGTCGTCTCTCTATGCATTCTTAATATTTCCTTTCTAATGAAATTAATTTATTTTACCAAATATCCCCTCTTTTGTACAGGCTTCCTATAATTTTTTGTGTTTTTACGAAAATTCTTAAGAATGTTAACTCCTTGACACGTTTTTATTATATAGGCATCCTGCTTTGCGTAAATAAATTTTAATATTTAAAAAAGAATCCTGCGGCGCAGGATTCTTTTGAATAACTCATCTTTTAGCAATTATAAATGCAGCACTCTGGTTGCGATCTG
>DVGR01000118.1 GCA_018712605.1 Candidatus Choladousia intestinigallinarum
CCGGCAGAAAACAGAACTGGAACATATCAATCCAGAGGATGCGGCGTTCCCGGCGGGCGGAAAGAGACAACCCGGATTTCTGTGGTTTTTAGATGAGACATATTCTTTTGCCGCTAGTTATCTGGGGAAAGAGCCCAGGATCTGCAGAGTTTCAGAAAAAGAGATCCAGAAACGACTTTCCCAATGACAAAACCAGGAAAAAAAGGTATAATAGCCGCAAAGCGGCTATTATACCTGCGCATGGAAGTATTTAAATATGCCACACAGTTGGCAGAAAGGAATCAAAAGGGTGAACAATGAAAACAAAAGAAGAAAACTGGAAGCGGATGGCTTTTAGAATTTTGTGTGTCATGGTGGGAACCGGAATATCGGCGTTTAATATCAGCAGTTTTGTCCATCATGCCGGCCTGATACCAGGCGGTTTTACAGGACTCTCACTGCTGGTGCAGGAGAGCGTGCAAAAATTTACAGGGATTGTGATTCCGTATTCTTTCATTAATATACCGCTGAACTGCATCCCTGCCTTTATTGGAATCCGGTTCATCGGGCGGAATTTTACGCTCCTGTCCTGTCTCTCCATCTTCCTTTCCAGTATTCTGGTGGATCTTCTTCCGCCGCTGTACTTTACGGATGATATGCTGCTTCTGTCGATTTTCGGCGGGATTATCAACGGAGTGGCCATGACGGTCTGTCTTCGCGGAAATGCCACTACAGGAGGGACGGATATCATTTCCATTTTTATTTCGGAACGCCTTGGGAAGGATGGATTCACATATATTCTGGGAGGAAACGTGGTGGTATTGAGCGTGGCGGGAATTCTCCTTGGATGGGACAAGGCTATGTACTCTGTTATTTTCCAGTTTGTCACCACCCAGACGCTTCACCTGCTGTTTAAGCGGTATCAGAGAAATACTCTGTACATAATTACTGACAAGACAGATGAGATTTACCGGATGATCAGCCAGGAGACGAACCATGACGCCACTTTGTTTAAGGGAGTAGGCTGCTACCAGGGGCAGGAGAGAAAGATGCTTTACTCTGTGGTCTCTGGTGATGAGATACACCGGCTTCTGCCTAAAATTCGGGAAAAGGATCCTATGGCCTTTGTGAATGTAGTAAAGTCAGAGAGAGTCTGGGGAAAATTTTATCAGAAGCCCAATGATTAGAAGTTAACGATTACAGCTCTGAAAAAAGGAGGACACAATGACAAAAAAAGAATTTCTACAGCTGACAGGGGAAGGAGTCCTTCTGCTGGACGGCGCCACAGGCTCCTGGCTGAGAAAAAAGGGAATGCCGGTGGGGGTGTGTGCGGAGCAGTGGAATCTGGAACATCCGGAGGTGATTGACTCACTGCAGAGAGCGTATGTGGAGGCGGGCAGCCAGATCCTCTATGCGCCCACCTTTTCTGCTAACCGGATCAGCCTGAAGCTTTTCGGGCTTCAGGATCGGGTCGAGGAGCTGAATACCCGTCTGGTAGAGCTTTCTAAAAAGGCGGCTGCTGGAAGGGCTCTGGTGGCCGGAGACCTGACTACCACTGGTAAAGTGTTGGGACCGGAGGGAGAAGTGACCTACGAAGAGCTCTTTGATGTATATAAAGAGCAGGTGGAAGCTCTGGCAAATGCGGGAGCCGATCTTCTGGTGGCGGAGACGCTCCTGTCTGTGGAGGAGGCCATGGCGGCTTTGGATGCGGCTCAGTCCGTATGCGATCTTCCTGTGATGTGCAGCCTGACTCTTGAGGCGGACGGAAGCGCACTGTACGGGGGAAATGCGGTGGAGATGATAGAAACCCTTCAGCATATGGGAGCATCGGCGGCGGGACTGAATTGTTCTGTGGGCCCGGATCAGTTGGAGGCTGTGGTATCTTCTATGAAGAAAACAGCCCAGATTCCTGTTCTGGTAAAGCCAAATGCAGGACTTCCCACTATGGATGACAAAGGGGTAGCCCATTATAGTATGGGACCGGAGGAGTTTGCCCTGTCCATGAAGAAGCTTGTAGAGAGGGGGGCCGGTATCGTGGGGGGATGCTGCGGCACAGAGCCGGAGCACATCCGCAGGCTGGCACAGATTCTGGAACTAAAGTAAAAAGCCAAGAGAACAGACGGCGGGGAACGCCGGGGAGGAAAACGTGAAGGTAAACATGCAGAATTTCAGAGTTCCCGGAAAAATAAAATACATTCTTCTGGGGATCGTGGTTTTGGCAGTGCTTTTTATTCTGGGAAGCGGGTGCTGGTATCAGATTGAAGAGCAGGAGCAGGCGGTGCTGGTGACACTGGGGAAACCCAAAACGGTTGCCGATAAGGGGCTTCATTTTAAACTGCCCCTGATTCAGCAGGTTAAAAAGGTGGACACCACCATTCAGGGATTTGCCATCGGGTATGAAGAGACTACCAACGATACGGTGGCAGCCGAGGCAGTGATGATTACATCGGATTACAATTTTATCAACGTGGATTTCTTTGTGGAGTACAGGATCGTGGATCCAGTGAAATACCTCTATGCTTCCCAGAATCCAGTGGGGATTCTGCAGAATATTGCCCAGGGAAGCATCCGCACGGTGATCGGAAGCTACGATGTGGACAGTGTGCTGACTACAGGCAAGACGGAGATCCAGGGAGAGATCAAGGAGATGATCCTGAAGAAGCTGGAGACGGAGGACATTGGACTGGCTCTGGTAAATATCACCATTCAGGATTCAGAACCCCCCACCCAGGAGGTAATGGACGCCTTTAAGCAGGTAGAGACGGCCAAGCAGGGCAAGGAGACGGCCCTGAATAATGCTTATAAATATCAGAATGAGAAGCTGCCCCAGGCAGAAGCCAGGGCGGATGAGATTGTAAAGGATGCTGAGGCCCAGAAGCAGACCAGGATCAATGAGGCGGAGGCCCAGGTGGCAAGGTTCCAGTCTATGTACCAGGAATATGAGAAGAATCCCCAGGTGACGAAGCAGAGGATGTTTTATGAGGCCATGGAGAATGTGCTGCCGGATATGAAAGTTGTGATTGACAGCGGCAGCGGCGTTTCCAAGGTGCTTCCTCTGGACTCCTTTGCAGATACCCTTCTGGGAGTACAGGAGACAGAATCGTCAGATGAAACAGAGGCGGCCGGTGCGGCGCAGTAAAGGAGGCGGGGAGAGATGAAGAAAAAAATTATTGTGACAGCGGCAGTTATAGCGGTTCTTTTGCTGGGACTTTCTTCGCTGGTGGTAACGGCCGAGAATGAATACCGTCTCGTCCGCCAGTTTGGAAGAATCAGCCGTGTGATAGACGAACCGGGGCTGAGTTTTAAGATTCCTTTTATTCAGTCTACCGATACTTATCCCAAGGAGACCCTTCTGTATGATCTGGTTCCCTCGGATGTCATTACCAGGGATAAGAAAACCATGATTACGGACAGCTTCGTGCTTTGGAGAATCTCAGATCCAGTGAGCTTTGCCCAGACCTTGAATGGTTCTGTGACCAATGCGGAAAACAGGATCAACACGGCAGTTTACAATGCCCTTAAAAATGCTATCAGCAGTCTGAACCAGGATCAGGTGATCTCCAGCCGTGACGGAGAGCTCTCGGAGATGGTTATGAGCCGGATTGAAGATAATATGGATCAGTACGGCATTGAACTTCTGATGTTTGAGACAAAGCAGTTGGATCTGCCGGACGATAATAAGGACGCTGTGTATGAGCGGATGATTTCCGAGAGGGAGAATATTGCCGCCACCTACACCGCAGAAGGAGATTCAGAAGCCCAGAAAATCCGAAACACCACAGATAAAGAAGCTTCTATTACGATTTCTGAGGCTGAGAAGCAGGCGGAAATTCTTATAGCGGAGGGAGAGGCCGAATACATGCGGATTCTCTCGGAGGCATACGATACGGCGGAAAAAACAGAGTTTTATTCCTTTGTGCGCAGTCTGGATGCTTTGAAAGCTTCTATGGAAAATGGCGATAAGACGGTAATCCTTTCGGAAGATTCGCCGATTGCAGATATCTTTAACGGTTACGGAGTAGAAAATGGTGAGTAAGCTGCAGTTGCAGAGTTTCGTATATGAGAAAAAGGAGGGCAGCGCTGCTATTTGGCGCTGCTTTTCCAATGAGGAAAGAGCTGAGATACCGGAAGAGCTGGAGGGATTAAGGGTAAGTGAGCTGGCGCCCTATGCATTTTCTGAACATATGGACGAGAGGGTTCTGCAGCAGGGCCTTGAGGAAGGGCGGCTTTTTCTCTCACGTGCAGGCATGGATTCCTTCGGCGGACAGCAGGAGCCTCTAAAGGGCAGAAAGCTTCGGGAGATTCTTCTGCCGGATACGGTGGAGAAAGTGGGGAAATACTGCTTTTATAACTGTGAACATCTTGAAAAACTGGAGTTTGCCGGGGGACGGCTTGACTGGGGCAGCGGAGTCTTTACCGGCTGCCATCAGATTAAGAAGCTGCAGATCCGTCAAAGAGAGGAAGGGCTGTCCCTGCGAGAGATCCTAGAAGAGGTTCGAGAAGAACTCCGTGTAGATTTTATGGAAGGGAATCAGATTTCTTTTCGGCTTGTATTTCCAGAGTTTTATGAGGAGGGAGTGGAAAACACGCCTGCCAGAATCCTGGAAAATCATGTGCACGGCAGCGGGATTCTTTACCGGAACTGCGTAGGAGCAAAGGGTGTCGATTTCCGGCGCTATGACCGGCTCTTCCCTCATGCCAAGGCCCAGGAACCGGGGAGAGTCCTTTTCGATCTGGCTTTCGGCCGGCTGAAATATCCAAAAGAATTGAGCGGTGAGGGAGAAAGGCAGTACCGGGATTTCCTTGCAGAGGAATGGGAAGCAGCCTGCGCTTATGCTGTGTCTTCCAAAGACATGGAGGCAGTAAAAATCCTGGCTCGAATCTTTTCAGACGGGGACAGGAGAGGTATGGAAAAACTGGCGGATCTGGCGGCGTCGGGAAACTTCCCAGAGGCTTCTGGGTGGTGTATGGACTGCCTGGCAGAGAAAAAACAGGGGAAAAAGAGGCGCAGAAGACTGGAGCTTTAGAGAGAATGGCAGAAAGGAGAGGTGATTGGATGAATCCCCTTTACAGACAGCAGGCGGAAGAGATGGCCTTCGGAGAGATCGGCAGAGAGATTCTGGAGCTTTCCAGAACAGAGCTGTATCTGAACCTGCGGTTCCTGGATGTGGCGCTGTCAGGGCTGACTTTTGTGCCGGATGCGAAGATCCAGGGGGCCGGTACGGACGGGAGCTGCTACTTTTACAAGCCGGACTGGGTAGCCTGGATGTTCGGCAGGGGAAGCCAGAAGGTGAACCGCAGCTACCTCCATACGGTGTTCCACTGCCTTTTTGGACATATCTGGAACGGAGGGGGACGGGACCGGGAATACTGGGATCTGGCCTGCGACATAGCGGCTGAACATCTGATAGACGGCCTTTATCTCAAGGCCGTGCAGGCGCCTAAGTCCATGTTCCGCAGACAGGCTTTCCGCCGTCTTCTGACGGAGGGGAGAGTGCCTACGGCGGAACAGATTTACAGGAACCTCTGCCGTCTCCATCCCTCAGCCAGGGAGCTGGAAGAGCTGAGGGCAGAGTTTGTCTCTGACGACCACAGGTATTGGGAGGAAGAAGAGAGTCCGGGGCAGCCGGACTTGTCCCGGCGGAAATGGGAAGAGGCCAGAGAGCGGATGCAGACGGAGATGGAGCTGTTTTCCAAGGAGGCCTCCCAGGAATTCCGGGATCTGGAGGAGCAGGTAAGGGCAGAAAACCAGAAGAAGTATGACTACCGGGAATTTCTGCGGAAATTCTCTGTGCTGAAGGAAGAGATGCAGGTGGATCCAGACGCCTTTGACTATATTTTTTATAATTACGGCATGGAGCTTTACGGAAATATGCCCCTCATAGAGCCTCTGGAAACAAAAGAGGTTCAGAAGGTGGAGGATTTTGTCATTGTCATAGACACCTCCATGTCCTGCAAGGGAGAGCTGATCCATCGTTTCCTTCAGGAGACAGCCGGTATTCTTATGGAGAGCGAAAGTTTTTCCAGAAAAATCAATCTTCGCATTCTTCAGTGCGACGACCGGGTGCAGGAGGATGTGAGGATTACCAGTCAGGAAGAGCTGGCCGCCTACCTGGAAAATATGACAGTTCGGGGCTTTGGAGGCACGGATTTTCGTCCGGCCTTTGCATGGGTGGAAGAGCTGCTGAGAAAGAAAAGCTTTACAAAGCTTCGGGGACTGATTTATTTCACAGACGGGTATGGGATTTTTCCTGTGAAGAAGCCCCCCTACGATACGGCCTTTGTGTTTATGAAGGAGGATTACAGGGACGCGGACGTGCCCCCCTGGGCGATTCGCCTTGTGATTGGAGAAGAAGACCTGTGCCAGCGCACGGCAGAAGGCAGTTTTCAGATACGCTCTGACAAGACCACAGATATGAAGGAGATAAGACCATGAATATAAAGAGGGCAAAGGAAGAGATTAAAGATACGGTGGAGGCATACTTAATGAAAGGGGAGGACGGGGAATACCTGATTCCCCCCATCCGTCAGCGCCCGATTCTCCTGCTGGGAGCTCCGGGAATCGGCAAGACCCAGATCATGGAGCAGATTGCCAGGGAATGCGGGATCTGCCTGGCAGCGTATACCATTAACCACCATACCAGGCAGAGCGCTATAGGGCTTCCCTTCATTTCAAAGCGGATCTTTGACGGGAAAGAGTACACGGTGACAGAATATACCATGAGTGAGATCGTGGCTTCCCTGTACGAAAAGATGGAACAGACAGGGTTAAGAGAGGGAATCTTGTTCCTGGATGAGATCAACTGTGTTTCGGAAACTTTAGCCCCGGCGATGCTTCAGTTCCTTCAGTGCAAAACCTTTGGAAATCATAAAATACCGGAGGGCTGGCTGATCGCTGCGGCTGGCAATCCGCCGGAATATAATAAATCAGTGCGGGAATTTGACGTGGTCACTCTGGACCGGGTAAAGAAGATCATGGTGGAACCGGATTTTGCCGTGTGGAAGGAATATGCTAAAGAACAGCGCCTGCACCCGGCGGTGGTTTCCTATCTGACGGCCAGGCCGAGCTGCTTTTACCATATGGAAACTACGGTAGATGGGAAAAGTTTTGTCACCCCCAGAGGCTGGGAAGACTTGTCCCAGCTTCTAAAGGTATATGAAAAGCTTGGAAAGAAGGCCGACCGGGAGGTTACGGTTCAGTATCTTCAGCATGACAGGATTGCAAGAGATTTTGCCAATTACCTGGCGCTGTTTGAAAAATACCAGATGGACCGGCGGCTGGAGGAAGCTTTGGAGCAAGGGAAAATTTCAGAGGACATGGTGAAGAGAGCCTCCCATGCGCCCTTTGATGAAAAAGCTGCAGTCGTCAGCCTGATTCAGTCCAGATGCAGCGCCTCCTTTGCGGAGGCTGTGCGCAGGGAGAAAATCCTGGAAAAAATCTATGGTATTTTAAAGGCAGGGCACCGGGAACTCACAGAAGAAGAGGCAGTTCCGCGGAACTGGATCTCCAAGAAATTGGAAGAGACAGAGAAAGAATATTTTGGGAAGAAGAAGGCGGAGCTTTTGGATCGGGAAGCTGAGAAGATCTTCAGAGAGAGTATCAAACTATTAGAGAGATACGCAAAAGATCTGAAAGATAAAAATCCTGTCTCAGGAGAGGAAGCCTATGGGCTGCTGAGAGAATGGTTTTCAGAGGAACAGGATCGCCAGGATTTGTTGTGGGAAAAATGCGGCCAGACTCTGGAATACGCTTTTGACTTTATGGAGACGGTATTTGGAAACAGCCAGGAGATGGTTTTGTTTCTCACAGAATTGAATTCGGATCCAATCAGCATATTTTTCCTGCAGCAGTATGAATGCAGCCGGTATGTCAGATATAATAAGGAGCTTCTGCTGGATGAGAGAAGAAGGACGCTGGATATGAAATTAAAGAACCGTCCTTTGCAGTAGAAGGATATGCTGAACTGATTTTCTGAAAATGATAAAGAGGAATTTGACTTATACAGGATTCACCTGTAAAATAAGAGCAGATAAAAGGAAGGAAACAAGGAGGAAAGATTTAGAAATACGAGAGGAGGTCATGCATATGAAACCGGATGCTTTGAAAGCCTTATCGGAAATCGGGATTACTCTGCCAAAGGGAACGAACGTACAGAGGGAACCGTCTTATTTTGAAGATCTGCGAAGCTTTATTCACAGCCATGATTTCGCAGGGCTTGAGAATTCCATTATAAATAAGAGATGGGATGAAGCGACCGGACATATCAGACGAATGCAGCAGAAAGCTTCTATCCTGGGAATTGTTTGTTTTCAGCGGTGGTTCCTGGAGATCCACATCTGTATCGGACGC
>DVGR01000119.1 GCA_018712605.1 Candidatus Choladousia intestinigallinarum
TTTCCTTTTTCGCCTACGATTAACTGTATCATGGTCCTCTCCTCCTTTAGTAGCGGATAAAATATTCATAAAACAATTATAGACTATTCAGGCACAAATTACAACACTTAATTCTCGATTAACGACAATAACTGGTTCATTTCCTCGTAGAGAGAATCTTTTGTGTCTGCATGGAGGATTATGGATAAATACGGGTTTCCATACTGATCTTTGGACATCAGTGCAAGGCAGTTTCCCGCATCGTCTGTGGTACCTGTTTTTCCGCCGAATACAGTCACTCCGTCTGGAGCCTCCGCTGCCCCGGAAAAATACCAGTCTGTGGATTCCCATGTCACAGCCACAGCAGATCCGTCCCCCCTAGTATACTCTGCGTAATAGTTGGTGCGGCTGATGGCGTCCTGGAACACGTCGTATTCCAGAGCCGCATTAAACATCAGGTAGATATCATAGACAGAAGTATAATGTCCCTCCGCCGTCAGACCATGGGGATTCATAAAATGTGTGTCCGTAGCCCCAAGGGCAGCGGCTTCTTCATTCATCAGGGCGACAAACTGATCCACGGATCCTCCTACGTGTTCTGCAATCATCATAGCGGCATCGTTTCCTGAAGCAATCAGCAGTCCGTAAACCAACTGGCGCAGTGAAAGGACATCCCCCACCTGAATATCACAGACAGAAGAACCGTATTCGATATCCTTAGCTGTCTCGGTGACTGTCACCTGATCATCTAAATTTCCATATTTTAATGCCACCAAAGCCGTCATAATTTTGGTGATACTGGCTGGGGACCGCTGGGTAAAGATATCCCTGGCATAGGATACTTCTTTCTGGTTCAAGTCAAAAAGACCTGCCGAGTAAGAAGCCAGAGCAATCTGATCCGTGTTCACGTCCCCCGTAGTCACACAGAGGTCTTCCGCAAAGGAATCCGCCGTTTGCGAATGAAGATTCAGGCTCTGGACGCCGTATACCGCATCTGAGCGGTCATAGGGAAGAGAAAGGGTGTAATCGTGGGAACGTATCACAAAGTAGTAGACCAAGAAGATCAAAAGAGCCGTAAAAGCGGCCAAAAGCCCCAGGATCAGCCCCAGTCTGCGCAGTTTTTTCTTCTCTTCCTGCTCTTTGGACTGTATACGAAGCCATTCTCTTTCCGTATAGTAAGACTTTCCAGTCTGATTATCTGTACATTTCACGCCACTCAAGATCTCCTCTTTCCAGTGATTTCAGCAGTAATTCCGCAGATGCAATATTCGTCGCCAGGGGAACGTTATGAATATCGCAAAGGCGGATGGCTTTGTTGATATCCGGTTCATTGGGCCGGGAATCTAAAGGCGCCCGGAAGAAAATCACCAGGTCGATTTCATTCTGTTCGATCATGGCGCCCAACTGCTCTTCGCCTCCGATATGTCCGGCCAGGAACTTGTGGACATTCAGTCCCGTAGCCTCCTCTATGAGACGTCCTGTGGTACCGGTAGCGTAAAGGCTGTGTTTTGCCAGAATCCCCCGATAAGCAATACACAAATTCTGCATGAGTTTTTTCTTGGAATCATGTGCCACAAATGCGATATTCATATATTGGGTTTCCTCCTTAATATTTTTTTGTTTGAAGCCCGACATTCAGCACAAAGCCGATGCCGATATAGAAACTGACCAGTGAGGTCAGGCCATAACTTACAAAGGGAAGGGTAATGCCGGTATTGGGAAGCAGCCCGGTGGTAACGGATATATTCAGAAAACTCTGAAAAAACACCAGGGCGGCCATACCGGAACAAATCAGCGTTCCTGAAAGCTCTCTGGCCCTCCTTCCCGCCATAAGGCATTCCAGGGAAATCAGAAATTCCAGGAGTACTATGATGCAGCATCCGATAAATCCAAGCTCCTCTCCCACCACGGAAAAGATAAAATCCGACTGAGGGAAGGAGATGAAATTGCCGTTTTTTACAGAAGATACATCGTCGTTGTCCAGCCCTCTGCCGTATAACTGGCCGGAGCCGATGGCAACGATAGAGTTCTGCTGCTGGAAGGACTCGCTGGGATAATCCTCAGGATACAGCCAGGCATACACTCGGGTAAGCTGGTAGCCGTGGAGAAGATTCTGATCCGGCTGCATGAGAACACTGACCAGGATCACGGCCACTGGAACACTGACTAAAAGCATTCCCGCGATAATCTTATAACTCAGCCCAGCCATAAAATACAGGGCACAGAAAACCACTGCCACAATAATTGTGGTGGATAGATTAGGCTCCTTTATAATCAGGAAAAGCTGAATACCGATCAGAAGGACGGCAAAAATGACTGTCCGGGGTTTATTCAGCCTGTCCAGGCGGTTTTCAAAGAATTTTGCGAAAAACAAAATCAGCATGATTTTGGCAATGTCAGAGGGCTGAAACTGAAAACCGGCAATGTTCAGCCAGCGGACAGCGCCGTTGGCCTCCACGCCTACCAGCAGCACCAGCAGCAGAAGTACTGCGGCGGCCAGGTAGATCAGCCAGTAAAAATTTAAAACCCATTTATAATCAAACAAAGAAACGATAACCATGACAGCCATACCCAGGATCATTCCGGCGATCTGCTGCCGCTGGTAAGACTGGTTCGCGCTGCCGATTACCAGAATTCCCAGGATGGACAAAGCTGCCACCCAGAGAACCAGACGAAATCTGTAGTCACTTAATTTGTACTGTTTTAACATCTTGAACCCCTTGTCTTGTTTTATGGATTAACTCCATACGTATCTCGAACTCCTTGTCATCTGTCACCATGTATTTAGACAGAACCTCCAGAATCTCCCTGCGCATCTGCTTAAGCTGTTCCGGGGAACAGGAAAGCCGGTCTGTGGCGATCAGGGAGGCGGCCCGGGCCTTGGCTATTCTTCCTGACGTAGTGAAAAAAGAACGGCGGCGGTCACCCCTCATACCGGTCACCTACTTTCTCTTCAGAAAAGAAGAAAATTTCTGAAGCCAGGAAGAGGATGCCTGAAGATCCAGAAGAGGAACGGTCTCCCCGCAGATCCTTCTGCATATATTCATATAAGCCTGTCCCGCCAGCGTATCGCTTCCCACCACAGGTTCTCCGTGGTTGGCGGCGATCACCACGCTCTCTTCATCCGGCACGGCACCCAGGAGGTTTACAGCCAGAATATCTACCACGTCTTCCACGGACATCATCTCACCGCGGCGGACCATATCCATTCTCACCCGGTTGACCAGCAGATCTATTTTCTTTATGCCTGCCCCTTCCAAAAGGCCGATAATCCGGTCTGCATCCCGGATGGAAGATACCTCCGGGGTGGTGGTGACAATCGCTCTCTTGGCGGGAGCCACCGCATTGCGGAATCCCTGCTCAATTCCTGCCGGGCAGTCCAGGATTACGTAGTCGAACACAGGCTGAAGACTGTCCGCCAGCTTAATCATCTGTTCAGGAGAAACGGCGCTCTTGTCCCGGGTCTGGGCGCTGGGGAGAAGGTACAAATTTGAATAATGCTTGTCCCGGATCAGCGCCTGCTTCAGGCGGCAGTTTCCTTCCACCACGTCTACCAGATTATAGATAATCCGGTTTTCCAGTCCCATGATAACGTCAAGATTTCTAAGTCCGATATCCGTATCTACCAGAACGACTTTTTTATTCATCCGGGCCAGGCCGCAGCCTATATTTGCGGCGGAGGTAGTCTTTCCCACTCCGCCTTTTCCAGATGTTATAACGATTACTTCACTCATAATACTGCTTTCCTCCAATTCTTCTCAATTCCTTCGGCAGAACTGCCTTTCCTCCTGCGGTACTTCAGAATTAAGATTACTCTTCATGCGAGAAATTCACAGAGATTTTCGCTGGTAATCGGTTTGATCTGGAGATGATCCTCCTTGATATAGATGATCTTGGGATCAATGGGGTACTCTCCTGTGTCTGTTTTCTTTACAATGGCGCTTCGAGCCATCTTGTCGGCAATCCGCACCTGCATGGGCTTCATGGTAAGGGCTGCCGCAAAACAGCCTGCGTTGCCGGAAGCCCCGGCATAGATATTTCCCATACAGCATCCCAGGATGACAATATTGCCTTTGGAGATTACCTGCGCCCCGGGATTCACATCTCCCAGGATTACGATGCTGGTCTCTGTCTCCAGAACCTGGCCGGACCGCAATGTTCCCCGGTAGAACTGGCCTTCTTCCCGGTCTTGCTTCTCCAGGGCCTGCATAACAGCTTTTTTGTAATATTCCGCCGATTCCTTTTTTTCATCCACAAGGCAGAGAATCTGTATTTTGGAATTCTGTACTATTTCATCCAGCAGTATTCTTTCCTGTTCTTTTGTGAGGATTCTGCCCTGAAAAGTCAGGGCAAGCTTGGCGTTTTTAAAGAATCCCGCAGACATCTTAAATTTATCCGCCACAGCCTGGCGAAGCTCCTCAAAGGGAAGCTCCTTGTCCAGGATCAGCACGATCCCGTAGGGATTGCTTTTGATAATCACTGCATTGCTGCCCATTTTCTGGTTCCCTCTTTTCTGCGTCAGTCAGTACGGGTGTTGTCGCTGGTAACATCCGCCGCATGGCCTGTAATCAGCTCACTTTCATCCTGAATACCATAATAATACGAAATTACGTCTCTTGCAACTGCCGCCGCATGTGCGGAAGTATAGCCGTTGGCGATCCGAACCGCAATGGCGATCTGCTGTTCTCCCTCTGCCGGGGTTGTATAGCCGATAAACGCTCCGTGGTTGGGCTTATCTGTAGTCTCCTGAGCGGTACCGGTCTTACCAGAAATGGTGACTCCTGTAAAATTACGAAGCTGGCTGTGGTTCTGAGCCACTGCCCTCATACCGTCATGGATGGCCGTCCAAAGCTCATTCGGAAGATTCATCTGACTGTGAACCGCAGCTTTTTGCTCTTCCTGAACGCTGCCGGCAGAATCGGTAATCCGATCAATCAGAGTCAGGTCGTAGCAGGTGCCGCTGTTTGCGATGGTGCTTACGTATCTTGCCAGCTGGGATACCGTATAAGCGTTTGTACCCTGTCCCATACTGGAACGAACAGCGTCGTTGTCTGACATATGGGGAGAGGATTCCGGTACCTCCAGACCGGAAGTGGAATCAAAACCGTACATGGAAGCATATCTGTCCAGAATCTCCAGACCCGTATCATCATCGTACTCCCCGTTTACAAGGCTGAGAGTATAACCGATGGTGTTGAAATATACGTTGCAGGAATCACGAATAGCCGTGACCAGAGTTTCCGTTCCGTGAATACCGGTACAGTCAATTTCCTGGGCTACCTGGTCAAAAGTTCCGCTGCAGTAAACGCCGTCGCCGATTCCTATGGCGCCCTCCATAACGCCGGCGGTAGCCGCCACGATCTTAAAGGTGGAACCGGGAGCAATGGATTCCTGAGTCGCCCTGCTGTAAAAGGGACTGGAGAGGTCAATGCTCAGCTTGTAGAAATAATCCGTATCCATGTCATTAGCCAGACGGTTGTTGTCATATCCCGGGTAGGTAACGCAGGCCAAGGTCTCGCCGTTGTTTGGATCCGTGATTACGATTGCTCCAGAACAGGGATTTAAGGCAAGCTGCGCAGGCGTAATCTCCAGATTGTAGATCTTGTCCCGGATAAAATCATATCCGCTTAAGGAACCGCTCTGGAGCCGTTCGTACACATCCGTGTCCATCTCCAGCACGCCCTGGTCAAAAAGAAGTAGACACACCTGTGAACCTGTGATGGAGTCCTCTTCCAGCATATAGCGGTACACCTGTTTACAGAAATCATCGTCATCATAAAGATAGTCGGCAATATAATCTGAAAGTGCGGAAAATACCTCGGATGCGTCCAGATACTGGGCGTCCTCCGTCAGCGCTGTTACATCCAGCCAGTTGCGGGAAATGGCATAGGTCAGGTACTCCTGCAGACTGATCTCTCCTGCCTCCCAGGATTTATAGGTAGCGTCCGTGGTATCAATAGCCTCATCGTTAAGAAGACCCGTAGCATCCGTAAGCATATTGTTTACGATATAAGATACGTACATCTGGTACTCTTCTGTAAGTTCCGAATATACCGGAGGCTCATCGCTGAGAAGCTGGCTGCGGATTGTGCTGAAAATGTTGGATGCCTTTACAAGGAATGCATTGTACACGGCCTGTTCGTTTGCAGAAGCATCTTCAGCCTTCAGATGGCTTACATCCAGGACATTATTTTCAAACAAAGCATAGTATACATCGTAAATAGGGATACGCACATCGTCCGCGGAGCCTGTGGCTTCCCACTCTCTGGTATCCACAATGTTTACGTAGAGGATACCGGCGATGTACTGCTCCAGTATCTGGTAAGCGGCTGCCTGAAGATCCATGTCAATGGTCAGATACAGGTCATTCCCCGCCTGAGGCTCAGTCCTGGATATCACTTCCTGAGTACGGCCCATATTATCCACATAGATTTCCTCATATCCTTTATCGCCCTGGAGTGTGGTCTCCATGATCTGTTCCAGTCCTGATTTTCCTACGATATCCGTAGCCGTATAGGAGCTGTCTTCCTCCTTGAGTTCTTCCAGCTCTTCCCCGGAGATCAGCCCCGTATATCCGATCAGGGGCGCCATATATTCAGCATTTGCGTAGACACGCAGATATTCCTCGGAAATGTCGATGCCCGGGAAAGATGCCTGGTTCTCCAGGATACGGGCCACCGTCTCATCGCTGACATTCCTGGCGATGGTGACCGTCTGATAGCGCTGAAAGCTGTATGTGGCGATCTCCGCACGGAGAGCGGCGAGCTGATAAACCTCCTGATCTGTCAAAGAGTCCGGGAGTCCGTACTGCGCTTTCTCCTCCGCCGTGATGCTGGGGTCTAAAATCCCATAGTACTCATCGCTGGTCAGCATGTCCATAAGATCAGCGGCAGAGATGTTAAGCTCTTCATCTGACAAGCTGCTGATGGACGCTTCCCCGAAGAGATCCGCCAGGAATCTCTGCTGGGTAAATCCTGAAACGTTATATGAATAAGAGCCATCCCGGTTCAGCGTGATCTCAAAATCATCTACTATGGAATCTCCCTGCTCTTCGATAATCTTAATGACATTGTAAAGGATTCCGTTGATCGTAAGATTCTGTTCTTTCGTGGAAGAATACGTCCCGTTGTTTTCAAAGGTGACGCACTGAGACAGCTCGTTATAGGCAATGGGGTTTCCGTTCCGGTCATAAATATTTCCCCTGGAACTGGCCAGAGTCCTCTCACGTATAATAGAGAGGGAATGGTCATTCTGATAGCTTTCCCCGTCTACAATCTGCAGTTGAAACAGCCGCTGCACCAGCAGCGCCGTAAGAAGGATAAATACTATAAGAAGCGTGATGATACGCGGGTTTATAGCTTTTGATATGTTTTTTCGCATTCGGTTAAACAAAATGATCTGCACTCCCCTTATCTGAAAGACTGAGTTTCTGGTTGATGTAATACAGTATGCGGTAGCAGAATATTGTAATTAACAGTGTGTAAAGCACCTCTGGCAGAATAATCCGCCCCAGGTAGTAGAAGAAATCTATCCTCCCTCTCAGCAGGAACATAAATCCATACTGCAGGATTCCGTATACCAGGTCTGTTACGGAAATCAGAAAAATAGGTGTCTTAATATCGTCATCATAGAAGATCCTGTAAAAATAGCCGCTGAAATAGCCCACCCACAGATACAAAATAGCGTTGAATCCTATAATGCTCTCAAAAAAGAGATCTGTGAGCAGCCCGCAGAAAAATCCCGTGAGCATACCATCTTTTTTACCTCTCATCAGCCCGAAAGAAACGGTAAGTATAATAAGAAGGTTTGGTTTGATGGATGCCACTGCGATCATCTGACAGACTGTGGACTGCAGCAGAATAAACAGCAGGATCAGCAAAGCCATTGTAATTTTCCGGCGCATAATTCTCTCTCCTATTGTGCCTGTGTTTCGCTCTCCGTCTCGGTCAAAGGCTCTGATTGGGAAACCTCTGACTGGGAGACGGTTCCGGTCTGAACGATTCCGCCGTCCTCAGAGGGAGCAACGTACTCCTTTGTCTCCAGAATAACCAGCACCTCCTGAAGATGTCTGAAATCCACCACAGGAGTTATATATCCGGATTTAGTGAGGTTGTTGGCATCATTGTTCAGCTCATCAATATACCCTATGAGGATTCCCGGCAGAAACTTCTCACTGATATAAGAGGTAACCACACTGTCGCCTACATGCACATTGTTCTCCGAGTCCGTCAGGCTAAGAAGATTCAGGGAACCCTCATCCATAAGCCGCAGGTCGCCGCCCACGATGCACTGATCGGAGGTAGTGGAAACCATCGCGCTGACATTGCTGTTGTCGTCAATGATAGAGCGGACCGTTGACCATGAAGATCCCACCTCTGTGACGATGCCTACCAATCCACCTCCGGAAATCACATTCATATCCACTTCGATTCCGTCAGCGGAACCTTTATCGATGGTAAAAAGGTTAAACCAGTTGCCGGATTCTTTGGCAATGATCCTTGCGCCTACTTTTTCATATTCATCGTACTGCTGATCCAGATCATACAGCTCCCTGAGACGATCCAGCTCTTCCCGGTCCTGTATCAGCCGGCTGTTTTCTTCTGTAAGGGTATCCACCCTCTCCTGCAGAGATGTATTTTCTTCTCTGAGGGAGACGGCATCCTGAAAATTATCCGTCAGCCCCGAAAGCCAGGATCCGAAGCCGCTGATTCCTCTCTGCACAGGGGTAATAAAAAAGCCGCTGATCTGCTTTACCGGTGAAACGAGACTGCCCTCAAAAAAAGACACAGCGATCAAAATGGCGCACAGAACGCTCAAGGCAATCAGCAGATACTTATTTCTTAAATTTTCATTGGTTTTCTTTTTCATAATCATCCAGCCCTTATCTCATACCAGTTAAATCATGCAGCGAGTAGGTAAACTGCCGCAGATCCTTGTGATTCATAATTTCCACCAGTCCACGGATCGTACTGTTCTTCGGGTCATGCACATGATGGAAAGGAATTCCGATTTCTTTTTGGATATACTCAGAAAGATTCAGAATCATAGATACGCCTCCGCTTAGATAGATTCCCTCCCTGGCGATGTCTTTCATAAGCTGGGGCGGGACACGGTTAAACACGCTCTTTATGCTTTCCACAATAGAATCTATCGTATCAATGATCGCCACGCTGACAGCAAGAGAAGGAATCAGGTCTGATTTGGGAAGCCCTGACAGCGTATGGATTCCAAATACCTTCTGTTCCAGCCTTGGTCCATTGATCATAAAGGCGAGATTGTTTTTCAGGCTTTCCGCCGTCTTTCTCCCTATATTCAGGTTGAACTTTCTGCGAACCATGGTAGAGATATCCTCATCCAGGGCCCGTCCTCCCTTTTTCAAAGTCTGGCAGAGGATCACCTTTCCAGATGAAATCACGGATATTTCCGTGGTATCCGCACCGATATTTACTACCATATGTCCTCTTGTAGAGAGCACAGGAAGACCGGCGCTGACTGCATCGGCAATCCCCTTGTCAATCAAACGGATCCTACCGGCGCTGAGCTTTCCGCTCAGCACATGAAAAAAAGCCCTTTTCTCCACCTGGGTAATATCGCTGGGAACGGCTATATATAAAGCACCAGCCCTCTGCAGCGGTCCCAGAAATTCCTTCAGAAGGCGCGAAAGCACCAGGGACATTTCCGTGGAATTGGCAATCACCCCATGAACCATAGGCCAGATAACCTGAACATTCTGGGGGGATTTCTCATAAAATTCAAAGGCAGCGTCTCCTGCCGCCAGCACCCTGCTCTCATTTCGCAGAGCGATGATATTTTTACTGTAAAGAAAAGCTTTGTCACTGCGGTCTCGTATTTTAATCGTGTCTGTGCCAAGATCGATTCCACAAACCTTTTGAAATAACATGCTTTTTTAACCCCTTATATCTCACTCCAGAGGCCAAGTTCCCTCAAACTTACTGCCTGCCGGTCGCCGATTATAATATGATCCAGTAGTTCTATTCCGATCAGTTCTCCCGCCTGCCGGACTCTCCGGGTAAGCTCCAGATCCTCTCTGCTGGGTTCCGGGACACCGCTCGGGTGATTGTGAAGCAGAATGATGCTTACGGCCTGGTGGCGCAGAGCCTCAATGTAGATCTCTCTGGGAGAAATCAACGCAGCCCGAACCGTCCCTCTGGAAATCACCATGTCACGGATCAGGCGGCTCTTGCTGTTTAGCATCAGCAGAAGAAGAACCTCCTGTTCCAGATGCCGCAGCTCCTCCATATAATAAGCCGCTATGGCAGCGGGATTGGTGAAGGAAAGACTGGGGGAAGCCTGGGCCTTGGCGATCCTCACAGAAAGCTCTGCCAGGCATTTTAACTGAACCGCTTTTACCTTTCCCAAGCCTTTTATCTCCATTAAGTCAGAAATCGACATATGATAAATGCCAAGAAGTCCCTTTTCACTTCCCTGAAGAGACAGAACCTTTCTTGACAGCTCCAATGCCGATTCCCCTCTGGAACCCGTACGTAGTATCACTGCCAGCAATTCAGCATCAGAAAGGCAGGATGCCCCTCCCGCAAGACATTTTTCATACGGTCTTTCCTCTTTTGGTATACACTTCATCGTGTAACATTTCTTATTATTTTCATCAACTATCCCATGTGTATCGCTCATAAAATACCAGATACACCCTGCCACAATCTCCCTCTTACCTGAATCATTTCAATATTCTACCATAAAACACCGGCAAAGTATACACCCAGTATCTTATTTTTTTGTAAAACAATTTGCAGCGACACAAACATAAGTCTGCAGCCCGGGCAAGTTCACTTGCCAAAGGGCTGCAGACTTATGTTTGAGCCGGGCAAATGCCCGGCAAGCC
>DVGR01000120.1 GCA_018712605.1 Candidatus Choladousia intestinigallinarum
AAGGACGGCCCAGCCCCGGTGAACTTACTTCCAGGATATAAGAATCCTCAATATAGTCCTTTTCATCCAAAAGATCGCTGAGCTGTCTGCTTACCAGCTCACAGTCGTCTACGGTTATTCCTCCCGGCTTGTCGATATAGGCTCTCAGATACCAGCTTCCGCCTTCTTTTACATACTCTACATCTACCAACTCAAACTCATATTTCCCTACAATCGGAAGCAGCAGCTCTTCCGTCTTCTGTTCATAGAGCTCCTTTTTGCTCATGCACCATCCTCCTGTACGCCACAAAGAAGAGTGGGCGAACCGCCCACTCTTAAACTAGTAACAATCTTTAACTGTCTCCCATCATAGCACCATTTTCCAGCAAATGCAAGCATATTTTAGATGAACTGCTCCCCTGCCCGCTGAAATGCCAGGATCAAAGGGTATTTCGGTACTCATTTGCCGATACTCCGGTAATACGCTTGAAGACCCGGGAGAAATGCGCCATATCCAGGAAGCCGACCTGTTCGGCCACATCCCCGATGCGCAGGGCCGGATCCGCCAGCAGCTTTTTTGCCTCCTCAATCCGGATAGAATTCAGCAGCTCTGAAAAGCTCTGTCCTGTATGGCGATTCAGCAGCTTGCTCAAATGCCATTGACTGACATACGTATGCTCTGCCACCTCCGTCAGAGTCAGCCTGCCGGCATAGTTTTCCCGCATATATGCGAGAGCCCGGTTCACAAGGAAGCTCCCGGCCGCCTGTTCTCCAGCTTCCATCTGTTTCTCCCCTGCCCCAGGCGCCTCACCCGCAGCAATTTCTATACCCAAAATACCTTTTTTCTGCAGATGGGAAGTCATTGCCCCTACCGCCTCTTCTAGTTCTTCCATATTAGAAGGCTTCAGAAGGTAACGGCGCACTCCCAGCCGTATGGCCTCCTGGGCCAGGTCAAAATCACGGTATCCGGTCAGGATGGTCAGCTCCATATCCTCAAACTCCGACTTCATCCCTGCTGCCATGGCAAGTCCGTTCAGCTTAGGCATATATATATCTGAAAATACCATATGCGGGCGAAGCTTGCGTATCTTTGCGAGGCCTTCCAGTCCGTCCGAAGCTGTCCCTACAACCTGGCAGCCATATTTTTCCCAAGGAAGGAGGCTCACAAGCCCCCGCACAATAATCGGTTCATCATCGATGATCATCACTCTATACACAGTACACCTCTGTCAAAAAACTGCCGCATTTCACCCTTTCACCGCTCCGGCAACCATACCTTTGATGATATATTTCTGCAGTGCAGCGTACAGCAGAATCACCGGAACGATCACAATCGTGACAGCCGCAGCCATCAGTCCGTAATTCGTCCCCTCCATGGACGTCAGTTCCTTCAAAAGCCTCGTAATCGCCCACTGCTTCTGAATTCTCAGGAAAAAGGTCTGTGTGAACAAGTCGTTGTAGCTCCACAGGAAAGAAAAGATCGCCACCGTCGCAAAGGACGGCTTAGCCAGCGGGACAACGATCCTTGTAAAAATCTGAAAAGGGCCGCAGCCTTCCATAAAAGCGGCTTCCTCAAGCTCCAGAGGAAGGCTTCGTATGTATCCTGTCAGGACAACAATGGCAAAGGAGAGATTGCCTGCAATCTGAGGCAGCGCACATGCAAACAGAGAGATCCAGCGGTTGCTGCTGTTGACAATCCCCCAGGAGGCCTCCATACGGAACACTGGAACAATCGTAGAAAATGCCGGGAACATCATGCTGGCCACAACAAGAGAAATCAAAACCTGTTTCCCCTTGAAATTATAGCGCACCAGCGCAAAAGCCGCAAGTCCGGCCAGGGCCATAACACACAGGGTCACACTGCCTGAGACAACTACGCTGTTCAGATATGCGCCAAAAATCGGTACACGGTCAAAGGCACGCCTGTAGTTTGCCAGCGTGAAGAGTTCTCCCAGAGGAAGTGCGAAGGAGTCTGCCAGAATCTCATTCTTTACCTTAAAAGAATTCAGCATAACCCAGAAAAGAGGATAAACCGTGGTCAGCATCCAGCATAGGAGAACGGCGTATACCGGAATCTTCCAGAGCTGCATTGGTTTCTTTTTCTTCATACTCTTCATATTCACCTGCCCCTTCCTCAATAATCTTTTTCCCGGAACAAGGCGTTGACCACTCTTGCCGCAACAATGCCCAGCAGTACGATCAGTACAGCCAAAGCGCAGCCATAATCCGTATTTCTCGTCTCTGATGAATGGTAGTACATGTACGTTCCGGTCAGCCAAGTAGTGTTCGTCGGCATTCCTTTAGGGAACATAACCCAAGGAAGATCAAACACCTTCAGAGCGCCTGTTACGGCCAGCACGGCGCAGGTGCACAGAACATTGTGCAGAAGCGGAAGGGTGATGCAGCGGATTCTCTGCCAGCGGCTGGCGCCGTCCACCTCGGCTACCTCGTATAGATCCACTGGAATGTTGTTGAGGCCAGTGACAAGGATCACAAAGTAGAACCCCACATACTGCCAGATCACCGGAAGGAACATCGTAAAAAGCGCAAAAGATCCAGACTTCCAGTCTATCAGCTTCCCGGCATACCCAAGCCTTTCAAGGAGCTGATTCACCATCCCTTTGTCATACAAGAAGATCAGATTAAACATAAGTCCCAAGGCTGTAGCCGAAATCACAATAGGGAAAAAATAAACCACACGGAAGAGTTTCGCTCCTACACGGATCTGATCAACCAGAATGGCCAGCACAAGGGCGATCCCTACCTGGAATACCAGGGTCATTCCCATCAGAATCAAGGTATTTTTTAGTGAAATCCACACATTTTTATCCTGCAGCATCGTCTGATAATTTGCGTACCATGGATCCTGCCATCCCTTGCTTGTTCCTGCCAGACCGCTGATCTCCTGAAAGCTGTTGACAATGTTGCGCAGAAATGGATAATGCAGAAAGACCGCCATAAAAGCGAATGCCGGCACCAGAAAAACCAGCAGCATTTTTTTATTTTTATAAATCATCGCCTTCCCTCCCTGTAAAAGAAGCCTGCAGAGCAGATTAGGTATCAAAAAGGATGCGGCCAAAACCTCCGCGTTTTCGCCGCATCCCGTGCCATTCGTTTCACATTACTGTGCGTGATAAACCTCAAGTCCTTCCGTCACCGCATCGGTTGCTGCCACCTCTCCGGTAACGATCTGCGGCATTCCATCAAAGGTTGACACTCTGCACTCACCGTTGAAGATATCCTGCACTGCTCCAGTCAGGGAGGTCACGCCAGACATCATCTCCATTGCCTTTACCTGAAGGGAGTTAAATGCGGACTCATCTACTTCTGGGGCTGCCTTCAGGGCAGACGCCGTATGCTGCGCAAATTTTGCGACCTGTTCATCGCTGGTCATGTACTCTACAAAGCTGACTGCCGCTTCACGCTTGGCTTCATCCTCCCAGGCTGCCGTACTGATATAATAGCCCATGGATAATCCGCCGATCAGATCTGTGGCCTTCCTGTCTCCCATGCCCGGTACATAAGTGACGGTAATCTTGTCGAGCTTTTCCGTATCAAGAGTGGACGGATCCTCAGGGTCTGACTGGTATGCGCCGGCAATGCCGCCAACTTTCCAGGAGCCATCGATCAGGAACGCCGCCTTACCTTCCGTGAACATTGCAAACGTCTCGTCATCCGTAGCAGAAAGCGTATTCTCCGGGAAATATCCCGCTTCATACAAAGCCTTGATGTCTTCCAGCCCTGCCACCCAGGCCTGACCCCGCTCATCATCCACGCTTTCTGGAATCGTCAGGTGCGTCTCGGGCGAATTGTGGTTGAAGATAGCAAACTCCCACCAGTAATGGGGAATATTGCCGAGGGCCGCCGCAATAGGAGTATAGCCGGCATCGCTGATCTTCTGGCAATCCTCCAGGAAAGCCTCCCAGGTATAATCCGCTCCAGGTACCTCTACGCCTGCTGCTTCCAGTACCTCTGTATTGCAGAACATTGCTTCCCAAAAACCATTTACCGGTACTGCGTATTTTACTCCATCTACAATCGACGGTGTAATCAGGTCATCGTTCATGTTCGATGCGTATTCCGGATACGTCTCACGGATTGTGTCGATTGATACAACCTTTCCTTCCTCAATAAAGGGACTCGCATCCGCTCCATTAAAGAAGAATAGAACATCCGGGTCGGCTCCCGTCTGAAAATCCATCAGGACACGGTTCTTGAATTCCTCATCGGAAGTTGCGGATGCGTCATTTACCGTATTGCCTGTAGCCTCCTCCCACTCTGCCACCGCATCTTTAAAATTCTGCGCATTTCCATCTTCACCTGCAAAGGTAGTTGTCACATTCAGCTCTACGCCCTCCGCCATTGCCGGAACTGCTCCCAACATCGAACAAGCCAGAACTCCCGCTGTTAAAACTGCAATTCTTTTTTTCATGATACTGCCTCCCTCCTGCTGACTCTGCGTCACCGCTGTACCTGTGCCAGGCCGTGTCTGAAAACTGCTTTCACGCTCTGTCAGGTCTTTCATTTATGATATCTTTATTATGCACATTTTTCTGCATATTTTGAATAACCAGATGTGGCATTTATTGTTCTATTTTGTTCATTTTCACAGGATTGGGGTCCAGCTTCTGCAGACGCATGGTCAGTCTAGCTACAACGCCTCCGCCTGCGCTTTCCACCAGAGACAGGCCGCAGGCCTCTCCATACAGAATCCGCAGACGCTGATTCACATTCGCAATGCCAAGGTTCCCTGAGCTCTCCGCTCCCGGCTGATAGTCCGCAGCCAGAAGGCGGGCAACCCGCTCCCGGTCCTCCTTTGTAAAACAGCCATCGTTGGCTACCTCCAGACATAAATACGCACCGTCTATTTTCCCCCGAAGCCAGACGGTTCCCCGGCCATTCGGCACCACACCGTGCTCAATGGCATTTTCGATCACCGGCTGCAGGATCAGCCGGGGTACGGCACAGTCCATCAGTGCATCTGAAAGCTCTGTCACCACAGCCAGCCGCTTGCCGAAGCGTTCCTTCGTAATGTAGAGATAGGCATTTACATACACCATCTCCTCCGCCAGGCGCACCAGTGTCCTGCGTCTTCGGTCCATGGCCGCATCAAGTACAGTGGAAAGGGATTCGATCATTCTGGAAATCTTCAGATTGCCGCTCAGCCGTGCTTCCCAGTTGATAATTTCCAGCGTATTATTCAGGAAATGCGGATTAATGTGAGACTGAAGCGCCATGATACGCGCCTCCCGCAGGGCAATTTCCTCCTGATAAATACGGTCAAACTGCCTCTTCAGATGTTCTGACATCTGATTGAAGGAATCACGCAGGTACGTAAATTCAAGGCTGCCGGCCGGCTCCGTAAGCTGGTAGCCCAGCTCTCCCTTCTCAATGTGGCGCGCGCCCTCGCTCAGCCGCTCCACTGGCTCTGTCACCTGTCGGCGGAATACCCGCATCATCAAAATCAACATCAAAATCAGGCTGAACAACATAACGCAGAGCACATATGGATAACCGTAGAACGGATATTTCGTAACTTCCCTTCGCAGCAGCACAGCGCTTGACAAAGTATAACGATCCCCTTTTTGCGTATCTCGCAGATACAGGCGGTTCCGCAGCCACTCATACGTGTCATTCCTCTCTTCCGTCTGTGATTCTTCCCAGGCGGCGAGCTGCTCATCCTCAAGAAGCCAGATCGTCTGTCCTGCAAGGGACACCATCACTCCGTCCGCAAGGGGATATTCGTCCAAACTGTCAAAACAGTAAGCAGTATTCAGGCGAAAGACCAGTGTGCCCCGGACCTGAAAACGGCTGTCCAGAAGATTACGGACAAGATAAAGTCTTCCATCTTCTGCGAAAAATCCTGCTTTTGTCCCCAGGGACGCGGCGTATTCTGCCACAGTCAGGTGATCCTCCGACTGATAACGCCGGATCTGCTGATAGCTGCCGTTGGCCTGCTCATTATAAACACTTACAAAATCCGGTTCATCCCCATTCCCAAACCAAAGAATCGCACTGGATACAGCATCGTTTTTCTGATAATTGGCTGTCAGATATTCCATCCATACCCGGTTTGCCTCAATATAACTGACTGTACCTCTCCGATAACCGTCCTCCGCCGAAAGCAGCGTCCGGTCATAGGAGGCCTGGCGGGAGGCACCAATCACGGCATTCAGCCGCTCCACACAGATTTTATTATTAAATTGAAGCTGGTTTTGGAAATTCTGTACCGTCATCTCACTGTGATTGCCGGCCAGATAGACCCCTAGAATTCCAATCAAAAAGGCAAAGGGAAGCATCCAGCAGACCACCAAAACAGCCGCCATCCGCCAGCGCATAGAATGCTGGCGGATGGCAATGCTCTCCCTGCTTGTATTGTTGGGATTATTCATATCTTTTCCTCAATTCCTTATGGTATTTTACTGCAGTTCAAGAAAGTCCGCAAACATATCACACAGAGCGGCAGCCGTCCCGGCGTTTCTCATCTCACAGAAGATACGCAGCAGCGGCTCTGTCCCGGAAAAACGGGCGATGATCCAGCCGCCGTCCTGGAAATAGACCTTCACACCATCCAAATAAGAAACCTTGGCGATCGGCATTCTGAAATCCGGAAGCATTCGGTCCTCAAACAACAATTTTTCCAGCTCTGCACCGCGCTGTTTTGGGAAACGGCAAGAGCGCTCTTCCATAAAATGTTCTCCATACTGCTCTGTGATCTCAGCCGCAAGTTCAGAAAGCCGTTTCCCTGTAACCGCCACCATTTCCACCAGAAGCATGGCAGCGTAAATGCCGTCCTTTCCATTAATATGCCCCCGCACCGTAATCCCTCCTGAGGACTCGCCTCCAATGATGGCTCCGGTTTCCTGCATTTTTGCGGAGATGTACTTGAATCCCACCGGCACCTCATAGCATATCTCTCCAAAATCCTCCGCCATGCGGTCAAGCATATGGGTTGTCGCCACATTGCGGACAGCAGGCCCTCTCCATCCTTTGTACTTTAAAAGGTAATAATAGAGCAGTACAAGAACGTCATTGGCGTGGAGATATTTCCCAGTATCATCCACGACCCCCAGACGGTCGGCGTCTCCGTCCGTGGCGATGCCCAGATCGCACTCCATCTCACACACATACGTGCGAAGTTCCGTCAAGGCCGCCGCACTGGGCGCTGGCATTCGGCGGCCGAACAGCGTATCATGTGCCTCATGGATCAAGTCAATCTCACAGCGTGCCGTAGAGAGAAGGGTTTTTACCGCAATCTGGCTCACACCGTACATGGGATCCAGGACGATGTGCAGTCCGCGCTCCCGGATGGCCTGCATATTAATGTTGGCTATGATGTTATCCAGGTATTCGTTCATGGGATTAAACTCCCTCACCCAGCCCTCCGCTTTTGCCTGTTCATATTCCACATACGGGATTTGCTCCCCTGAGGCTTCGATACGCTGTGCATATGCTTCGATCTCCTGCGTCTGCTCCTGATCCGCATCCCGGCCTCCATATGTAAAGATTTTAAATCCATTATAAATCGCAGGATTATGACTTGCCGTCACCATCATACCATAATGAAGCCGGTGCTTTTCCACGTAAAACATTATCATCGGGGTTGGTGATGAGCGGTTCACAAAGAGTACCCGGATCTGCTGGGCCGCAAAGACCTCACAGGCCCACCGAACCGCCTCCTTTGACAGAAACCGCCGGTCATACCCGATGACAATCCCTTCCTCTGCAACCTGCTCGGCTTTCATCTTCATGGACAGCGCCTGAGCAAGCAGTTGGATATTTGCCCGTGTAAATTCATCTCCAATTACCGCTCTCCAGCCGCCTGTTCCAAACCGTATCATACCCATTCCTCCTTCCCCTTTGCCAGCGGCGCCTTCCCCATCACGGCACGCACCGTATGGCTTGTTCCTGATTCAAAAGGCGGAATTTTTTCTGCCCGCTGCCCGTCTACATAAAGCTTGCGCACTCCTTTCATGACACCCTCCGGGTTCTCCACTTGGATATGATAACATGCGCCTCTCCAGATTCTCTGAGCCGAAAAGCCTTTCCAATGAGACGGAATACAGGGATCCAAAAGCAGTTCCTCCATCTGAGGCCGAATCCCCAGCATATAACGGGTGGCAGCAAAGTATGCCCAGCCGCCGCTTCCTGTCATAAACGGATGGCGTGCCCTTCCGTAGGCCGTATGATCCTTTCCCATTATGAACTGACAGTAGGAATACGGCTCCGCCTCCCGGATCTCAATCATGTCATTTTGTCTGGCCGGACAGAGGGCATCGTAAAATTTCATCGCCCGGTCTCCGCGCCCTAAGCGGCATTCAGCGGCCCACACCCATGGATTCGGATGGCTGAACACAGCTCCATTTTCCTTGACCCCGGGATAGACACGTGTCACAAAGCCAACCTCTTCGTCCGGTATGGTGTAGGAAGGACCATTCAGCATGATCCCGTAAGGCGTGTAAAGATATTGGTCCACACTGTCCATGGCACGAATTCCCTGTTCGTACGTAGCCGCCCCGGAAAGTACCGCCCATGCGTTGGATTCCAGATGAATCCTGCCTTCCCGATCTGTATGCGTTCCGATCTTCCGTCCGCTTTTTGTAAATCCACGGATAAACCAATCTCCATCCCAAAGCTGTGTCCCGCACACTGCCTTGGTGCGGCGGTACATTTCCTCATATTTTTTCACATCAGCCGCCTCGTTTCTGCACCGGGCAGCCTCAAGGAAATGATCCAGCGCCCACACATGCAGGAAGGAGACCAGTGCGCTCTCGCCTCCGCCAAGATTCAAGCAGTCATTCCAATCGGCCCGAAGCCCTTTGCAGATGCCGTGGCTGCCAACCTGCTCCGCCGAGAAATCGAGAATCCGCTTCATGTGTTCATAGACGCTTCCAGAACCCCCGTCCGCATAGCCGATCTCCCTGTCAAGAAATCCTTCATCCCCTGTCTCCCGCACATACTCCATGATGGCCGGAATCAGCCATAGAGCGTCATCCGAGCACGTGTCCTCCAGCCCGTGAATCCGGCTCTTTTCATCCGGAACCGGAATCACAGTGGGGGAAGCGAAGGGTCTGGCTTTCGTCTCTTCTTCAAACCATGCCGGATCAAACAGATGCAGGCCGTAACCTTTTGATACAAGACCGTGAAGAAGCTGCTCTATCCGCTGGCGGCATTTCTGCGGGTTGGAATGAGGAATCGTCATGGCATCCTGGGCCGTGTCCCGGTAGCCAAGTCCTGTGCGGCCCCCCACTTCAATAAAAGAAGCAAAACGTGAAAACAGAATGTTGACCTCCGCCTGATAGAGATTCCACGTGTTCAGCATCGTATTCATCGCCTCGTTGGGTGTGCATACCTGAAGCTTTGCAAACTTGTCCTCCCAGTATGCGGCAAGCTTTTGCGCCGCCTGGTCCACATTCTCTAACCGGCTGTATTTTCCCCGCACCCGCTCTGCGTCCTTACGTCTGCCCTCTCCCAGCAGAAACACCAGCCGTACTTCCTCTCCCGGCGCAAGAGTCAGTCTCTTATGCAGCGCACCGCAGTGATTGCCGCCCTTTTCCTCTGAGCTAAAGCAGCATCCTCTCTCCACCGCCATGGGATTCGTCTCCGTACGGTAATTCCCAATAAACCGGTCACGCACGCAGTCATATCCATCCGGCATAAAGGTGGCTGTAAAATACTGATATCCGAACTCTTCATAGAAGAGATCGTATTCGATCACGCCGTCTTTATACGAAGAACCTGATGCGTAAAGGCTCATCTGGAAATTCTGATTGTCCATGTCAATATGATGAAATGAAAATTCGCAGTACCCGTACACACTGAGGCTCCGCACACGCTGGGAAGTATTTTTTACCCGCACATCCCACAGTTCCACTGCCTCTCCAAGGGGAATCACCAGCCGCTGGGATGCTTCAATCTCCTTATAGCCGCACTCATACACCGAGTAAGACATCCCATGTCGGCATATATAGGAAGCCTCCTCCAAGGACTTACCCACCGGCTGCCAGGAGATGCTCCAGTAATCACCGTCCTCATCATCCCGGAGATATACATAATGCCCGGGACGGTCCATGGGCACTCCGTTTGGCCGGAAGCGTGTGATCCGGTGATACTGCGGCGTCCGGTAAAACATATAGCCGCCTGCCGTGTGATTCATGACGGCGCACAGATCCTCCACACCAATGTAATTCGTCCAGGAAACAGGCAGGTCCACACGATCGATCACATATTCCCGCTTCTCATTGTCAAAATGTCCGTATCTCATGCAATTCCCTCCCTCATTTCCGGCACGCCGCAGACAGAGGCGGCATGCAGATTTTCTATATAAAAGTATAAAAGAACAGACCGTGTTTTTCCACTGTCTGTTCTGTCAAAAATTGATTTATGTTGGTGAGATTTAACATCTGGCTGAACTGTCTCAAGGAATGTGTCCCTCCGGCAGAAATCAGGCGGACACTGCGCCCGCAACCTGTGTCTTCACGGCAGTCCTGTCCGATGCCCTGACAGCTTCGCTGCTTTCCTGCCTCTGTGCCGCCTTAGCATTCATGATCAGCATCTGCAGCCGGTTCTCTATATTAGCAAAGCTGACGTCAGGATCGTAATCCAAAGGCAGGATCTGAGCATCCGGATACATCTCCTTTAACTTCTTGGCAATCCCTCTTCCTACTATATGATTCGGCAGACATCCAAAGGGCTGTAGGATCACAAAGGCTCTGCAGCCCTCCTTGGCATGATGGATAATCTCCGCCGGTATAAGGACTCCTTCCCCCGTATCGAAGGTATGGGGCATAATCGAATCGCTTGACTTTACCAGTTCCGGCAGACGGCAGGCCGGAGTATAAAGGGGATGGTCCCTTGCGATTCTGTCCGTAAAGCTGTGCGCCAGGTCAAAAATCTCGTTGGCCATACGGTTCCACACTTTTTCTTTCACTGGTCTGTTTAGGTGATACTCCCGGATCTGCGAGTCCTTGGAAAAGTACGTTTTCTGGATCACGTCCGTCATATGGGCCTCTATAATTTCAAAGCCATTCTTCTCCAGGTAGGCCTCAATATCACGGTTTGCACCTGGATGGAAATTCAGCAGATACTCTCCCACAATCAGGACAGTGGGCTTTCTGCGGCTCCTGTCATAGGGCACTGACTTCATAATCTCAATACTGTGTCTGAAGCCTTTTCTGGCTCCTGAAATACCGCCCTTTTCCAACCCATCTACCAGAGCGTCCATGGCTTCTTCAAAAGCCCGGTCTGCACTGCCCTTCTCCGTCTCATAGGGACGTATCTTCCGCAGAAGGGCTTCCAGCGCATCGATCATGGGAAGAGCGAAGGCGATCCTGGCAGAGGTAAGAAGATTCATCTTAAATCCAGGGTGCAGGTTGTGGTAATCCTGGTCGTCATTAGTGAGAATCGGTACCTGTGCATAGCCTGCATCATCCAAAGCCTTGCGCAGCAGCTTGCTGTAATGAGTCAGGCGGCAGTCTCCCACATATTTTGCCATGGCAATGGCTACCTGATCCGCCTGATATTTTCCACTCTTCAGGGCAGCCAGCGCTTCCCCGATCACAACCTGGGCCGGGAAGCAGATATCGTTATGTACGTATTTCTTTCCATAGTAAATGGCCTCTTCCCTTCCGATTTCCAGAGGGACTGTCTTTAACCCCTGACCCGCCATAGCGGCAGCCATAATACGGCTGAAGGCATGAGAGGTATTGGGAACTAATACAATCTTTTCCTTTTTGGAATCAGCGTCAAATTTTACAGGATACGGATCCAGCAGAGAATTTACTTCAAGCTCTTTTCTTTCCTCTCGGCGCAGACGCAGCGTTTCCAGAAAGGATCTGACCCGGATCCGCAGGGGGCCCTGAATGTCGCTCTCATCCACTTTAAGGATCAGAGGCGTCTTCCCGGAGATTTCTTTCATCAGCCTGACGATCTCATCAGAAAGGTAGGCATCGTGACCGCAGCCGAAGCTTACGATCTGGACATACTCCAGATTTTCACTCTCCGCCGCCTGTATGGCTCCGGTGAGCATTCTCCCATGATAATTATTCACAATGTCCAGGGTGCTTCTGCTTAAATCTATCTTCTCGCCTCCCGGCAGGGAATCCACGGTCAGGACAGGAATCCCCATAGAGGTAAACATCTCGGGGAGATGATGGTTTACAAGGCTGTCGTTCTGATAAGGCCTTGAAGCCAGAACCACGGCAAATTCACCTTTGGCCTTTGCCTGTTCCATGACTTTCCGTCCCTCTTCCTGCAGAGTGCTTCTGAAGGACGCAAGGGCTCTGTCCGCAAAGCGTATTGCCTTCCTGGTCTCATCCCTGGAGATCTGCCAATTTTCCTCCATATATTCCATCAACTGACGATCCCTGTCTCTGTCCGTATACCAGTAAAACAGGGGAGAGTCAAAGGGTATACCCCATCTCTTCTCCGGGGAATCTGAATTTCTCACCACGATAGGATATCCCTTTACCACGGCACACATAGATTCGCTGGTGGATTCTGTATTCTCTGAATGCACCGTAGCCACAGAAGGCATAAAGATACGGTCAACCTTATGCTGCGCCAGATTTCTCAGATGCCCGTGAACCAGCTTTGCCGGAAAACACACCGTATCCGATGTGACGGCGTATAACCCGCTCTCATACATCTGTCTTGTACTGGAATCGGAAAGTTTTATCTTAAATCCCAGGCTTCTGAAAAATGTGGTCCAAAAAGGCGCCGTTTCCCAGAAAGAAAGGACACATGGAATTCCAATCACACAGTCCCGCTTGGCCGCTCCTTCCCATACGGGGTAATCCTGGAACAAGAGCCTCTCCCTTGTTTTAAAGAGATTTGCCGTGCTGGAAGCTTTCTGCATCTTCTCTTTTGCCTGACGGCGAACCTCCTGATCCTTGGGATCTCCCAGCACCTCTCCCCTCTCGCAGCGGTTATTAGTCACCCAGGAATTTCCGCCGGGGAATTTTACTACCGTTCGCCTGCAGTGATTTGTACAGAAAGGACAGGGGGAATTTACTTCCTGGGTCCATGTAAAATCATCCAGAGCGTCCAGCCCGATAAAGGTCTTTTCAAATGTCTCGCCTCTTGCCGCCGCTTTCTCCATCTCTTCTTTTGTCAAAAGCGCCACGCCTATGGCGCCCATAATACCGGGATAAGGAGGACGGAGAACTTCCCTGCCAAGGTACTGCTCCATGGCACGCAGAACAGCATCATTCTGGAATGTCCCTCCCTGAACCACGATCTTATCCCCCAGAGACTGAGCATTGGAGATTCTTATTACTTTAGTAAACACATTTTCAATAATAGAACGGCAAAGCCCGGCCATTATGTCCTGAGGCTTCTTGCCGTTTCGCTGGGCCGTGACAATGCTGCTGTTCATAAACACGGTACAGCGGCTTCCCAGCACAGCAGGATCCGTGGATGAAAAGGCTGTTTCGGCAATGTCACCCACCGAAATCCCCAGAGAAGAGGCGAAATTCTCCAGGAAAGAACCGCAGCCTGAAGAGCAGGCTTCGTTCACCACGATATTAGTAATAATTCCATGATCCAGCCAGATAGCTTTCATATCCTGCCCGCCGATGTCCAGAATAAAGGTAGCGTCCGGCACATACTTCGCCGCTGCCCTGGCATGGGCCACGGTCTCCACCACATGATATTCTCCTGAAAAAGCTTTCTGAAACATCAGCTCGCCATATCCTGTAGTTCCCACGGCCAGAATCTCAAGATTTACCCCGTGATCCCTGTACCGGTTCCGCAGGGAAATCAAGGCGTCTTTGGCCACTTGCAGGGGGTCTCCCTCATTGGACGCATAGAAATAATCCAGAATTTCTTCTCTTTCGTCCATAAGAACGAACTTTGTGGTAGTACTCCCCGAGTCAATTCCCAGATACGCCCGGATCGTCTTTCCTCTCCACGCTTTCAGGTCTTCTTCTTCGTCTGGGGAGGGTATCCTGGTGCGATTCAGAAAAGCTTCTTTTTCTTTCGCATCTGCGAAGAACGGATCCGCCCCTTCCTGAGGCTGATTCTGATTCTCCTTCTCTATAACGGCAAGACGTCTCATGAGAACCTCTGGCTCAATTTCGCCGCCTTTTCCCGCAAACATCTCTTCCTCTGAAAGAGCCGCCCCGTATGCAATCATAATCTTGGTATTCTCCGGCCAGATCACGTCCTTTTCATCCAGCTTCAGCCGCTCAGCAAATACCCGTACCAAAACCGGGTTAAAATTCAGCGGTCCTCCTTCAAAGATAACCGGCCCCTTTATATCCAGACCCTGCGCCAAACCGCCAATCGTCTGTTTCGCGATTGCATGGAAGGCAGAAAGAGCCAAATCCTCTCTTGCTATTCCCTGATTCAGCAGAGGCTGAATGTCCGTTTTGGCATAGACGCCGCACCGGCCCGAAATATCATAAACTGCTTTTCCTCTGGCAGCATACTCATTAAATTTCTCCACAGGAATCTTCAGTACGGCAGCCATCTCATCAATAAAAGCTCCCGTCCCTCCGGCGCAGCTCCCATTCATCCGCATATCCGCCACGTTTAAGAGTCCTGTTTTTGTGTCTCTCTGAAAGAAAATAATTTTAGCGTCCTGTCCTC
Source organism: Candidatus Choladousia intestinigallinarum (assembly GCA_018712605.1). Taxonomy (GTDB): domain Bacteria; phylum Bacillota; class Clostridia; order Lachnospirales; family Lachnospiraceae; genus Choladousia; species Choladousia intestinigallinarum. The sequence goes on from DVGR01000120.1 coordinate 14,569, forward strand.
CCAACTCAATGGCGGTGCCCATATCCCCATACAACCAGCGTACCGCTATAGAATTGGCCACTGTCTCCTGTACATAGTGAAGTCCCAGCCGGTCCGCCAGTTCCTTGGAACCCGAACCGGTCAGTACCAGATGGATCTCATCCTTGTCAAACTTTTCCGCCAATGTTTTGAGACAGTTGCATACGCTTTTGATCTGAACCGCCTCATGGCGCACATAGGAAGAATATAGAATTTTCCCCGTCTTCTTTTCTGTTACTACCAGCTTTGTAGTAGTGGAACCTACATCAATTCCGGCATGAAGTACTCGTCTCAATCTTTTCGCCTCCGTATTTCATCCTTTTTTTCTTTTGCCGTCAAAACCCTGTCTTAGTAAACGAAAGGGATCTTTCTTCTCCACTCTCTGGGCCCCATCCCCATAATCTGACGAAAAACCCGGCTGAAATAAAGCGGATCCGGATATCCCACCTCTTCACTGACCTCGCTGATCCGCAGAGAGGTGGCCCGAAGCATCCCGCAGGCTCTCTGAACCCGAAGCCTGGTGTGGTACTCTCCTACGGACATTCCCTTTTCCTTCTTAAACACACTGGCCAAATATTTATAAGAAAGAAAAAATTCTTTCTCCAGCTTGCCGGAGGAAAAACTCTCGCAGACATGCTTCTCCAGATACAAGGCAATCTGGTCAGCCAGGGACATCTCCTTCAGAAGATCCTGAAATCTAAGAAGAACACACTCCCTCAGAAAACCATACAGATAAAAGTTCAGCGTAAAGTTCCGGAAGGGGTCTGAATTTTTACAGACATTCCACAGCTCCAGCAGCTTTGCCTCCGCCTGTGTTCCCTGCAGATTATGGAGGGTTTTGGGAAGCAGCGCCTGGCAGAGAGCCTCTCCGCATCCCTCATGGAAGGCCGGCCTGGATGAGGGCACGAATTCCTGCAAGGCTTTTTCCTGGTCCAGCCTAAAATGTATGTAGTACCAGGCAGTGCCTGCCAATATCTTCTTCTTTCCATAATGGCGGTTTCCAGCTTTCAAAAAGAGTGTCTCTCCGGGGCCGATCCGGTAATCTTTCTCTCCCTCTGTAACCGTAATCTCACCCTTTGTCACATAAATAAAAACATGAAAATCCAGCACCCGGTCGGCATGGACGAAATCCATAGGTGCTGTGATAAAACCCATTTCCTCTATATTTGGAAGAGCCGACGTGCTGAGCCGCAGCTCCTCTTGACTTTGAATCATATGTAAATTCTCCATATATACAAGAAAATACCCTATGTTTTTTAGATACGCACTAGATTATAATACAGGAAATAGAAATGTGCAACCGTCAAAAAGGAGGTAATTATGAAAAAACAGCAGCAGCTTCGTCCCGGCTCTTATAAAAGCGGGGCGGGATTTATGCATCATTATCAGGAATTGGTAAAAAAAGAGATGATTCCCTATCAGTATGACGTTCTGTGGGACAGAATCCCTGATACGGAAAAAAGCCATGTGATCGCAAATTTTCTTAATGCGGCCAAGCTTCTTAAGGGAGAAAAACCCCAGGAGGAATTTTACGGCATGGTCTTTCAGGACAGCGATCTGGCCAAATGGATTGAGGCCGCTGCCTTCAGTCTCTTAAATTACCCGGACGCCCAGCTTGAGGATGAACTGGATGATGTGATCCGCCTGATCGGCGATGCCCAGGATTCGGACGGGTATCTGAATACATATTTTACTTTAAACGGAAAGGAGAAACGTTTTAAAGATCTGCTGGAGGGACACGAGCTGTACTGCTCCGGCCATATGATCGAGGCCGCCGTAGCTTATGACCAGGCTACCGGCAAGGACTCTCTCCTGAAAATTATGAGCCGGAATGTGGACTGTATTTACCATCATTTTGTAGAAGAAAAAGCTCCCGGCTTCCCAGGCCATCCTGAAATCGAACTGGCTCTTCTGAAAATGTATCATTGGACCGGAAACAAAAAATGTTTGGAACTGGCGGAACACTTTATTAATGTCCGGGGCGTGGACACAGAATTTTACGAAAAAGAAGCTGCCGCCAGAGACTGGGGCATCTGGGGGAACGATCCCAAAAACGGAGAATACCAGCAGTCCCACATGCCTGTGAGAGAGATGAAAGATGCCGTAGGACACAGTGTTCGGGCCGTCTATCTGTATACAGCCATGGCGGATCTCGCTTCTCTTACAGATGAAGCCGCCCTTTTAGATGCCTGCCGTACTCTTTGGAAAAGCATTGTAAACCGTCAGATGTATGTCACAGGCGCCATTGGATCCACGGTAATCGGAGAAGCCTTCACTAAGGACTACAATCTTCCCAATGATACAGTATACGGAGAAACCTGCGCTTCCATCGGTCTTATGTTCTTTGCTTCACGGATGCTGGAAATGGAGCCTGACAGAGAATATTCTGACGTGATGGAGCGAGCCTTCTACAATACGGTTCTGGCGGGAATTCAACTGGATGGACGCCACTTCTTCTATGTAAATCCTCTGGAAGCGATTCCGGGCATTTCTGAAAAAGCCCAGACCCATCGGCATTCTCTGATCCAGCGCCCAAGCTGGTATGCCTGCGCCTGCTGTCCGCCAAATGCCGCCAGACTGATTGAGTCCATCGGCATGTACGCCTATGGAGAAAATGAAACCACCGGTTTCTGCCACCTGATTGCGGAGGGTGAAGTAACTATGGAGAACGGACTGGCTTTCTCCTGCGAAACCAAGTATCCTTATGACTTTACAATCACCTACAGAATTAAAAAGGGAGGAAAAACTCTGGCTCTTCGTATTCCAGGCTGGTCCCATACCTGGAGCGCCCAAAGAAACGGCATCTCCATTCAGCAGGAGCTTGTAAAGGGGTATCTCTATACAGAAGTATCTGACGGCGATGTGATTACCCTGCGCCTGGACGATTCCATCCGCCATATCTACGCTTCCTCAAAAGTAGCCGCAGATACGGGATATACCTGTATTCAGCGGGGACCCTTAGTTTACTGCCTGGAAGGAGTGGATCATGACGGCGATGTTCTTTCCCTTCGCATAAAGGAAGACGGATTCTCTAAGGCTCTTCCCTATGATAAGGATCTTCTTTCTGGAATCGTTCCTCTGGAACTGGAAGGTTACCGCAGCGCACCGCAGGAAACCCTCTATTCTGACCGGAAGCCAGAGCAGATTCCCTGCACCCTCCGGGCAATTCCCTATTATACATGGGCCAACCGAGGTGTAACCCAGATGAGAGTCTGGATCCCGGAAGCGAAATAAAGAAACGCACCATACAGAAAAACCGGAAGCATACGAACATGCTTCCGGTTTTCTGTATAATAAGCCCTCAAACAAACTTGCACGGCCTTTTATTCAAATAGAGAATATGATTTTATCTCGTTTGTAATAACATTCGTCTCAGTTACCGTCATATCCTGCAAATTCACCACAATGTCATAGAGTCTCTGAGAAGCCTCTGGATTGCCGGGAACACCTGTCCTCACCTGGGTACTGTAAATTCCCTCCTCTATGATGCCGCCTTCCATGACTGTCCCGCTCCCTCCACTGCTTTCAAACTC
>DVGR01000121.1 GCA_018712605.1 Candidatus Choladousia intestinigallinarum
TATTTTGACTCCTAGCAAAGCTAGGTGGGTATCCGCAGAAACAGTTTCTGCCTTCCACTGCTATGGAGGCCTGACATACGCTGTTCGATATAGGAATCCCATAAAAGTAAATGTAGGTTCAAAATTAAGGGAGTGTCGCACACCCCAGGAATTTAGTTTTCAAGATCTGTCATGAATATTATACTCTAGTATATGCAGATCTGCAATAATATTTTCATAAATCCAAAAAAATCCGACAAATATTCAGCTAGCCATAGGCATTCGCTGTGCTGACCGCAAGAATATGTTACAAAAGAGCAAAATCTGCTTTAGGCCTGAAGGCTCTCAAAGGTCTTGCGGATTTCTTTAATAAAGTCTTCACTGTTCAGCACGGTCACATCCTCCAGGGTGGTAATTAGAGCCAGATCCTTCGTCATCCGTCCGCTTTCAATGGTCTGAAGCACAGCTTTCTCCATACGATCCGCATATTCCTGCAGCTCGCTGATGCCGTCCAGCTCGCCTCTCTTTCTCAGGGCTCCCGTCCACGCAAAGATTGTAGCCACAGAGTTGGTGGAGGTTTCTTCACCTTTCAGATATTTGTAGTAGTGGCGCTGTACCGTCCCATGGGCCGCCTCGTATTCATAACAGCCGTCAGGGGAAACCAGCACGGAAGTCATCATCGCCAGGGAGCCAAAGGCAGAGGAAATCATATCGCTCATTACGTCTCCGTCATAGTTTTTGCAGGCCCATATAAAGCCTCCCTCTGATTTCATGACACGTGCCACCGCATCATCAATCAGTGTATAAAAATAGCTGATTCCTACTTTTTCAAATTTTTCTTTATATTCCTTATCAAAGATCTCCTGGTAGATATCTTTAAATGTATGATCGTACTTTTTGGAAATGGTATCTTTCGTGGCAAACCATAATTCCTGTTTCGTATCCAGAGCATAGTTAAAGCAGCTCCGGGCAAAGCTTTCTATAGATGAATTCAGATTGTGCATTCCCTGCAGGACACCCGGCCCCTTAAAATCAAAAATAGTTTCCCGTGTCTCTTTTCCATCCTTGTCTGTAAACACCAGCTCTGCCTTCCCAGGCTCCCGGATGATCATCTCTGTATTTTTATAGACATCTCCGTAGGCGTGACGGGCAATGGTGATGGGCTTCTTCCAGCTTCTCACATAAGGTTCAATCCCCTTTACAGTGATGGGCGCCCGGAAAACCGTGCCGTCCAGAATCGCTCGGATCGTGCCGTTGGGACTCTTCCACATTTCCTTCAGATCGTATTCTTCCATACGTGCCGCATTCGGTGTGATGGTAGCGCACTTTACCGCCACTCCGTATTTTTTATTGGCATTGGCACTGTCAACGGTCACCTGGTCGTCTGTAGCATTTCTGTTTTCCAGTCCCAAATCATAATACTCGCTTTTTAAATCAATATAGGGGAGAATCAACTCATCCTTAATTATTTTCCAGAGTACTCTGGTCATCTCATCCCCGTCCATCTCTACCAGCGGGGTTTTCATCTCGATTTTCTGCATTGGCTTTTCCTCCGTTTCTATTCCCAGCTTTCCGCCACTTGATTTTATCATTTCTTAGGCCGTCCGTCAAATTTTTTGAGGAAGCCGCTATTCACGGGCCCAGTTAAAAGAATATTTTACAGCTTTGTTCCATCCCTTCAGCCTTCGGCTGCGCTCTTCCTCCTCCATCTGAGGGTAGAAAACGTGATCCGCTTTCCAATTTTCCCGAATTTCCTCCATATCTTTCCAATAGCCTACGGCCAGACCGGCCAGATATGCCGCACCTGCCGCTGTAGTCTCCGTGGAGAAGGGGCGGTATACTTCTTTGCCAATCACATCCGCCTGATACTGCATAAGGAAATTGTTGGCGCTTGCGCCGCCATCCACTTTTAACCCGGCCAGCTCAATCCCAGAGTCAGCCTCCATGGCACGAATCACATCATAGGTCTGATACGCTATAGACTCAAGGGTAGCCCGCACGATGTGGTATTTATTTACGCCCCTGGTAATTCCCACAATGCATCCTCTGGCATACTGATCCCAGTAAGGCGCTCCCAGGCCTGTAAAAGCCGGAACCACGTAACACCCGTGAGTGTCCGGAACCCGTCCGGCAATCCATTCCGTGTCCGGAGCAGAATCGATGAGATGCATTTCGTCCCGCAGCCACTGAATTGCTGCCCCGGATACAAAGACTGATCCCTCCAGAGCATAGGTAATCCTGCCGTCCATTCCCCATCCTATGGTTGTCACCAGGCCGTTTTTTGAATAAACCGGCGTGTCTCCTGTATTCATCAGCAGGAATCCGCCCGTTCCGTATGTATTTTTTACTTCCCCCTTTTGGAAGCATGCCTGGCCAAACAGAGCTGCCTGCTGATCCCCGGCTGCGCCTGAGATCACGATGGAACCGCCTAAAAATTCCGGCGCAGTCCTGCCGTAAACCATACTGGAAGGCATAACCTTAGGAAGCATGGAAACTGGTATCTCCAACTCTTCCAATATTTCCTGGTCCCACTGGAGCGTATTTATATTAAAAAGCATAGTGCGGGAGGCATTGGAATAGTCCGTTACATGAACCTCCCCTTTCGTCAGCTTCCAGATCAGCCAGGTATCTACCGTGCCAAACAAAAGTTTTCCCTGTTCCGCTTTTTCTCTGGCTCCCTCCACATTTTCCAGAATCCACCGGATCTTTGTAGCAGAAAAATAGGGATCTATCACAAGGCCTGTCTTTTCGTGAAATTTTTCCGTCAATCCTTTTTCTTTTAGCTTATCGCAGTATTCCGAGGTTCTCCTGCACTGCCAGACAATGGCATTATAAACCGGCGTCCCAGTCTCCTTGTCCCAGACAATCACTGTCTCCCGCTGGTTTGAAATCCCCAGAGCAAAAATATCTCCGGCTGACGCTCCAATCTTCGACATTGCCTCCACAGCCACGCCTAGCTGCGCAGACCAGATCTCATCCGCATTATGTTCTACCCATCCTGGTTTTGGGAAAAACTGCGTAAATTCTTTCTGCGCCACACTGCAGATTCTGCCTTCCCGGTCAAATAAAATGCAGCGGTTGCTGGTGGTCCCTGCATCCAGCGCCATAATGTACTTTCCCATCTATGCCACCCTTCCGTTTTTTATTCCCGCAAGCATTGAGCGGGGTCTTTGACCTTTATCATACTATATTTGTCCCTGTTAGGCAAGTTGCAGTGTCCCCTTGGATTCGGGAACCTAAGTCCCCGAATCCAAGATGGGCTACAGCAGCTTTGCCAGATCCGGCATCCCCCATCCCTGCCAGTTTGGAGGAAGTCCCAGATCTCTGGCGCTTTCCTTCAGACGCATCTTCACTTCCACATTGGTCAGCCATGGATATTTAGAAAGCAGCAGCACCGCACAGCCGGACACTACGGGAGCAGCCATAGACGTACCGCTTTTTGCCGCATAGGGCTTTCCTTTTCTCCACAACGTACTGCAGGATAAAATGTTAGTGCCCGGAGCCACCAGCTCCGGCTTACAGATACATTGCCCTGTAGGACCTCTGCCGGAATAGATTCCCCTTCCCGCCGTGCCTGCCGTATAAAAGCCGTCTGCCGCTCCCACGGTAATCACTTTGCGGCTGTTGCCTGGAACCGTAACGCTTCCCGGCCTGGGGCCCAGATTGCCTGCAGCCACCACTACGGTAATCCCCGCATCCCACGCTTTTTCCACCCATTCCACCAGCCGAAGAGAAACTGCATCTTCCTCTCCTTTATCTGCTCCTGCTGAAAGGTTCATGACTCGTATCTGATACCGTTCCCTGTTTTCAATTACCCAGCGGATCGCACTGATAATATGCTCAATCTGCCCCTGTCCCATCCGGTCCAGCACTTTAAGATGAATCAGTCCGCACTCCGGGGCTATCCCACAGTATTTTCCTCTCATACTGCTTCCATCTCCCCCCAGTATTCCTGTCACATGGGTTCCGTGGGAAGCATCGTCGTAGCATTCTTCCCTTCCTCTCACAAAATCTTTGAAATATAGAATCCTTTCTTGGAAATCCGGATGCCTGCATATTCCCGTATCCAGGACTGCAGCCGTAATACCTCTGCCCCGGATTCCCTCACGGTGTACCTTATCAGCATTTACTGCCTGTCGGACCTGGTTCATAAAAACTCCTTTTTTCATTAGAATATGCGAAAGTTCCCTTCATTGCCTCGGAAGCTTCCACGGGCCTTCATATCCATCTTCTTTCCCTCATAAAATATGCAAAACATTTTTAAATGTCCTGTACAGGCATTTTCGCAGGTGATCCATGAATTCAAACCGCTTTCTTATGAAATCAGCACAGTCCTCTGTCTCCCCAGCCGTCTCTGAGGAATACTCTGATCTGATCTACCGGTATCAGGAGCCCTCCGGCCAATCTCCCTTTCAACTGGACCGATATTATCCTCAGATCGTGAATTCCCAATATGTAATTCTTCATGTACCGATTTCCGAGGGTTTTACCACCATCAAGACCGCAGGCTACGCCACCGTCCCCAAGCTTTTTACCCCTCTAAGCACAGTCAGCCTGGAAGATTCCGGTATTTTGACCACTCTGGCACAACCGGTTCTCGATCTCACCGGGCAGGGAGTTCTGATAGGCTTTCTGGATTCCGGTATTGACTACACCCACCCTGCCTTTCGAAATACGGATGGTTCTACCAGAATTCTCGGCCTCTGGGATCAGACGGATCAGAGAGGAACACCCCCTCTTGACCTATCGTACGGAACAGAATACGGAGAGGATGAAATCAACCAGGCTTTAAGGAGCGCCGACCCCTACTCTATTGTGCCCCAGAGGGACGATCTGGGACATGGTACTGCCGTGGCAGGAATTGCCTGCGGTTCTCCTGACCGGTACAGTGATTTTTATGGAGCCGCTCCAGGAAGCGGACTGCTGGTAGTCAAACTGAAGCAAGCCAAACAATACCTCCGAGATTATTTCCTGACTCTCCCCGGTGCCCCTGTGTATCAGGAGACAGATTTGATGCTGGGCGTCCGGTATCTGGTGCAGACTGCCCGGACTCTTCAGCGTCCTCTTGTAATCTGCATAGCTCTTGGGACGAACCAGGGCGGACATACGGGAGTCTCCCCCCTGGAAAACGTCCTCACCTCTTCTCAGTCCGTTTCAGGCGTTTACGTATGTACGGCTGCGGGAAATGAGGCCGGAAAGGGCCATCATTATTACGGAAAAGTGAAAGAACAGGGGGATTCTTTAGATGTGGAGCTTCTGGTAAACGATACCACAGATGGCTTTATCTGTGAATTCTGGGCACACGCCCCGGAGCTCTACAGCATTGGTTTTACTTCACCCCTGGGGGAAACCGTCCAGCCTGTTTCCCCCCGTTCTCTTCTGAGCCAGGAATTTTCTTTTCTTCTGGAAAACAGCCGGATCACCCTGGACTATGAGATCGTAGAAAGCCTATCCGGTTCCCAACTGGCGCTGATACGTTTTATCCAGCCTTCTACAGGTCTGTGGCGTCTCAAAATCGTGAACCGGGAATTTATTAACGGAACCTTCCACATGTGGCTTCCCATCAGCGGCCTGGTCAACCCAGAAGTGCGGTTTTACATGCCAAACCCAGACACTACTCTGGTGATCCCCTCACTGGCAGAGGCGGTTCTCACTACCAGTACGTATAATGCCTACAATGGAAGCCTCTTTATCCACTCAAGCCGCGGCTACACCAGAAACGGTATTCTGAAACCAGATTTGGCTTCTCCCGGCGTAGATGTAACTGCTCCAGCCTTAAACGGAGGTTTCTCACCTGTTACAGGCTCCAGCGCCGCCTGCGCCCTGCTGGCCGGAGCATCTGCCCTTCTGGTAGAATGGGGCCTTAAACGCCCCGTCCCCAGATTTTTCAGCGCCAATGAACTGAAAAACCTTTTTTTACGAGGAACCGTGCGAAAATCCAGTCTTCTTTATCCCAACCGTGAATGGGGGTACGGTACAATGAATCTTTATGGAATCTTTGAATCTTTGATTGAAAGCTGAACTGCACACTTTTTGCGGCCCGGCATATGATACAGTGTAAAAGATATTTGGAGGAACAACAATATGAGCGATTTAGCAGCTACCAACTGTGGATGCGGATGTGAAGGTACAAATGGGAATTCTTTGATCTGGCTGATTCTTCTTCTGTCCTGCTGCGGAGGCAGCAATATGTTCTCCGGAAACGGGTGCGGCGGAAATGACAGCTGCTGCCTGATTCTCCTTCTGCTGCTCTGCTGCGGCGGATGCGGCGGCAGCTTCTTCAGCAACAATTCCGGCAATGGCTGCGGATGCGGATGCTAAGACAATAACAGGAAGAAGCGGGAGCAATCCCGCTTCTTCTAATTTTTTATTTCTTTTGATTTTCGTTTTTCTCTCTCCCCTGCCCTTTCCCCACATTTTTCTTTCTGTCTTCCTCTTCCCTTCTTTTGTTCAGGCGCCGAAAGCAGGCGTCATCTATTTCATAGAAGGCATTGCCGTCTTTTATAATTTGTCCCATTCCTTTTCCTCTTTTTTATTAGCATATTCCTCTTGGAATATTCCTGTGCCAGAAAACATATAGATAGAAAAAAAACAGGATCTCATATGCTGACTGCCATTGACCAGGTGGCCAATCAAAATCACCTGCAAATGATCAAAGCCGCCATCCCTTATCTGGATACCCGCAGACAGAGGATGGTCTCTGTATGTGTCAAGCTTCTGGAACTTGAAAATGTCCTTTCTTTTTACAGACAGACCGAAAAGTCTTCTGTGGAAGCCTGCAGCCTGAACCAGGGCTCCGGCGGCGCCATGGATATTCTCAATGATATCCGGAATTACTGTGACAAAGGGGAGCAGGATTTGATTGACCAGTGTATTTCTATGCTTAATACTTTGGAACTGTACTCCGCTCTCTCCCAACAGGCGGACTCCCTCTGATGTATATCATGGGTCCGAAAATAATCTTTATAAGAAAGGAGACCTTCTATGAGCGACGAATCCTGGATGAATGATCCCTCCCTTGCAGGAATTGATCCAGCCAAGCTGCAGATGCTTTTATCCTTTACGCAGCAGGCTCAGGGCAAAAACCAAAATGAGCTGCTGCCCATTTTAATGGCAGCAGCTTCTCAGTCCAAGAAAAATAAAATGTCTTTTCAGCCTTCAGAAATCGAAGCAATTATCAATGTACTGAAGACCGGGAAATCCCCTCAGGAAGCCCAAAAAATTGACCGCATGTGGGCTATTATGAAACAGTTTGGAAGGATGGGATAAAGCTATTCCTCCTTGAGCATGCTGCAGAAAAGGGCGATCGCCCGATCCCTGGCCGCCTGTCGGATCTCGTCACGGCTTCCCTCAAAGCTGCATTTCAGAACTTTTCCCCTGCCCCGGATACAGCAGCCGATATATACCAGACCGGCAGGCTCATCCTGGAGGGCGGGGCCGGCATAGCCGGTCACGGAAATACAGCCATCGGCCTTAGCCCTGCGCATACCTCCCAAAGCCATCTCCCAGGCCGTCTCACGGCTCACGGCGGTATGCTTCCTCAGCGTTCTCTTTCTCACGCCAAGCATTTTATGTTTAGCCTGATCACAGTACGTTACATACCCCTGATGAAAAACTTCCGAACTGCCCGGCACCGAGGTGATCGCCGCAGCCACCATCCCTCCTGTACAGGATTCTGCCGTGGTCACAGTCATCTTATTCCTGCGGAGGGTATTTACCAGCCATTCTTCTCTCAATTACATCTCACCTTCCAGCACTTTGCGGTTTTTAATAAGATAATCTATCAGGGATATAACCGTGAGAATTAAAGAAATCCACACGGCAGCCTGAGCCAGTATATCAAAAACTCCGCCCAGATCCAAAATCAGCAGAATCACCATGATCATCTGGAAAACCGTCTTAAATTTTCCCCAATAGCTGGCTGCAATCACAATCCCCTTATCAGAGGCTACCAGCCGGAATCCGCTGATAATAAACTCACGGCCAATAATAATAATCACGATCCAGCTCGCCAACATTCCCTGCTCCACCAGGCAGATCAGGGCAGAACATACCAGAAGCTTGTCTGCTATGGGATCCATAAACTTTCCGAAATCCGTAATTAAATGATATTTCCTGGCAATGTGTCCATCCAGGCAGTCTGTGAGGCTGGCCAGAATAAATAAAGCTGCAGCCACATATTTTCCATTCACGCCCAGTCCGTCCCACAGCATAAAAAATACAAAAAAGGGAACCATAATGACGCGAAGAATTGTTAACTTATTTGGCAAATTCATCGAAAATCTCTCCTATTAAATCGTATTCTGATGCTCCGGTAACCTTGGCTTTTACAAAATCTCCGGACATCAGCGTCTCCTGGGTATGTAAAAAAAGATACCCGTCCACATCGGGAGCATCCCCGTATGTTCTGGCCACATAGACATTCTCACCGGATACCTGGCCTTCCACCATGGCCGTCACCACACGCCCCTGCATATCCTGAGCTTTATCAAAAGCTACCTCCTGCTGCAGCTCCATCAGCTCATCTCTCCAGGTAAGCTTCGTCTCCTCATCGATCTGTCCAGGCATGGATGCCGCCGGAGTGTCCTCCTCCTGAGAATACGCGAATACTCCCAGACGGTCAAATTCCATTTCATCCACGAAATCCATCAGCTCCTGGTGCTGCTCCAAAGTCTCTCCTGGGAATCCGGCGATAAGAGTCGTACGCAGAACAATATCAGGAATCTCCCGGCGCAGCATCTGCACAATAGATACAAGATCTGCTTTGCTGGTTCTTCGTCCCATCCTCCGCAGAACTTCATCGGAAGCGTGCTGGATAGGGAGATCCAGATAATGGCAGATCTTTTCCTCCCTGCGGATAGTCTCCACCAGCTCCGGGTAAATCTCTTCAGGGTAACAATATAAAATCCTGATCCAACGGATCCCTTTTATCCGGCACAGCTTTTCCAGAAGGATATGGAGAGATTTTTCACCGTACAGATCCCGGCCATATACTGTGGTCTCCTGGGCGACCAGGATCAGCTCCTTTACGCCGTCCTCCGCCAACTGCTGAGCCTCCCGAAGCAGATGTTCCATAGGAATACTCCTGTAACGTCCCCGGAGCCTCGGTATAATGCAGTAGGTGCAATGCTTATCGCACCCCTCCGCAATCTTCAGGTACGCATAATGTCCCCCGGTGGTAACCACTCTTTTCCTGCCCGGCATGGGCAGATACGTAAGGGGCGCGGCCTCCAGCTTCTTTTTTCCCTCTAAAACCTCATCCAGAGTGTCCGCTATTTTTTCATAGGACATAGTACCCAAAACTGCATCGACCTGGGGAATCTCATCCAGAATCTCCTGCTGATACCTCTGAGCCATACATCCCGTCACAATCAGCGCCCGGCATTCCCCGCTGTTTTTGTATTCAGCCATATCAAGGATCGCCTGGACGCTTTCCTCCTTGGCATCGCCTATAAAACAGCATGTATTGATAATAATGCCTTCCGCCAGCGTCTCATCATCTGTGAAGGTATGCCCCCTGTCTCTGAGAATTCCCAGCATTTCCTCAGAATCCACCAGATTCTTATCGCAGCCAAGGGAAATGAACAATAGTCTCATAATTTACTCCTGTTTTTCTTTCATTTCCAGCAGTTCCTTCAGATCCATCTCCCGGTCGGGATACTGTGCCTGGATCTTATTCAGCGTCTTCACTCTGTAAAAAATGCAGACCATACTCACAAGATTCGTAAGTCCGTCCAGCACCAGACATGCTCCTGTATATAGAATCATATACTTATCAGCCGTAAAGGGATTCCACAGAAGCAGAGCAGCCAGAAACACAATGATAAGGGCCAGAATCAATACCAGGTACCATTTCTTAAATCCCAGCCTTTTCATATTCAGCGCACTCTGCAGTTTCACCACCGCTCCCAGAAGGAGAATAATTCCCATCGCAAAAGGAAGCACGGCAGCCAGGAACTCTGGGTTCAGCAGAATAAAAGCGCCGAAAGCAAGGCAGACAATACCGATTACCAGATCCATCTGCAGCACGCCGGAAAGCCGGTCCTTTGTAAAATAGAGAATTCCGTAAGTAATCCCCAGTACCACCATAACAAAGCCCAGCGTATAACAGATCATCTGAACAGACGAGGTGGGCCATACCAGCAATACAATCCCCAGCACTACATAAAGGGCAGACAGAAGAATATAACTTCTCCGAAATTTTTTCATCTCATCCATAGGTTAAACCTCCCAAGACGGCTCAAGGCAAAGCCAGCAACTGTTCAGTCAGGTCTGCGGCAAAGCTTATTCTTCTTCTGCAGCTTCCTGCTCCGGTTCCGGCGGAAGAACACGTATCTTCCCTTCATTTAATTCAGCCACCGCTTTAGACAGGGGCTTAGAAACAATCTTTACGTCCAGATCTCCTTTGGACTGACGGGCGATAATCTGACGCGCTCTCTTGGCCGTAGCCATTACAATAGAATAACGGCTGTTTACCACCGGAGTATCCCCCTGTTCAACCTCACTGTTTACTACCTTCATTAAATCTGAATAAGACGGATGCAGCATTTTCATTCTCCTTTCAATAACTCTTTCAGTTCCATACGTATCTGCTGGACAAATTCAACATTCAGTTTAATCTTGTCCCTCTGGGCCTCAATCAAACTGTGGATCTTCTCCACGCCCTGGTCCAGATCGTCATTGATCACCATGTATTCGTATTTTTCCGCCATGAGGGATTCTTCCAGAGCTCTGTGCAGTCTGCTCTGTATCACATCCTCAGACTCCGTCCCCCTGCCGGAAAGGCGGTCTACCAAAGTCCGGGCGTCCGGCGGCATCACAAATAACAGCAGCGTATCCGGGTATCTCTTTTTAACTTTATACGCCCCCTGAGCTTCGATTTCCAGGATCACGTCCCGCCCCTGGGCGATCTGATCCTCCACGTATTCTCTGGGAGTTCCGTAATAATTTCCACAGTAGGACGCATATTCAATCAGGCGATCCTCACGGATCATCTCCTCAAACTCTTCCTGCGTCTTAAAGAAGTACTCTCTTCCATCCACTTCCCCTTCCCTGGGGGACCGGGTCGTAGCCGAAATGGAAAGGGCATACTGGCCATACTTCTCCGTGAGCCTCTTCATCAGAGTCCCTTTCCCAACTCCTGAAAAACCCGATACTACCACAAGAATTCCTTTTGTGTTCATGTACCTCTCCCTTCTTCCTCATTCTTTGAAGCTGAAACTGCCCCATGTCGCTTGGCAATGGTTTCCGGCTGCATGGCCGAAAGGACGATCTGCTGGTTTTCCATAACCAGGACAGCCTTCGTCTTCCTTCCCTGGGTTGCATCCACGACTCTCTGCTCCTCCTTGGCAGTCTGAACCATACGCTTTATGGGGGCGGCATCTGGATTCACCACGGCAATTACCTTCTGCATATTCACAATATTTCCAAAACCGATATTTACAAAAGACATACCTTCCTCCCTCAGGGCATACATTCCCGCCGCCGTTCAAAAGTGCCGGCGGCTACTCAATATTCTGAATCTGTTCTCTCAGCCGCTCGATCTCGGTCTTCAGGTCTATGGCGATATTAGAAGTAGCCAGATCGTTGGCCTTGGAGAGAATCGTATTGGCCTCCCGATTCATCTCCTGTGCGATGAAGTCCAGCTTTCTTCCCACTGCGCCCCCTTCATTCAGCGAAGCTCTCATAGTGGAAATATGGCTTTTCAGCCGCACGGTCTCCTCATCTGTGCAGATTTTGTCTGCGAAAAGTATCACCTCTGCCGCGATCCTTCCCTCCTCAATCTGAGAATCTGCCAGCAGCTCCTTCACCTTATCCTGCAGTTTCATCCGGTATTCCTCAACAATGGCCGGATATCTCTCCTCAATCAGAGTTACATTTTCTTCCATTTTACACAGCTTGTCAAGAAGATCCTTCTTAAGGGCCTCTCCTTCCCTGGTTCTGGACTGAACCAACTGTGTGCACGCTCCCTTAAGGGCCCTCTGCATCAGCGCCCAGATCTCCTGCTCATCGATCTCTCGATCTTCCATCACCAGGACTTCCGGACAGCGCCCCAGCACAGACACCCGTATATCATCCTCCAGGCCAAAGGTCTCTGCGATCTTTCTGAAATTCTTCAGATACTCTGCCGCAAGATTTTCATTGTACTTTAACCCTGTGTTTCCTGAGGAAAAATCCTCATAGGAAAGAAATACGTCCACTTTCCCTCTCTGGACATAATCCTTTAGAAAATTGCGGATCGCCGTCTCAAAAAAACTGAATTTTTTGGGAAGTTTAACGCTTACGTCAAAATAGCGGTGGTTCACCGCCTTTATCTCTACCGTAAATTTTCTATCACCCTGATGGCTTTCGCTTCTGCCAAAGCCTGTCATACTTTTAATCATATTATCCTCCAGCAACAAAAATCCTATCAGTTTATTATAATCCATCCCTTATTTCCCGTCAACGAAAAAAAGCCTTCTCCCAAAGCTTGAAATGGAGTGGATTTTTCCCCTCTGATCTGTTATGATATCCAAGAATTCTTTTAAAAAAGGAGAATCGATATGGCATTAGACGGAATTGTAATTGCGAATATTATCTCTGAACTGAACAGCAAAATCTGCGGCGGGCGCATCAGTAAAATTGCCCAGCCGGAAGCGGACGAGCTGCTTCTCACCATAAAAACTCCCTCCGGCATGCATCGGCTGCTTCTCTCTGCCGGGGCCAGCCTGCCTTTGGCGTACCTTACCTCCGAGAGCAAGCCTTCCCCCATGACAGCGCCGAATTTCTGCATGCTTCTCCGAAAGCACATCGGCGGCGGGAAAATCATACGGATCTGGCAGCCGGACCTGGAGAGGATCATCCATCTTGAAATCGAACATTATAATGAACTGGGAGATTTGTGCAGAAAAGATTTGATCCTGGAACTGATGGGAAAACACAGCAACTTGATTTTCTGCGGCCAGGACAATCGGATCATCGACAGCATCAAACACGTATCGGCCCAGACCAGCTCTGTCCGGGAGGTTCTTCCCGG
>DVGR01000122.1 GCA_018712605.1 Candidatus Choladousia intestinigallinarum
GCTTGTCTCTTTTTTATTTCTCATTATATATTTATAATCTTGTTGTCAGCACATAAAAAGATTATATCCCAACAGAACCAAAAAGAAGGTCAGCACAATGCTGAAAAACAGGTTCCCGATAAAAATCCCGATCAGGATTCCTATAGCGATCCAAAATAAGGTATATCCAATCAGCCGCCGCATAAGCACACCTGCAACATGTTTACTTTATCTTATGCAGCTTCCAAAAGATTATGCAGGGAGAAGTCTTCTGCTTCTCCCTTAAAATTTCTCTTAGAATTCTTCCGCATCCTCCGCCGCATCGTGAATCGCTTCATCCACCTTCTGCTCCTGGACAGATTTCTTTCCCTGACTTTCAGACCTGCCCGGCACAAAACGGTTAATCAGATCAGGAACCATATCCAGAACCTTGGTGACACCATCCTGATTCTTCACATTGACCAGTTTCGTGGTCCCGTTGGAAATCACCAAAACGGCACTAGGGGAAATTCTTCCTCCCATTCCGCCTCCGCCGCTGTTTTTCCTGTCCTCCGCCTTGGCGCTGGCCGCCACGCCAAAGGATACATCCACCAGGGGAAGGATAATAGTATCTCCCACCGTAATGGCATCTCCCACAACCGTCTTTGTTGTCAGGAAGCTGTCCATCCCTTTAAATAATGATTCCAGGGTTCCCCGAAAATTTTCTGCCATCTTGATTGATCTCCTTTCTCTATTCCATTCCTCCTGCTGCAGACACGTCTTTAACGGCTGCGCAGCCTGCGAAGAATTTTCTTCATATTTTTATCTCTGAAAATCTTTATGGCTATGATCAAAAGGTGCACAAACCGTATGTGTCCTGACGCCTCCAGATCCGCCTCCAGCACTGCTTCATGAAAATCCGGCGAGAGAGTAAATTTATCCGCCCCTGCAGGCAGAAAAAGATAAAGAATCCCTGTAAGCTCTCCTGTAGAAGCTGGATCTCCCGTTCCGAAACGCATGTAGCCCTTAATTCGCCGTATACCGTAATGCCTAGCCAAATATTTAATATGAGTCCAAAGAATTCCTGCCGTCTTCCCCGCCTCATACTCCTGAAGCAGATTCAAAAAGGAGCGGAGCTTTCTTTTCCATTTCCGAATCAGCTTTGCCGGAAGGTCTCTCAGCTTCCGGAGCTTCTCCAGGAAACCATGAAGCCTGCCTTCCCCGCCTGGACTCTGTTCCCCTTCAGAATTCTCTTCCCGCCCTCTCATGGACGGTTCTTCAGGCTCATCCTCCGCTTCCTCAAGAGGTTCTTCCCAGGAACTGGCTTCCTTCTCCGCTTCTTCCCTCATGGGTTCTTCCCAAGAGCTGGCTTCCCTCTCCGTTTCTTCCCCCGTAGTCTCTTCCCAGGAGCTGGCTTCCCTCTCCGCTTCTTCCCCCACATTTTCTTCCCAGGAAATATCTTCCCCTTCCTGGGTTGTCTCATGAAAGGATTTTTCTGATGGCTCTTTCTTGTTTCTTCCTTTCCCAAGAAGACGCTCCATCGAAATCCCCAGAATTCGGATCTCTATTCTTGGTTTTTCCCAGCCATAAGCATACTCACAGGAAAAGCTGACCAAGTGCAGCAGCCAGGAAACAAAAGCACGGCCGGCAAAATCTTTTTCGTTTTTCTTAAAGGCAAGTTTATACCTGACCGGCACAAACAGCAAACTTCCAAGGAGAAGCAAAAAGAGAATCACCAGCGCCAGTAAAAGGATCCCTATGATCTTCAGTATAACCAGAATCATATGTAGCATATTCTTTTTGGCTAACTCCTCTCCAAAAAATAGGACCGTAGGTCCGGCTTTCCTGTTTTTTCCAAAACATCATCCACAATCTCAAGGAGAACCTCCTCTGCCTCCCTGCGCCCTCTGGCAATCCCCACAATCATAGGGCAGGCCTGTTCCTGGTACCGGATTTTAAAGAACAGAGCAGGTATGATCTCTAGCTGATTCTGAGGATTTACAGGCAGCGTCAGAAGATATACATTTACCGGCCCTGTTTTCCCATTAATTTCCCGTATCAGCTTGTCCTTGTCTTTTTTTGCATTTTTCCCAATATACAGATTATGATACCATTTCATAGAAATTTTCCTGCGGTTTAATCTCCTTCTCTTTAGACTACATCATTTTTCCCGCTCTGTCCAGCAAAATGTTTCCGCTCTTTCACAGACTCGTTTCGCCGTAAATGACAATAATCCGAACCAATACGGTACGGTTCGGATTATATGTTCTCTGTCTAATAGTATTTCCTGTTTCCCCAAAGGTTGTTTTTCTTCATATTCAGATATTCATTATAAGCTTTCTCAAGAATCATCTTCTCGTTGGAAAACTTAAGAAGGTGATAGGCTTCGTGATACTTATAATACCCTGAATCTATGAAGTACTCCTCGCGCTGTGGTTTGCTGTAATAACTGTCTGCCATCATCAAATACCAGTGGACATCCTTTGACACTGTATCTTCCGGTACGTTAAAGGTGTACTGGCTTTTCCCTATGTATTTAATGATGGAAGCCCTGACGCCTGTTTCTTCCAAAACCTCTCTCGCAGCAGTCTCCTTAAAATCTTCGCCGGCCTCTACCGTTCCCTTAGGCAGAACCCAGCCCTCATACTTATTCCGATAGCTTTTGTACAGAACCAGTATCTTTCCACGGAAAATTACCACACCGCCACAGCTTGTTGCTTCAATCATTGCAATCCCTCCTGTTGCGCGTTGTAATTTTCACCCCGG
Organism: Candidatus Choladousia intestinigallinarum; assembly: GCA_018712605.1. Classification (GTDB taxonomy): domain Bacteria; phylum Bacillota; class Clostridia; order Lachnospirales; family Lachnospiraceae; genus Choladousia; species Choladousia intestinigallinarum. The sequence continues at coordinate 2,725 of DVGR01000122.1, forward strand.
ATCATCTCCAGACCCTTCAGGCAAAAATTTTCTTTCACTGAAACCAGTATAACTCTTTTTTAGAAAACGTGCAACCAAAATCCATGGAGGGATCTTCTGCCAGAATTTCCATCAGGAATTATAGTATGCCTGGAAGACCTGAGCGGCAATGGGCACAGCCGTCTCACTTCCTGTACCGCCGTCTTCCGCAATCACTGCCACTACCAGATCCGGATCCTCTACATTAGAAAATCCTACAAACCAGGAGTGGGTTCCCTCATATCCATCGGAAACATACTCTGCGGAGCCTGTCTTGCCCGCAACGCTGTATCCATATCCTCCCAAAGCCGTGGCAGTGCCGCTGTTTACCGTTTCCTGCATGTACTCTGTGAGAATCCGGGCTTCTTCCGCAGTCATCAGTCTCTGGTATCTGGAGGGACTGTTCTCCGACACCCTGTTTCCGTCATATGCCTGGATATGATCAATCAGGTAGGGGCGCATCATGATTCCCCCATTGGCCACAGTAGAGGTCAGAAGGGCCATGTGCAGAGGCGTGACCAGAGTATCTCCCTGGCCGATGGCCGTCGTCATCTGCTCTCCATAGGAAGACTGGTCATTCAGAACGAACTGAGAAGTACTGTGCTGCAGTTCTGTAGGAAGAGAATCATTAAACAAAAACTCTTCGCAAAGGCTGGCGAAATCCCCTGCATCCAGATCCAGACCGATCTGTGCAAAGGCAGTATTGCAGGAGTGGGCAAAAGCGCTTTTTAAATCCTCCTGTCCGTGGACAGCATTATTATAACAATGAATCGTCACATCATTTTGAGTAAGCTGTGAAGTACAGTCAAAGGAAAAATTCCTGTAGCTTAAAGGCTCCTGTCTTATATAGGCAAGGGTCGTCAGAATCTTAAAGGTGGATCCCGGAGGATACAGCCCCTGAGTGGCCCGATTCAGCAAGACACTGCTGGAGCTGTCCGAAATCAGACTGTCCCACAGCTCTTCTATGTGATTGGGATCAAAATCCGGCTTGGAAACCATGGCCAGAATTTTTCCTGTATCCGGTTCTATGGCTACCACGGCTCCATTGTAACTTCCCAACGCCTGGTATGCCGCTACCTGAAGGTTTGCGTTCAGCGTCACAACGACAGAGTCTCCCCTGGACTTCTGAGCCTCATTCTCATCCCGAATCTGGGTGAGAATAGAAGTGTTTGAAGAAAGGAGATCGTTATTGCACAAAGCCTCAAGCCCTGATTTTCCATTGCTGGAATATCCTACCACATGGGAGAAAACATTTGCGTAGGGGTAAACTCTCGTCTCTGTACCATCCTCTCCCACCTGGGTCTCAGCCAATATCTGCCCGTCCGCAGAGACAATGGAGCCCCTGATATAACGGTCCTCATTGAAATCCTGTTTCGTATTATATGCATTGGAATTCAGGTCATCCGCCTTCCATACGTTCAGATAAACCAGATAACCTACCATCAGAAGAAACAAAAAAATAAACGTGTAAGTGACAATCCCCAGCTCTGTATTGCGGCTGCCTCCGTCCACAGGATCAGGAGTGTCATTCTCAAGGCGAACCTCACGGACTTTTACGCCGGCTTTACCAGTACCTGCGGTCTGTCCTTTCCTCGTAGGGCGGCTGCCCGTACTCTTCCGGCCCGTATCCGTATTCATCCGGTCCATATCCATATCCGTCCTCTCCGTATCCGTCCGGTTCATATCCGTCTCGTCCGTATCTATCTGGTCCATATCCATCCCGTCCATATCCGTCTCGTCCATAAGGTCGATCTCCTCCAGACCATCCCTGGGGACCGTATCCTCCCCCCGGGCCGTACGGCGGGTACGCATCTCTTCCTCCGTATGGTTCCTGGTACGGTCTGTTTTCCTGGTAAAAAATCTTTCTTTCATTCTTCTTTTCCTCATCTCTCTGCAGCATATAGAGTCCCTGGACAATGGAAAACATAATCAATGTACTGAGGGCGGAACTGCCTCCGTAGCTTACCAGCGGCAGAGTCACCCCAGTCATGGGAATCAGCTTGATTCCCCCTCCTACCGTAAGAAATACCTGTGTGGCGTAGGTGGCTCCCAGCCCCACCGCCACCAGACGGTAAAAACGGTTTGTGAGCTGCATAGCGATATTCACAAACATGATAAAACAGCTCATGCAAACCAAGATCAGGCAGATGCCGAAAATGCTTCCCAGCTCCTCCGAAATCGCGGAAAACATAAAATCCTGCTCCACATAGGGAATCGCCTCCGGCGATCCCTGATACAGCCCCGTACCAAACCAGCTTCCCGCCGCAATGGAAAACAAGGACTGGCTGATCTGATAGCCTCCCACCTGGTAATCCGCAAAGGGATCTCTCCATGCCTGAACACGGACTCGTATGTGGGAGAACAGGAAATAGGCCCCCACCGCCGCCCCGGATCCAGCCAGAATCCCGGCCAGCACATAAAAGGGATTCTTGGTCGCTACAAACAAGACAACCAAATACGTCACAAAGAAAATCACGGCGCTTCCCAGATCCTTGGATACAACCAGGATCAGCACATGAATCGCTGCAAGCCCTGTGGCAATGGCTACCCTTCTGAAATCCCTGGCATTTTTCAAAAGTCCGGATATGGCGAACACATAAATAATTTTAACAAACTCTGACGGCTGCAGGGAAATCCCCCCGAAGCTGAAGGAAAGCTTAGCTCCGTTCGTCGACTGGGCCGCAATGGCCACCAGGGCCAAAAGCCCGATTCCCACCAGAGTATAGAACCAGTACATCTTCGTGATAAAGCGAAGCTTGCGGATCAGCACCGGAATAATCAGCGCAACCACAGTGGAAACCGCTATGATCTGAAATTGCTTAATGGACTGATCATAGGAAAGCCTGGTAATCATAATAAAGCCAACCGTAATCAGCATGCACATATTGTTGATCAGTAGCCTGGAGGCTTTCCGGTAAATCTTGGTGAACAGGATCAGCACCGCTGCCAGATATACTGCCTGCGCAGCGTAAAAAAGCAGTACCGTCAATTCTCCCATTTCCAGATACAAAACCGTAAATGCCACAAAATGCAGAAAAAACATCAGGACATTCTGCCGCAGGAAGAGGAAATCCCGATCCTCGTCCGAACGTTTTCTGAAAACGGTAAAGCACTGGAAGGTATACAGTGCCATCAGGATAATAATCAGATATTTGGAAACCTGTATAATTAAATTCGTCATCGCTTCTTACTCCACTCCCCTTTTGAAGTGTCCTCTTGTACCGGCATACGCTTCTTTTCCCTTGGACTCCTCACTCCAAAAGGATTTCTGCCCGTACTCTCTGAGAATTCTGTACGTCTCTTCTTTCCCCTCGACTGTAAATTCCAGCCGGAAACAGGACACAGGCAGGCGCCGCAGTTCCCTGGCGCAGCCTCCCAACTGAAGAGGAACGCTGTTATAGATCACATTGGTGCATTCACCGCACCGGTTCAAGACAGGGAAGCTTACATTCTTTCTGTCCTTCAGCTCCAGAAAGCCTGTCCTTCCCGAACACTTTCGCATATTTTTCCTCAGACACTGGGCTGTAACCATCAGAGGCTGATGGCCATAAATCACAAGCTCACACTGGGGGCCAGCGATTTTCTCCAGCTCCTTTGCGTTTAATTCAGGAGAAAGGGTGATTCTGGACACTCCGTTTTCCCTGTAAAATGCCATAGCCATAGAATTAAACGCATACAATCCTCCGTCAGAGACAATCTCCTTTTTGTACTGTATATTCCTGAGAAATCCAAGCTCATCCATACTGAAGACAACGCAGCCTTCAGCCTGATCCAAAAGCCCCTGGGCGGCAGCTCTTTCAAAAAACGAAACTGCTCCCTTTCTGAAAACAGGCGGGAAGGCAAGAAAGCAGCCCGCCCCTCTCTGATGAATCCTTTCCATCATCCCTATCAGCCGATGCAAATATTCTTCCCCTTCTCTTCCCTGAAGAATAAGAATCGGATCCAGATACACGTCCGATATCTTTATGTCCCCTTCTTCCATACAGGAAAAGACAGCTTCAAGCTGCTCTGAGCTTGACACAGACACACTCAGCGCAGGTTCAGTCCCGGAAGTTTTCTTCTGGCTCTTTGGAAGTTCCTTCTTGACACAGGGCTTTCTTCTGGCCGAATCCAGGATCTTATCTTCCAGAGATTCCAACGCCCTGCGGCGCAGGTCGTTTTGTGCCTGGACAGGCAAAAAAAGATGGTCTCCCAGAGAAATCTCCAGATTCTCAAATACAAAAGGAGTATTCCCTGTCCGCAAAAACTGACGCCTCACACCCTCCTCGCTGAGAGGAGTATTTTGTGCCTCCTGGGGATATCCGCCCTCTTCCCTTACCTGCCACTGGTTATAGCTTAGATTTAGTATAACAGGCGAGTCGGGCAGAATTCTTAACTCACCCTTAATTTTTTCTTTTATTTGATCCTTACAGAATTTTTTCCAGATCTCATCTTTCAAAACCTGACATTTCGTCCGGTACAGATATTCCTCATTTCTTATCTGGGTCGAAAAGGGAGTTTGGAAAATCTCTCCTTCTCTTATATCTTTTCCCAGAGTAAATTCCTGCAGCTTATCTTTGGAAGCCCCTCTTAGCTCCAGCACATCTCCCCGGAAAAGCGGTTCCAGAGCTTTTGCCCTGCATCTGCCTTTCGAGGCAGCATTTCTTTCTCTTTTGCTCTTCTCCTGAAGAAGCTGGGCCGCCCTGGTTCCGTAATGGTTCGGACGCTCCATAGCCATCATGGACAGGCCGGTTTTCCCTTCATAATACCCTCTGGAAAATCCCCCCCGGTTGTAGAGATCCAGAAGAATCCTCTGGTCTTCTTCACTGACACAGATATTTTCTGTTCCCTGGCCGCATAAATCCAGGTACTTCCGGTATATGCTTACCACACCTGCCGTGTATTCCGGCCCTTTCATTCTTCCTTCTATTTTAAAGGAAGCGATCCCCGCCTTTACAAGCTGCGGCAGAAATTCAAGGGCGCACATATCTTTCAGAGATAAAAGATGTCCGCGCTTTCCAGAAATATCATCCCCGCATATGGAATACGGCAGACGGCAAGGCTGAGCACAACGGCCCCTGTTCCCGCTGCGTCCTCCCAGAAGGCTGCTGAAAAGACAGCGTCCCGAATAGGCAAAGCACATAGCTCCATGTACAAAGGTCTCCACCTCCAGCCCTGTTTTCTGAATCATGTCTTTCACCTCATCCAAAGACAGCTCCCGGGCCGGCACAATTCTTGTGACTCCCTGAGATTTTAAAAATTCAGCGCCTTTTGCAGAAGTCACAGACATCTGTGTGCTGGCGTGAAGCGGCAGATCCGGGAACCATTCCCCTATAGCTGCAAGCACTCCCGGATCCTGGATAATTACCCCGTCCAGCCCCGCTTCGTAAAAGGGGGCCAGAAACTCATACAGTTTGTCCCGGATTTCGTTTTCCTTCAGCAGCGTATTCACTGTGAGATAAAACTTTCTCCCATGAAGATGGCAGTAATCAATCCCCTGAATCAACTGCTCCTGATCCGGATTTTTGGCATATGCCCGGGCGCCGAAAAGGAGTCCGCCCATATACACGGCATCCGCTCCTGCATTTACTGCCGCTGTCAGGCTTTCAAAAGAACCAGCCG
>DVGR01000123.1 GCA_018712605.1 Candidatus Choladousia intestinigallinarum
CCCTTTTCCCTTAAACTCATATCTTGCATAGCCGTATGCCAGCATAGAAGACACGATCAAAAGCCCTGCGATTGACACGCCTGTAATGAAAATACTGTTCCACATGGCGCGCAGAAAATTACTTTCTGTCAGCACTTCTATATAATGGCTAAAATCCAAAGATTTTGGCAAAGAGAAAATGTCGGTTACAATTTCCGTGCCGCTTTTAAAAGAGGAAATAAGCGTTATATATAGAAGAAGGACAATAATTGAGCTGTACAGCAGGCACAGGATTGTCACCAGCCAGCTTTTATGCTTCAGCTTCTTTTTTAATCCTAATTTCTCTTTCATATTCATCACCCTTCAGCTTATATCAACCTCATCCATGAGATTCTTATTCGTTCCATACTTTAATTTTCCCCAAAGCAAAATTCATCAGGGAAGTGAAAACCAGAATAAACACAAAGGTTACTGTTCCGATTGTCGCCGCATAGCCGAGATCAATATTCAGGCTGCTTGCCGAGCCGCTGCCGAAGGCCGTCCTGTAAAAATACATATTTACAAAATCAAGAGTACCGTCCGCACCGCCAAAGGTTCCCGCAAGCATATAGGGAAGATCGAAAAGCGTAATACCCCATATAATATCGAGAACCAGCACATTCGTCATACCAGGCCCGATATCAGGAAGAATTACATATAGAAACTGTTTGAATTTTCCCGCTCCGTCAATCATGGAGGCTTCTATGGTTTCGTGGGAAACGCCCTTCATGCTGGAAAGGATAATCAGCATGCCGATGACCGCGCTGGACCAGATTGCAAGCCCCACAAGTATGGGAAATGCCATATTGGAATCTGCCAGCCAGCCCGGAACCGCCGTTCTGGGAACGCCCAGGGCAATGAGAGCTTTATTTACAATGCCGAAGCTGGCGTTGAAAAATATAGTGGCAAAAAATGCGATCACTGCCGTGCTCAGCACATACGGCAGGAAAAACATGGCCTGAAAGAATTTGTGCCAACGGATCTTGGAATACAGCAGGTATGCGGTTCCCAACTGGATCGGCACAACAACAAAATACTCGCACAAAATAAATTTTATATTATTTCCAAAGGCATTCCAGTATGTGGATGCGTTATCTGGATTCATAAACAGCTTTGTAAAATTATCAAGCCCCACAAAAGAAATTTCCCCCACTCCATTCCAGGAGGCAAAGCTGAGGAAAAAATTCGCAATCAGCGGCACAATCATAAATGCACAGTAAAAAATCAGCCCCGGGAGCATAAACCATATATATGGTCTGTGTTTTTTCTTTTTCTTAACTGCTTTTTCCATATAATCCCTCATTTCCATGCTGATTTTGTTCCCTGGGGAAGAGCCTACCTCGGCTTTTCCCCAGGGTATTCAAAAACGCTGCCGGCATTCTTGCTGCGAGGCGCACGTCATGCAGCCCATGACAGCCTTCCTTATGTGCGCCTCTGCAATCCGCCGGATTCCATGCAGAAATTTAATCTACATTCGCCTGCACATTGTCACAGAATTCCTGAGCGCCCAGAGAACCGCTGAATACGCTCATGATGTTGGCCTGGAAGTAATCCTCAGCCGCCGTTCCGTACTGGAAAATCTTTTCCTCATTGGAGGCAATCAGAACATCTGCCTCGCCGATCTCTGTTGCGATGAGATCTTCTGAAGGTGTCTCTTCCAGGGAAGGAATAGAAGCATTTGAATTAATGTAAGTCTGCTGTCCTTCTGCCGTAGTCATCCACTGTACGAACATAATAGCGGCCTCAAGATTTTCAGAATTAGGATTAATACTGTAGCCGCCATTGGCAGTAATACATGCGTAAATCTGTCCATCTGCGTCATTGGCCAGTTTAAATACGTCAAAGTTCAGGTTCTCATTAGCTTCCCGGATCGTTGACAGCATCCAGGAACCGCAGATGATCATTCCAGTGCTGCCTGTAGCAAATTCCATGCAGGCTGCGTTTGCGTCATTGGCCGTGGAGCTGATAGAGAAATAACCCTTCTGGTTCCATTCAGCCAGCTTCTGCAGGGCTGCCACGTTTACGTCCTCGTTAAATTCAGCGCCTCCCTCTCCCAATCTGGTGAAGAAGTCAGGACCGCCGTCCTGGGTACATACCAGGAAATCCCATACATGCATAACAGAAGCCCAGTCCGTTCCCGCAAGGGTCAGAGGCACGATGCCGTCCTCCAGCATCTGATCGCAGAGAGCTTCAAACTCTGCAACCGTAGTTGGAACCTCATATCCTTTTTCTTCAAAGATGTCCGTATTATAGTAAACCGTCCTGGTGTCAATGCTTGAAGTAGGCACTGCGTAGAGCGTGTCGTCCACATAACAGATATTGCTTACCATGGTAGGCTCTCCTTCCGGCTCAAACAAGGACATATCCACCACATCTGCCAGATCCATAGCATTTCCCGCCTCTACCATAGACTCCAGAGTTGAATTCTTTGTTCCCAGAGTCCAGTAGACATCCGGCCCGTTTCCTGACTGAAAAGCCGTTGAAAGAGCTGTATAATACGTACCTTCAGCCTGAGACTCATAGCTGAAATCAACATTGGGATATCTCTCCTGCAGTACATCAATGTAAGCCTCCGCACATACACCTCTTTCGGAAGTTCCCTCCCAGATTACCAGAGACCCGCTGAGGGATTCATCCGCTGCCGCCTCTGTCTCCTCCGCAGAGGCCGGAAGAATCGTTCCCGCTGCCATCAGCCCGGCCATAGCAGTTGCCATTAAAGCTCTCGTCCATCTTTTTTTCATCGTGTTTTCCTCCTTTTCTTTTGCATTTCGCAGTTTTCGCTGCATAGTCACGTTGGTAATTTATTTTTTCCGCCATTGCCGCATACTCTCTCATGCATAAATGGGGATCCCAACCAATCTTAAACGAATCATACATTTTGTCCTTATTATTTCCTTTTCGATATAATTATCCTATAATAATAGCTCACTTTTGTCAATATACAAAAGTATTTTTATGTATATTGCATAAAATTGTCTATATCTTTTTGTGGTATATACCTTATTTAAATCGTTTTCGTTATTAATATTTTCTCTTTTCTCCTTAACGCAGCCTATCCGGGCAGCTTTTACAGGCCAGTGGTTTGCCTCCGGCTTCCTTCAGACCCCACCTCACGATGACGCCTTTGTCATTGGCTGCACCCTTCCCACTCCCGGGCAGGTCAGTGACTTTCATCCCTTAGAACGTGTGCCCGCCGGGCGCACTTAAAAAAAGCCAAACACATAATATGTCTGGCTTTTTCATTATGCTTTTTTTTCACCTTAGGCTTCTCCATTTGCCACCACGGGCGTGGGCCGTCTCTGATCAAAGACCTCCGAAGCTTTAAACATGGAATCCAGTACAGTCGTTCCTCCCTGGCTGGCCTTATAGAGCAGATATCCGTCAAGGTCAATTCTTCCCTGCCGTACATACTGGTCTGAAATCTGCACCCAATAGGGTACTGAACTGTCTACGTTGCAGTAAAAATTGTAGCCGCTGTCTTTAAAATAACGATATTTTTCATTGTCGTCACTGTAGCCTTCCCAACTTCCAATGTCATTTCCATGGGCAAAAATGATTGTATCTACAGGACCCACAATGTTTTCCACTGTATTGATCCACTTTTCATTGTCCACCCGCAGTTCATCCGCCGTCTTATTAGTCACGCTCAGATGTCCCCAGGTATGGCTGGCGAACTCCCAGCCCTCCGCTTTCAGGGCTTCGGCAATTTTCTTCGCTTCTTCCACATCTGCCTCCCAGCTAAAATCAGGATGTTCCTGCAGCCACTTGGCCTGATCCTCCATCAGATTCTGCTTGTCCCTGTAATCCACATCTGTGCGGTAGCCGAACACACCGTTATATCCCGTCAGGGCAATCATGCCCCTGGCCCCTTTATAGGCGCCGTCCGGGTGTTCCTCCAGGAAAGAATTCAGCCGGGGAACTACATCAAAATCCCCCACCTCTTCTGTACCGTCAGGTTTTACATAATGGCATTTTACCTTGCCATTCTCATCCAGAACCAGCTTATCCGGGTAGCTTGCCGCCTCATAAGAATGATAATAGCTTAAATCATCCACCGACAGAACCACCGGCTTTTTATCCGGCGGGAGCAGCAGATTCGTATTGGGAGAAAAATGCACTGTACCATCCGCATCCCTGGTCTCCACCACCAGATCCCTCAGACGGACAAACACATATCCGTTATCGTACATCTGCTGTGTGATCTTGTCAAATTCTTCTACCGTAGTCATCCAGGCGTTCATTCCGTCCACCTGTCCCTGTCCCAACACAGACACATTGAAAGCCGCATCCGTGTTATTGATCAGAGAATGATAGAAAATATGCGGAACTGTATTCACATCCACAGCCACACAGGCTGCCTTCTGTGCTTCATAATCTGAAACAGCCTGAGATATGGCAGTATTCGTCTCATAATCCGGCGCTGACTTGAGCAGTTCAATGGCTCCGTCGTAATCGTACCCTGCCGCCATACGGCCCGCCTGCTCCAAAACATCTCCAGAGGCGGATGATGCCGCTTCCGTCTGAGCGGCCGTCTGCGCCTGAACGGCCGTCTGCGTCTGGGCCGCAGTCTCTGTCTGAACCGGAGCTTCCGTCACGGAGACTGTTCCCGCCTCGCCCCCTTCTCCTCCTGACTGGGAAATCCCCATCTGTCTGCGAATCGTTCTGGTAACCAGAAGGGCTGCCGCCACCACAAGAACCAGGGACACCGCCAGGCAGACTCCCCGCATAATCATAACCTTCTGTTTTCTTTTTCTTCTTTTCAGACGTCTTTCATCCTCAGATCGATCCTGTCTTTTGTCCATTTCGGAACTCACACTCATTTGTAACCTCCCCTTTTTCTTTCAAATTTTAAATAAACCTGACGCCCCATCTCCTGGAGAAGGGCATATCTGTTTATTGTGTGTCCTCATCGTTTTCTTCTTTTTTGTTTTCTTCTTTGCCTATCCGGTAAAGCTTTCGTCCGCAGACGGCAGCGATCCCCAAACCCAAAACAGCAAACAGCGCGCAAAACAAAATCATAAACCCTCTGTCACTCTCAGGCACTTCCCCGCTTCTCAGCATCTGAAACATGCTGTAAGCCAGGTAAACCAAATAGATCCCGGCCAGCAGGTATAATGTCTGTCTGCTCTTTTCCCGCTTCATTTCCTTCCTCCGTATTTCATGTTCTAATTTTTATAGATGCCAGGGTCAAAAGACCCAAGCCCTTCGCTCGAACGCAAATCGGCGCAGGTACAATGTCTGGCGACATTGCATCATGTCCTTCGGACATGATATCCTCCGCTGGATGCGCACGATTTGCCATGGTAGTTCTCCCTTCGTTCGAACGCAAATCGGCGCAGGTACAATGTCTGGCGACATTGTACCATACCTTCCGCATTCCTTCCAGGTATTTAAGGAATTTTTAGGAATTCAAAAGATCTCTGTAAACATCCCTTTTGCTGATCCCCCGATCCCTAGCAACAGCTTTCATGGCTTCTTTTTTATCCATGCCCTGCTCCGTATAGAACTCCATATGTTCCTGTATATTCATATTCTCCCAGGCCTTTCTCTCATCCCGAAGCATTTCCTCCCAGGATCTGCCCTCCAGTACAAGCACACATTCTCCCCTGGGCGTTTCCGTCTCATACCGTTTTATGGCGCCGGACAGCGTTGTTTCCCAGCTCTCTTCATGCCGCTTTGTCAGTTCCCGGCACAGAGTAAGCTTCCGCTCTCCCAATGCCTCATACAGCTCCCTCAGTGTATCCAAAAGACGGTGCGGCGCTTCATACAGCAGAATCGTTCTCGTCTCCTTCTGCAGCTCCCCAAGAACCAGGCGCTTCTCTTTTTTATCCCTGGGAAGAAAGGCTTCAAAACAAAACCTTCTGGTTGGCAGCCCTGAAAGCGTCAGGGCCGTGACACAGGCACAGGCCCCCGGAAGCGATGTGACCGTGATGCCTTCATCTCTGCACATACGCACCAACTCTTCTCCCGGGTCGGAGATTCCCGGAGTTCCCGCATCCGTAATCAGTGCAAGGTTTTCCCCTGCCAGGAGCTTCTGTACCAAAATTTTTCCTTTATCGATTTTATTGTACTCGTGATAGCTGGTCATAGGCGTATGTATATCAAAATGGTTCAGCAGCTTTATGCTGTTCCTTGTATCTTCCGCCGCAATCAAATCCACCTCTCCCAGGATGCGCACGGCCCGCATAGTCATATCTTCCAGGTTCCCGATGGGTGTGGCACACAGATACAGTGTTCCCTTTTCCCTGTCCATAAATACCCCTTTCTAATATCCATATGTAT
>DVGR01000124.1 GCA_018712605.1 Candidatus Choladousia intestinigallinarum
AATGGGCAATTGATGATTTGAGCTTGAAAATAGAAAAAGGCAAGCAAATTGTTTTGACTGGAGATAATGGGGCAGGAAAATCCACATTATTTAAATTATTATTAGGTATAGAAAAATGGCTGAGTTACGGACGGAAAATATTATTGAAACAGGTAGTGGATCTTGTTCAAACTCATATTCTGTATCTCCAAGAGTTGTAAAACGCTCTGAACAATCAAAGAAAATAAGTGGAGCAACTGCTCATCTAGTTGCAAATGTAAAGAATGATACAGGATACTGGAAATTTTCCGAGCTGATCAGACTGTATACTTCCTAGAGTGGTCTCGGAAACTCTTGAATAAAAAGTGAATACGACTGAAGATTACGATGGAGAAGGGAAAAGCAGAGTGAAAAGATTCAACCATGCCGGAAACTGTATCGATAAAAGAGCGGAAGGCATGATTTTAAAGCCTCCCAGATAGCAGGCTTGCAGCAGTACAGCTGGATTATTCCTGAATTATGCTGCGGTTTGCAGGCGTAGTTTCTTCAGCCGGGCATCTAAATGAATGTTTGTGCCGATCAGCCATAGAAAGAAAGAATACCGCTTTTTCGTGTGGATCTTCATATTGTGCAGCTGGTAATCATTCAGGATCCGGTCATTGACCCGTTCGCAGGATGTCCTGTTTTTATAGGTGTTTTTATATTCCGATGTTCCCCGTGGGACAGGGGTGTAAAGGCGGATGTCCCAGTCAGGCTTTGTATAAATACAGCGGCCGTAATGGGAAGAGGAGCAGGAATCCCTACAGGAACAGAGTTTTTCCTTTTTGCAAGCAACAGGACATCTCCATTTACAACGTGAACGCTTTGAACAGAATCCCCAGTAAACCATGCGGTACCCCGCTTGGCATATGGGAGTTCCATCGGAATCGACCCGGATGGAATCCGGGATGGATTTGGGTCTTCCACTTTTGGAATTGAGATCGATGAATGGACGGATTTTCCAAGCTTTGCAGAGCTGATAGGTAGGATAATTGTCATGGGCAGAATCAAGACAGAGATCGCGGATAGGAATATCTGGATTGAGATCCCTGAATTCTTTTAGTGAAACAATCCCGCTGACGCTGTCATGTCTGCGTGCATCAAAGAAATGGAAATGGAGCGGGAGGTCGATAGAATATCGGTCGTTATGGAAGGAAAGCAGATAAAGAGTATGTCCGAAGTAAAAGCAATTGAGATCACTGTCCCAGCCCCAGGAGGCGTCCGGATCGGAATAATGTCTGGGGCAGGAACAGACCCTGATCCCGTTTTCGGCACAGGAACAAACCTTATGGCCATAAGGGAAAGAGTGGGTATGGACGCAGGTACCGTCACCAGAGAGGATGAGCCCGCCAGAGGGAATGAGTCCGGAGTATACCGAAGGGAGCAAAGCGGTAAGGCGGAAAAGTTCCTGAAGGAGTTTTTCATAATGAAACGGGAATTCTTTTCGGGAAACAGCCTGGTCTGCGATGATTTCAGTAATACCGGAATGGCGGTTAGGAAGTTTTTCACCTTTTGAAGGTTTTTTTGAAGGTTTCAAATTTTTGTGTGCAGGGAAAAGGTCTTTTCTGCCCAGCCGTTCAAAAGCGGGATTCTGGAGCCACAGGCGATTGATAAAATCGAAATAAGAGCCAAGCGGGGGCAGAGAAGAAGGGGAGCATCCGATGAGGAACGCAAGAAGATCATCGGAAGCAAGACGATTTAGCCATCGGGTAAGGCTGGTGACACCGAGGTGCAGCATAAGGGTCAGGGAACGGATGATCTGGGGCTGGTTTAAAGCCGGACGACCTGTAGTGGAATAAAAAGGGGCAAGATGAGCCTTGACGGGATCAAGATCAAGAAGCCGAAGTTTATCCCTGGCGGAAGCGAATTCAGAAGCAAGCCTTTTACGTTGGGAAGAGTCGAAATGAACTTTCGCCTCATGCAGGAAGCGTAAATATTCCTGATGAGACTGCCAGTGCTTTAACATGTGCGGAACCTCCTTTGATTGAAATGTGAAAGGGAAATATGTTGTCAATCAAAGGGCGTGCTTTGAGGCCCGGGAGGGCAACAAAGCACGCCGCACAAACTGGCAGATATGTCAAGCTTATTTTAGAAAAAAATATGCAAAAAAATGAATAAAAGTTGAGGTAAAAGAAAAAGAAGAGGGCCCGGAAACATTGATTTTTCAACGGTTCAGAGTTTCCGAGACCACTCTCTCAAATTGATAGGGGGTAAAAAATGACTTTGCGTATAACTTATTACACAAATTTAATTCACACGAATGTTTTATTCAAATTTTACTCAAATTACAGGTGGAAGGAGCTGATAGCATGGGTTACTGTTTTGTAACGACGCAGAAAGTTAAGACACTTGGCGCACTCGGTGCCAAATATAACCATAATTACAGGAAAGTCAGAGTTGACAATACTGACCCTGATCAGATACATAAAAACGAGGAACTGCTTCCCCTCCCTGTACAGGGCGGCAAACAGATGAGCTATGTCGATTTTTTCCATAAAAGGTTTTCGGAGCTGCCATACTACCAAGACCACAAGTTCCGCAGCAACCAGAACTGTGCG
>DVGR01000015.1 GCA_018712605.1 Candidatus Choladousia intestinigallinarum
AATCAAAGTTTCCTGAGTTTTCAAAGAATGGAGCGGGAAGCGGAGTACGAAAAGATAGGAGGTTTCTATACATAAATGAAAAATAAGAGAAACAGAAGGATCCGGCAGGCTTCCGCCGGCATACTGGCGGCGGCATTGTTGTTTTCTACCGCTTTCTGCCAGGCAGCGATGGCAGAAGGAGATCCGGTACAGTCGGAGCCGACAACTTCTGTGGAACCAACGAGTGAGCCAAACACAGAACCAACGACGGAGCCGATCACCGAACCGACGACTGAACCGATCACCGAACCGACGACGGAGCCACCAACCGAACCGACGACGGAGCCGATCACCGAACCGTCTACAGAGCCAGTTACCGAGCCAACCACAGAACCGGATACGGCTGTGACGGATGTGCAGAATCTTATCAATGCCCTTCCAACGGCGGAAACCCTTGCCGCCATGAGCGCAGAGGAACAGCAGGCCGCCCGTGAGAAGCTGGATTCCGTTCAGCAGGCATACATGGCTTTAAGTGACGAACAGAAAGCGCAGATAACCGGAACCGAGATTTTTGACAGACTTTATGAATTTTTCAACAAAGCAAAGGATGAAGTGCCGGCTACTGATGATACCTTGACACAGGAAACACAAACTACGGAAGCGGAAACTGAAAATGTTGCCTGCACTTGTGAAGTGGCCTGCACTTTAGATGCAGCCAACACAGACTGCCAGGTGTGCAGTGCGGACAGCTCCCAGTGTACCGGCAAGAAACCGGCGGCGAACACTGTCCTGCTGGAAGATGAGCCGGATGCGGCTGTGGAGGAAGTGCAGAAACTCATAGACGATCTTCCCACAGCGGAAGCCCTGACTGCTATGAGTTTGGAGGAACAGCAGGCAGTCTATACACAATTATGCGAAGCCTATGACGCATACAAAGCCCTGTCGGACGAGCAGAAAGCACAGGTAACCGGAGCAGAGATTTTTGATGCCCTGTTTGCGGTGTTCAATGAGAAGACAGAACCATTGGAAGATCGGATTATTACTGGCGGCAAGTATTCCAACAGTGATTTTGCGGATATGAAGTCTGGTGAGACGTTGAGGATTACAGGCGGCGTAACAGAATTTACAGATACTATAAATCTCCCGGAGGGTGTTAATCTGGAGATTACGGGAGGTGTTGTGAAGTCGGATTATATCGTTGCTGCGGCTTCCATCACGCTTGACGGTGATGCAGTATTGATTTGCTTTGCTACAAGCGAGATAAATGTAAAGCGGGGTATTTGGATTACGAAAGCATCTAGCGAGGGCGGTGTTTATGGAGATGTATCCTTGCCAGCAGATTTGACGATTCCAAACGATTATAGCTTAAATATATTGGGCTCCTTGACAATTCCAGAGAATGTGACGCTTACCAATAATGGTAAGATTACTGGAAGTGGAACACTTACAGTTCTAGGTGATGTGGATGGAACGGGAACTCTGGACGATGACGTTAAAGTGGAAAAAAAGAGCCAGTCCGCAACGGCCATCTTTTTAGATAATATGAGCCGAACTGACAGCAGTATCACGATACCGACCGTGTCGGGACAGAGGTATGCTATTACAAAAGAGAATACAGTGCCAGGAACGGACGCATCTGAGTGGCAGGATGGGATCGGCGGCGACTTGACATTCTATGATTTACAGTCTGGAACGAAATACTATTTGTGGACATATCTGCCTGGAAATGCTTATTATGCTGATTCTGCTAAAATAAGTGTAGAGGTGACAACGATACCCGTTGCTGGGGACGTAACCATCAATTATAAGGCGGAGACGATTTCTTTTGCCGACACGCTGGAAGTGAATACATCGGAGAATTTTGATGGTACTCCTATAGCGAACAATGGTTCCATTACGGATTATATCAAAGATACGGAGAATACCATCTATGTCCGGGTAAAGGAAATGGGTAATACCGCAGCAAGTGAAGCGACCCCGGTCACCATCCCGGCGAGGCCGGCGCCGCCACAGGGATTGATTGTTGATCAATCAGGTTCTGCAGATAGCTTGCGGATTTGTTATCCCGGCACAGAACCAAAGGAATACAAAATATACACAAGTGGTAGTGTTTTTAGAGAGTGGACGGACTGTACCGTAGATAGTCTTATCTTAGGTCTAGGGGCAAAAAAAGTTTATACCGTCGAAGTGAGAAGGACAGCGACAGAGAACTCATTCTGTTCAGAATCTGTGTTATTTGAAAATCTTACGACCTCTGATCCGGTATATACGATTACAATTCCGAGAGACGTCAAGGTAGGAAATACAGTTGAAATAGAACCTAATATGTCTCAAAGATGGAGTCTTGGAGAAGACGGACAGGTGGATGTAAAGGAAAAGAGTGGTCTTAACAGTGATGGAACACTTACCCTTACCAGAGAGAATGATCCATCAACAACGATTTTTTCGCAGATGAAGGTAAACGGACAGAACTTTACAGAGTTAACGCAGAGCGTTGCTGCATTCAAAGAAAAATATGATCCTGCAGTACAAATAGGCTTTGAGAGTCCGACCTCTACGGAGACCATCCCGGCAGGAACTTACACCGGGACGGTGACCTTTGAAATCTCATACAGCGAGCCATAAGGAGGAATTTACCTGATGAATAAGACTGTAAAAACAATCCTGATTGCTCTGCTGGCGGTAGTCCTTGTGGGCGGCGGTGTCTTCGTGGGGATGAACTGGAATCACTGGTTTGGTAAGGAGGAAGCGCCCCCGGCTTCGGAAGCGACCGCAGAGGTGGACGCAAACGCGGAGGATTACACCGGAGACCGGGATACCTACACGGGACAGAAGAACACCGACACCATTGACATCCCCGGCTTTGCGGCCATGAACTTCCAGGCCGGGGTTACAGAGCAGGCCGTGAACCTTTACAACCCGGAGCAGAACACCTGTTACTTTAAGATGACCATCCTTCTAAGCGACGGAACAAAGCTGTGGGAGAGCGAACTGGTGGAGCCGGGTAAGGCAATCTATGAGATCACATTAAATGAACCGCTTGAAGCCGGGGAATATGAGGACTGTACCCTGAAATATGAGTGCTTCGAGCTGAATGACGAACAGACGCCGCTGAACGGCTCTGAAATAAAATTTTCTTTAAATGTTCTGGAGTAAATAGATTGTCCAGGGAAGGACGATGGGAAAGAGAACATATCATAAAAAATGTTGATGCCACGGATGGCAGGAGGAATGAAAACATGAAGAAAAAATTAGCGGCAGGGATTTTGAGCATGGCTCTGGTTGCGGGGATGGTATTGCAGGTAAGTGCTGCGGACACAAAGACGGAGAACATGACAGTAACTTATACACAGGGCGAGAGTTATGTTTTGTCCATACCCGCCAGCGCACAGGGCCTGAACCTCAGCACCACCCAGGATGTGACCACTGATGTAGGTGTGACGGGCGTAAACCTTGCGCCCGGAAGGAAAATCCAGGTCAGCGTAACTGCAGGAGTTAATGGCAGTGGAGTCGTGGAGCTGACACAGACTGGAGGTACTGCTGTCCTGCAGAGCAGCCTGACTCTAAAGGAGACAGGCGTATCCGTTATTCTGAATCAAGCGTTTGCGGAATTTACAACGGACGGCAGCAAGACGCTGAACTTCTCATCGTTGAAAACACAAGATAATTCCCAGGTAAAAGCAGGCTCCTACAGCGGAACGATTACCTTTAGTGCGGATATTACTGACACAACGATTGCGACACCGTGAGCATTAAATTTTAAGTATTCGGCCTGCCATATCCGTAAACTTGCAGCACTGCGTGTTGTGTATGGCTGAACGTTTATTCTAAATTTGAAAGGACAAGAATGGATGAAAATAAAGAGACTGACATTCAGCTTTTCGGCCATGGCGCTGGTGGGGATAATGGCCCTGCCGGTGAGCGTTTCGGCTGCCGACAGCAAAACTATGGAGCTGAACGCTTATGTGGAATCCACTTACACCCTTACGATTCCTTCAAAGACAGAGATTGTCTTTAACAGCACTTCTACGGACTTAAACGGGACCTTAAAGGTAACGGGAAACGTCCGGCCTATGCAGAAAGTAACGGTCAAAGCGGAGCTGAATGCCCTGCATAATGCCGTACAGAATACGAATCTGCCCTACAAGCTGATGAGCGGCGCAGTGGAATTTCAAGCCGCCGATTGGAGCGAAACGGAACTGAGAGCCGCAGAGCCCAAGGAGCTGCAGCTCAGTGTAGATATTGCTGCGGAGGATTGGAATCAGGCGAAGGGCGGAGAATACCAGGGAAATATCGTATTTACAGCGGAGCTTATAAGGGAATAACCGTGAGAGATTGACATGGCCCAAAGAAAGGAGAACATATTTTGAGTATAAAAAGATGGATAACTGGCGCAGCCGTGTTTGTTTTGTCCGTATGCCTGTTTCTTCCGGCTGATGTCTGGGCACAGGAGCAGACATCCGGAAACTCTTCCTCCACGACTATTTCTGCGCAGGTGCCGGAAAGTCATGAAGCGGCACTTATAATAGATGGCCAGGGAAGCGTTGCGGTAAATGGACAGAGTTATAAAAGCGGAACGGCCAGTGTGCAGGTACAGATCCCCCGCTTGGAAGAAACAGCATGGAAAATCATCCCGGAAGAAGGATGGGAATTGGCGGAAGTGCGCTATAATGGGAAAGATGTAACAGGGGAAGTGTCAGACTATACGTATATAGCGGAGCCGGTCTATGAAGACGGCACTGAGGTCAGGGTTGTATTTGCAGAGGGAAGCGGTGAATCCGAAACGGAACAAGCCACAGAAGAAAATGAATCCGAGACAGAACAAACCACGGAAGGCAGCGAGTCTGAGACAGAACAAGCCACAGAAGAAAATGAGTCTGAGACAGAACAAACCACGGAAAGCAATGAATCCGAGACAGAACAAGCCACGGAAGGCAGCGAGTCTGAGACAGAAAACGCCATGGAAACTACTCTGGGAAAAGATGCCGGAAGCGGCAGCCAGAATAAAGGAAACAGTGCATCTGGAACAGACAGCCCAGAAACAGGAGACTCATCCAGTCTTTACTTATGGATAGAAATCTCTCTTGCATCTCTGTCAGCAGCAGTTGGGATGGTCTTTCTCCAGTATAGAAAGAAAAAAAGCAAATAAGCAAATAAGGGAATGGTAATTTTCCCATCATTTAAAGCGGAGGACTCATTATGAAAAGGAGAAAAAAGGATATGGATTTCAACAAAATAACAGCAAGTCTAAAAGCACAGGGCTACAGGGAAAGGAGAGTAACCATAACATCAGCGCAGGCTATAGTTAAAGGTACTCTGTATGCCTTGCCTTTTGTACTGGCGTTTGGGCTGGCCTATCGTTTCCTGCTGATTGACAGGGCTTATCTATCGGAGGTTGCAGGGGTCAGTTTCTATGCTGTTTTTATTGGAATTACAGTCGTTTCAGTCATCTTGCATGAGCTTTTTCATGGAATTGGATGGGCTCTGTCCAGTAGGAAAGGGTGGGATGCTGTGCATTTTAACATCAGCGCATTTATGCCAAGCTGTGCCTGCCGGGCGGCTTTGAGCAAAAGGAAATATTTGGTTGGAGTTCTTCTGCCATTTGCAGTATTAGGCGGTGCCAGTTTAATTTTCTTGTTCCTATATCCGGGAACATTTTCTGTTCTCACGATGATTGTCAATTTTATACTTGCTGGAGCGGATATCATGATTGCCCTTCGGGTTCTTAAAGAAAAAGACGTTTTGATTGCTGACCATCCCACGGAGGCGGGCTACATCGCCTTTTATAAATAAGAAGCGAAAAACCTTAAAATCTCTAGCGGAGCGGAAATTTAAGTGTGTGAAAGTTGACATCTGAAATGATGTTTGCTAGAATGAAACTAGAAAAAAGACACTACTTGATGGACGGTCAGTCCAAGTTTATATGGTTACAAAAGAGTAACCGCATTTCCTTTGGCAAGAGGGGCGGTTACTTTTTTGTGTGATTGATATATGCCAATAAGTGTCTTGATTTATTTTATCAAATTGTCTGTTTGGGAGCAAGATGTTCTTTTTGATATTCAGGGTTGTTTCAAGAAATGCTTTCGTGAAACAACCCTGAAAGCAGGTTTTCCTCGATTGAAATAAACAGGAAACTATGGTAGAATTGAAAAGATTTAATAGTGCAAAAGCCCATAAATGCAGGAGGATTTAGAGATATGGAAGCGTACAAACAGGAATTTATCGAGTTTATGGTTGACAGCGATGTGCTGAAGTTTGGGGAGTTTACGCTTAAAAGCGGCCGGAAATCTCCTTTCTTTATGAATGCGGGAGGATACGTGACTGGTTCCCAGTTAAAAAGGCTGGGAGAATATTATGCAAAAGCGATTCACAGCACCTACGGAGATGATTTCGACGTACTCTTCGGCCCGGCTTACAAGGGAATTCCCCTGGGAGTCGTGACAGCCGTTGCTTACAGTGAGCTGTATGGAAAAGAGGTTCGTTACTGCTCAGACAGAAAAGAAGAAAAAGACCACGGCGCAGATAAGGGGAGCTTCCTGGGGAGCAAACTGAAGGACGGGGACAGGGTTATCATGATTGAGGATGTGACGACTTCCGGGAAGTCCATGGAGGAGACCGTGCCCAAGGTTAAAGGCGCCGCAGACGTGGAGATCGTCGGCTTGATGGTATCTTTAAACCGCATGGAAGTCGGAAAGGGAGGCGGCAAGTGTGCCCTGGACGAGATCCAGGAGCTGTATGGGTTCAGGACGAACGCCATCGTAACCATGGAGGAAGTGGTAGAGTACCTCTACGGAAGGGAATACAAAGGGCGAGTGATTATAGACGATCAGATAAAGGCCGCCATAGATGCTTATTATGAGCAATATGGGGTAAAATAGGTAACAGCTTAACAGTAAAACCGGAGGTGCTGCTATGGATGAGAAAACCTTTAAAACGATCACCAATGCAGGGGCAGGGAGCCTTGCCATTGGGATTATCACCCTTGTTACCGGGATAACCACAGGCGTTCTGCTGGTGGTAAGCGGAGCGAAGCTGCTTCAGAGCAGAAGAAAAGTTGTAATCTGATGGAAGCGGCAGTTAAAAGAGGAATCAAAATATCCGGCGGAGTTTTATTCGGCATATATGTAGTGGGACTGATCTATTTTCTGTTTTTTGCGGAAGGATTCGGAAGAACCGGCGAGGGATTGTACCGCAGCTGCAACCTTCGCCCCTTCCAGGAAATTATGCGGTGCGTCCGTTACTGGAAGATCCTGGGAGTGGAGTACGTGGTTTTGAATCTGGCAGGAAATGTGATCGGTTTTATGCCTTTTGGAATGCTGCTTCCTGTATTCGCCCGGAGCGTAAGGCGGGGATGGAAGGTAGGGATCCTCAGCTTTGAGATCAGCGCCCTGGTGGAGATTTCACAGTTGATTTTCTGTGTGGGAAGCTTCGACGTTGACGATATGATTTTGAATACACTGGGCGGACTGCTGGGCTATTTCCTGTTCTTTACGATGATACGGGGAGTACGGACTTTTAAAAAAGGCTGGTAGGCCCAGAATGCCCGGGAAAAGGAGCCGTGAGATGGCAAAAAAACAGGTTTATTCTTTTGTGGAGAAAAAGTACTCAGGGAACAGCGTGATGGCCATGGGCCTTTCTCTGTGCTCTGTCATCGTTCTGCTGGTTCTGCTGTTGGTGTCCTTCTTTCTGAAGGGGCAGGTGGGAGCCTGGATCGGAGCCGTGGGCTTTCTGGGAATTGCGTCAGCCGTGTGCGGGCTGGCCTATGGCTTCGCCAGTTTTAAAGACGACTGCAAGTCTTACTTTCTGGCAAGATTCGGAACCATTTTAAGCGCAGTGGATATAGCGGCCTGGTTCTTTATTGTGTGCATCGGCCTGGCATCTGCCTAAAAGACCACAGGGAAAGAAGGTTCATAGATGGATAAAAATATGGAATTGGACGAGATTTTGAGGGAGCGGTACTGTCTGGCTTCCCGGCGGATTTCAGAGATCTGCGGGGAAGAGACGGTTCCTGCCCCCTTTTACAATTTTTTCAGGGAAACTGCAAAGTTTCTGGCCCAGATGGCTGCCTGGAAGGAGGCCCTGGAATCCGGGGAGACAGAAACGTACACTCTGGAGCAGTGGCAGGAGAAGAACAGGGAGCTGTATGAGGATATTCTTCCCCAGCAGTATGGATCTTCCTTTGGCAATCCCGATTACGCCCAGGAGATTCTGGGGGGAGAGTACGGGAAGCTTCTTGGATTTCTTTACACGGAGCTGCGTTCCCTGATTGTTTACATTTTCGAGGGATGTCTGGAAGAGACAGTGGTGCATCTGGAGCTGTTCATCGAAGTTTATAACTGCTTTGAGCAGGAAGAGCTTCCCACGCCCAAAGAACTCCGGGATATTTTGTACTGGTTTGCCAGCGATTACAGCGAGCTTTTTGTGGGGAGGCGGATTCGGGAATCCGTGGATCCCTCCCTGGATTTCGCACTGAAAATTCTCATGGAATCGGATCTTGAGGATCTTCGATACCTGTACCGGTATGGAGAGTATGTGTCAGAGAATGAGCTGGAGACAGCCCGTTTCCTGAACAGCCTCAGCCAGGAGGAAGTGCAGGCTATGGCGGATACGTATACGGAAGGATACCGGGTCGGCTTTGCCGTGGACGGCAAGGATATTTCTCTGAAGAGAACCGTAAATATCCGCTATAATCTGGGATTTGAACGGATGGTGCGCCAGGCTGTGAAGAATTTCAGGGCAATAGGCCTTGAACCCGTGATCTACCGGGCGGCGGCAAGCGTGGTGAATAAACGGCAGAGCGCCAGGATCGGGTATACGGGAGCAGTTCCCAATAAGCAGTTTGAATACGATCACAGAGCGGATCAGGCCCTCTTCCTGGATCGGAAATTTATGGAGCGGAAGCTGGGAGTGATGCGGACTGTCTACGAACAGTATAAGGAACTTGCCAAAGTTCATGGCGGCCCAGCCGTGATTGAAGTTTTCGGGGAAGAACAGTTCGTGCCTGAGCCAAAAGATACGGCGTATAAGTTTTCTCCAAAACAGCAGCAGATTCTGGTGGAGATGAACCAGGAGGCGGGACAGCTTACGAACCAGTATATTCCGGGAGACGAGAGAAGCTTTACGATTATCGCCTTCCCCATTCCCGAGATCGGAGAAAATTTCCAGGAGATCTTCCGGGAGACGGTTAAAATTAACACGCTGGATTCGGCAAAATACAGAAAGATCCAGCAGCATTTAATCGATGCCCTGGATCAGGGGGAATACGTCCATATAAAAGGAAAAGGTGAGAACAGAACGGATCTGAGAGTGGCTCTGGCGCCTTTGGAGGATCCCTCGTCCCAGACCTTGTTTGAAAATTGTGTGGCGGACGTGAATATTCCTGTGGGGGAGGTGTTCACCTCACCGAGACTTTCCGGTACGGAAGGGATTCTCCATGTGACGCAGGTTTATCTGTCCGGGCTTTTATACAAGGACTTGGAGATTCGTCTGAAAGATGGAAAGGTGACGGAATATTCCTGCGGGAACTTTGAAAACAGAGAGGAGAATCTGGAATATATAAAGGAAAATGTCCTGTTCCAGCATGAGACGCTTCCCCTGGGCGAATTTGCCATAGGCACCAATACCACAGCGTATGCCATGGCTCAGAAATACGGCATTGCGGCTAAGCTGCCCATCCTCATTGCGGAGAAGATGGGGCCGCACTTCGCTCTGGGAGACACGTGTTTTTCCTGGCAGGAGGATGTGCCTGTCTTTAATATGGACAACGGCAAGGAAATCATTGCCAGAGACAATGAGATTTCTCTGCTTCGCAGGGAGGATTTTTCCAGGGCATACTTTAACTGCCACACGGACATTACCATTCCCTATGAGGAACTGGATTTTATCCGGGTGGTGACCGGGACTGGGGAAGAGATCTCCCTGATCGAGGACGGACATTTCGTCCTGCCGGGCACGGAGGAACTAAATGAGCCATTGACAATGGAAGAATCTCTTAGTAAAATTAAAAATCAATAAACAAAAAGGAGTAAGACGATGGCAAAAGTAGGGATTGTGATGGGAAGCGATTCAGACATGCCCGTGATGGCCAAGGCTGCGGACATGCTGGAAAAATTTGGGATTGAGTATGAGATGACGATTATATCGGCCCACAGGGAGCCGGAGGTTTTCTTTGAATATGCGAAAACTGCCGAGGAAAAGGGATTTAAAGTGATTATTGCCGGAGCGGGGATGGCGGCTCATCTTCCGGGTATGTGCGCGGCGATTTTTCCTATGCCGGTGATTGGGATTCCCATGCATACTGCTTCGCTGGGGGGACAGGATTCCCTGTACTCCATTGTCCAGATGCCCTCCGGGATTCCGGTGGCCACGGTAGCCATCAACGGGGGAGCCAATGCGGGAATTCTTGCGGCCAAGATCCTGGCTGTGTCAGATCCCGAGCTGCTGGCCAAGGTGAAGGATTATGCCAGGGAGTTAAAGGAGCAGGTCCAGAAGAAGGATGCCAAGCTTCAGGAAAAAGGATATAAAGAATACAGCAAATAAGTGACGGTCAGGTGAGGGACGGTCTGTCTGTGCAGGAGGAAAAAGATGGATTATAAGAACGCAGGTGTGGATATTGAAGCAGGTTATAAATCTGTGGAGCTGATGAAAGAACATATTAAGAAGACCATGAGGCCGGAGGTGCTGACGAATATCGGCGGATTCTCCGGGGCCTTTTCCATGGAAGCCTTTAAAGGGATGGAGAAGCCCACCCTGGTATCGGGAACGGACGGTGTGGGAACGAAGCTGAAGCTGGCTTTTCTTTTAGACCGGCATGACACAGTGGGGATCGACTGTGTGGCCATGTGCGTAAATGACATAGCCTGCGCAGGCGGGGAACCTCTTTTCTTCCTGGACTATATTGCCTGCGGGAAGAATTATCCCGAGAAGATTGCCCAGATCGTAAAGGGAGTTGCAGAAGGCTGTTCCCAGGCAGGGGCGGCTTTGATCGGCGGCGAGACGGCGGAGATGCCGGGATTTTATCCAGAGGATGAGTACGACCTGGCAGGATTCGCAGTGGGCGTGGTAGACGAAAAGGATCTGATTACGGGGAAAGAGCTTCAGGAGGGGGATGTGCTTCTGGGACTTGCTTCCTCTGGCGTTCACAGCAACGGCTTCTCTCTGGTGAGAAAGGTTTTCCCCATGGAGAGGGAAGCGTTGGAGACATATTATGAAGAGCTGGGAGCCACCCTGGGGGAAACCCTTTTGGCCCCAACTAAGATTTATGTAAAAGCTCTGAGAAATATTAAGGAGAGCGGCGTGAAGATTAAGGCCTGCAGCCATATTACGGGGGGAGGCTTCTATGAGAATGTTCCCCGTATGCTCAAAGACGGCGTACAGGCTGTGATTCAGAAGGACAGCTATCCGGTACCGCCTATTTTCAGGCTGCTGGCTGAAAAAGGCGGGATTGAAGAGAAAATGATGTATAATACTTACAATATGGGAATCGGCATGGTTATCGCCGTATCGCCTCAGGATGCCCAGGCAGCGGCAAAGGCAGCCCAGGCCGCTGGAGAAAAGGTATATTCCATCGGAAAAATCCAGGCTGGAGAAAAGGGAGTTGTATTATGCTGAAGACGGCAGTGATGGTATCTGGAGGGGGCACAAACCTCCAGGCGATCTTGGACGGGATCCGGGACGGAGGGATCACCAACACGGAAATCGTTCTGGTGATCAGCAACAATCAAAATGCCTATGCCCTTGAGAGGGCCAGGCAGGCGGGCATCCCTTCCGTGTGCATTACCAGAAAGGATTATCCTGTGCCGGAAGAGTTTGACAGGGCCCTTTTGAAGACGCTTCAGGAGTCTGGGGCGGAGCTGGTGGTTTTGGCCGGCTGCCTTGTGGTCATTGGAGAGAGCATTGTGCAAACTTATCCCAACCGGATTATCAATATCCATCCGGCTCTGATTCCTTCCTTCTGCGGCACAGGCTACTATGGGCTGAAGGTTCATGAGGAGGCGCTGAAGCGGGGGGTAAAGGTGACAGGAGCCACTGTACATTTTGTGGACGGCGGCACAGATACCGGCCCCATTCTTCTGCAGAAGGCAGTGGAGGTAAAGCAGGGAGATTCTCCTAAAGAACTGCAGCTTCGGGTGATGCAGGAGGCGGAATGGGTGATCCTTCCCAAGGCCATTGATCTCATTGCCAATGGAAGGGTGACTGTGGAAGACGGGAAGGCTTTGATTTTGGAGGAAGACAGATGAAAGTATTGATAGTAGGAAGCGGCGGCAGAGAGCACGCCATAGCCTGGAAGGTGGCTCAGAGCCCCAAGGTGGATAAAATCTACTGTGCTCCGGGCAATGCCGGCATTGAGGAATACGCAGAGTGTGTGAACATAAAGGCCATGGATTTTCAAGGATTGGCGGATTTTGCCCAGGAGAAGGGCGTGGATCTGACGGTGATCGGCATGGACGATCCCCTGGTGGGAGGTGTGGTCGACGTCTTTGAATCCAAAGGACTCAAAGTATTCGGTCCCAGGAAGAATGCGGCTATCCTGGAGGGTTCCAAAGCTTTTTCCAAGGATCTTATGAAAAAGTACGGGATTCCCACGGCAGCCTATGAGACCTTTACGGATCCGGGAGAAGCCCTGGCTTATCTGGAAACGGCAAAATACCCCGTAGTGCTGAAGGCAGACGGACTGGCCCTGGGCAAGGGCGTGCTGATCTGCGCCACCCATGAGGAAGCCAGGGAAGGCGTCCGCACTATTATGGAAGACCGGAAATTCGGCGATGCGGGAAGCAAAATGGTAGTGGAGGAATTCATGACCGGCCGGGAAGTGTCGGTGCTGTCCTTCGTAGACGGAAAGACCATCCGCACCATGACCTCCGCTCAGGATCATAAGAGAGCTGGAGACGGAGACACGGGCCTGAATACAGGGGGAATGGGAACCTTTTCTCCAAGTCCCTTCTATACAAAAGAAGTGGATGCATTCTGCAGGGCCCATATTTACCAGCCCACGGTGGATGCCATGGCGGCGGAGGGACGTCCTTTCAAGGGAGTGATTTTCTTCGGGCTGATGCTGACTCCCGAGGGCCCCAGGGTACTGGAATACAATGCCCGGTTCGGCGATCCTGAGGCCCAGGTGGTGCTTCCCAGGATGAAGACCGACATTGTAGAGGTGTTTGAAGCCTGCATTGACGGGACGCTGGATCAGATAGAGCTGGAATTTGAAGATAATGCGGCTGTCTGCGTGGTGCTGGCCTCCAAGGGATATCCGGTGAGCTATGAGAAGGGCTATCCTATATCCGGGCTGGATGTTTTTAAGGACAAGTCAGGATATTATGCTTTTCATGCAGGCACTGCCAAGGGAGAGGCAGGCATTGTGACGAACGGAGGAAGGGTGCTGGGAATTACAGCTACAGGGGAGGACTTGAAGAGCGCCAGGAAAAACGCCTATGAGGCCGTTCAGTGGGTTTCTTTTGAAAACAAATATTACAGGAACGATATCGGAAAGGCGATTGACGAAGCGTAGCGAGCGGTCAGAAGCTGAAAAGGAGAGTATAGATAATGAAAAAGACGAGATGTATACGTTATATCACGGCAGTCATTCTGGGAATGCTGGTCTGGCTGTGCGGCGCCGTGGCCTTAGCTGAGGAAGCGTCTGGGGACAATTCCCTGTCCTCTCTGGGGATTGCCACAGAGGGTGTCACGGTATCACCGGAGTTTTTGTACAGTACCATTGAGTACAATGTGACGGTTCCAGCGGGCACAACGGAGCTTTCCCTGGATCCGGTGACATCGAACCCCACAGCCACGATTACGGACATTTCAGGAACAACTCTGGAAAACGGGGCGGGGACGGTTTCCATTACCGTGGAAGCTGCAAACGGCTCCCAGTGTACATACTACCTCTATGTAACGCCGGATGAGAGCGCCGGAGCGGCGCCCCAGAGCGAGAGCCAGGCGCAGACGGAGACAGAAACGGAGACGGAGACCGAGACAGAAACGGAGACGGAAGATCCGCGGTATGTCACTGTGTCACGGGAATCTCTTACGGCTACGGAAAACACAATCTCAACCCTGCGGGAAGAGACCAGCAGCTACCGTGACCGAGTGGAGCTTCTCCAGTGGATTCTCTATGGAATGATTGCGTTCTGCGTGATCCTTCTCTTCGTTGTGGTAAATCTGCTTCTGAAGAAAAAGGATTTAAAGACGGAGCTGGAGTCCTACAGGGAGTACGGCTATACCCCGGAAGAGATGCCGGAGGAAGACAGAAAGCCTAAAAAAGAGAAGAAGAAAAAGAAGAAGCGCAGAAAAGAAGAGCCGGAGGAAGAAGAGCTTTACGACGGATACCAGGGGGAGGATTCTTCCTATTACCCTGAAGGAGAGGAATGGCAGATGCCGGAGCAGGAGACTGAACAGGAGCCGGCGGCGCCTTCGGAGCCGGAACCGCTCAGGGATGATCCAGAGCAGGTTCCAAAGCCCTCCAGAGCCAGGAAGAAAGCAAAGAAAATGCCGGAATATCAGAAGCCGGAGCCGGCGGCAAAATATGAACCGCCCACGGACACAAAAGAAAACGACGTGGAAATTAACATGATAGATCTCTAAAACAAAATGCCGAAGGTGCCGGAAAGCGCCTTCGGCGTTGCTGTTGCTTCAGGAAAAACAGGGTTGACAAGAGAAAAAAGACTGTTATACTA
Source organism: Candidatus Choladousia intestinigallinarum (assembly GCA_018712605.1). Lineage (GTDB taxonomy): Bacteria > Bacillota > Clostridia > Lachnospirales > Lachnospiraceae > Choladousia > Choladousia intestinigallinarum. The sequence continues at coordinate 14,655 of DVGR01000015.1, forward strand.
TCCATATCACAAAGGAGGAGAGGCGCTATGCTGATTGAGATAGATTTTCAGAGTGAGGAAGCCATCTATATGCAGCTGCGGAACCAGATTGTCCTGGGAATCGCATCGTCTATGCTGCGGGAGGGAGATCCTCTGCCTTCGGTGCGCCAGCTTGCAGAGGATATCGGAATTAATATGCATACGGTAAATAAAGCTTACGGTTTGCTGAGGCAGGAAGGGTTCCTTTCCATTGACCGGCGCCGGGGGGCTATAGTCGCCCTGGATGCCAATAAGAGCCAGGCTCTGGAGGAATTGAGAGCCAGGCTACACGTACTTCTTGCTAAAGGCATCTGCAAGCATATCTCCCGGGGGGAGATCCACGGGATTGTGGATGAGATTTATGACGAGTATTGTAATCAGGAGGAATTTTAATGCAGAGCAGATATACACAGAACGCTCTTCAGGTGCAGAAGCTGGCCCGGGAAGCGGCCAGGGAGTGCGGACACAGCTATGCCGGTTCAGAGCATCTGCTGATCGGGCTTCTTCGGGAGCCGGAGGGAACGGGAGGCGTGATCCTTCGGGAGAATAAGGTGGACGAAGAGAAGCTTCTGGCCTTGATCGACCAGCTTATCGCACCTGGTTCCGGGATGACAGTAAAAGAAAAGGGAGAGTGGACGCCCCGAGCGGCCGGTATTTTGGAGAGCAGCATAGATGAGGCCCATATTGTGGGGGATGCCCTGGCGGGAACGGAACATATCCTGCTGGCGATTCTGAAAGATGTGGAATGTGCGGCTGCCAGGCTTCTGTATACCATGGGGATCAATCTCCAGAAGCTCTATGTGGAAGTGCTGGAGGTATTGGGGATCTCCGAGGATAAGATGAAGGAGCTTCTGCGGGATGTCAAGAACGGCGGCGAGAGCAGTACGCCGGTACTGGATCAGTACAGCACGGACCTTACGGAGCAGGCCAGAAACCACAGATTGGACGTGACGGTGGGACGGGAGCAGGAGATTAACCGGATGATCCAGATCCTCAGCCGGCGGACGAAGAATAATCCCTGCCTTATTGGGGAGCCCGGCGTGGGAAAGACGGCCATTGTGGAGGGCCTTGCCCAGAGGATTGTCAGCGGCCTTGTTCCGGAGCCTATGCAGGGCAAGCGGGTAGTAACCCTGGATATGGCAGGCATGGTGGCCGGGTCCAAGTACAGGGGAGAGTTTGAAGAGCGGATTAAGAGGATTATCCGGGAGGTGGCCGGCAGCCGGGAAGTCCTTCTCTTTGTGGATGAGATCCACACCATCATTGGGGCCGGCGGAGCGGAGGGGGCCATGGATGCCTCTAATATTCTCAAGCCCTCCCTGTCCAGAGGGGAGATCCAGCTCATCGGCGCCACCACGGTGGGAGAGTACAGAAAATATATCGAAAAAGATCCTGCCCTGGAGAGAAGATTTCAGCCGGTCTACGTGGAAGAGCCTACCCAGGAAGAGGCCCTGACCATCCTGAAGGGACTTCGGCCTGCCTATGAGGCTCACCACCGGGTGAAGATTTCAGATGAGGCGTTGGAGGCGGCGGTAAAGCTTTCCTCAAGATACATCAACGACCGTTTTCTGCCGGATAAAGCCATCGACCTGATGGATGAGGCCGCATCCAAACGGCAGCTTGGGTACTTTAAGATGCCCGAAGGGCTGCAGAAGCTGGAGAAGGAATACCAGGAGCTGTTAGAGAAAAGGGAAGAGGCGGTGAAGCAGGGGGAATTTGAAGCTGCCAGAGAGTACAACCGCCAAAAAGAAAAAGCGGAGCAAAAGCTGAAGCGCCAGAGAGAAAAGCTCCAGAATCGGCAGGATTCCTGTGCGGAGGAGGTTTCCCGGGAGGATATCGAGGAAGTAGTGTCTGTGTGGACCAAGATACCGGTGCAGAAGCTGGCTGGTTCCGAGAGCCGCAGGCTTTTAAAGCTGGACCGTCTTCTGCATCAGCGTGTGATCGGACAGGAAGAGGCTGTTCAGGCGGTGGCCAGGGCCATACGCAGGGGAAGATCCGGCCTGAAAAATCCTGCCAGGCCCATGGGCTCCTTCCTTTTCCTGGGGCCTACGGGTGTGGGAAAGACAGAGCTTGCCAAGGCATTGGCGGACGTTGTTTTCGGCAGCGAACAGGCTATTATTCGGGTTGATATGTCAGAGTATATGGAGCGGCACAGTGTATCTAAGCTGGTGGGTTCCCCGCCTGGGTACGTGGGCTATGAGGAGGGAGGACAGCTCTCTGAGAAAGTGCGCCGCCATCCCTATTCCGTCGTGCTTTTCGATGAGATCGAAAAGGCCCACCCAGACGTATTCAATATTCTTCTCCAGGTTCTGGACGAGGGGCATATTACCGACGGACAGGGGCGGAAGATTGATTTTAAGAATACGGTCCTGATCATGACTTCCAATGCCGGAGCCCAGTCCATTATGGCGCCGAAGCATCTGGGGTTTGGCGCTTCAGGGGATGTGAAGAAGGATTATGAGACCATGAAGGGAAGCGTCATGGAAGAAGTTCGGCGGATCTTTAAGCCGGAGTTTCTAAACAGGATTGATGAGACGATTGTGTTCCATTCCCTGACGAAAGATGAGATCAAGAGTATTGCGGGATTGATTATTGAAGAGCTTCAGAACCGCTGCCTGCAGCAGACGGGAATCCGCCTGAAGGTGAGTCCTGCTGTGAAGACCCATATTGCCGAGGCGGGATTTGATGAAAAATACGGGGCGAGACCTCTGCGCAGGGCTGTCCAGACGAAGCTGGAAGATCCTCTGGCGGAAGAGCTTCTGTCCGGGGAAGCCGGGCCTGGAGACGTGGTTCTTGCCTCCCTGAAGAAGGGAAAGATAGAATTTTCTATAGAAAAATAAGATGCCAGGGTCAAAAAGCCTAAGCCCACATGAGCTTGCTCATAGGTGGGCGAAAGGGCTTTTGACCCGCCCCGATATGAGCATAAAAGGGGGACAGGGCTTTTGACATCGACATCATATTAATAAATGCGGATGGAAGATTCAGATGCAAAAGGGTGGAATTTCACTGCCGTTTATGGTAAGATACCTCTAAACGGCGGAGGCTTTTCAAAGGCTTCAGGTCAAAAAACGTAAGAGTAAACCATGAAAAACAAAATCAGGAGGGGCATGAAAATGTCAGGAGTTAAAGAGCTGATACGCACAGAAGAGAACGGCACATTAAGCTTTGGAAATTATGAACTTGCGGAGAAATCAAAGCGCTCTGATTTCGAGTTCGGCGGGGATGTCTACAAGGTGAAGACGTATGCTGACATTACGAAACTGGAGAAGAACGGAATGTTTCTCTATGAATCCGTTCCCGGTACTGCGGTCAGGAATTTTCACGCTACGGAAAACGGCGTATCTTTTGAGGTAGAGGGAGACAAGGATGCACAGATCATTCTCGGCCTTGAGGAAGATGCGGAATACAAGATCTACATTCATGACAAGAATGTAGGCACGATGACTACAAAGATGGGCGGCAAGCTGGTTTTGAGCGTGGAGGTAGGCGCTGCGGATCAGGTGCCGGTAAAGGTTGTGAAGCTGTAAATGGCAAAGACAAAGACGTTATTTTTCTGTCAGAACTGCGGATTCGAGTCTCCTAAATGGATGGGACAGTGTCCTGCCTGCAAGGAGTGGAATACATTTGCGGAGGAGCCGGCGGCAGCGGCTCCGGGAAGAAAAAATACAGGTGCGGCGCTTTCGGGGAAGGAGGCGCCGCATCCACGGTATCTGAGAGAGATTTCCGTGGACGCTTCCCTTCGCCTGGGTACCGGCATGGAGGAGCTGGACCGGGTGCTGGGAGGCGGGATCACCCAGGGCTCCCTGGTGCTGGTGGGTGGAGATCCCGGCATTGGAAAATCGACCCTTCTTCTGCAGGTATGCAGGAATCTGGCTTCCGCCGGGGAGAAAGTGCTTTACATCTCCGGGGAGGAATCTCTTCAGCAGATTAAAATCAGAGCCGACCGGATGGGAGAATTTACAGATTCCCTGCTTCTGCTGTGTGAGACGGATCTGGGGGCCATACGAGAAGCCATTCTCAGGACGAATCCTAAAGTGGTGATCATTGATTCCATCCAGACCATGTACAATGATGGGGTGGCATCGGCTCCCGGCAGCGTTTCCCAGGTGAGGGAATCCACGAATATCCTGATGCAGATTGCAAAGGGAAGCGGGATTTCCATATTTATTGTGGGCCACGTGACCAAGGAAGGGGTGGTGGCCGGTCCCAGGGTTCTGGAGCATATGGTGGACACGGTGCTGTATTTTGAAGGGGACCGTCATGCCTCCTACCGGGTGCTGCGGGGGGTGAAGAACCGTTTCGGCTCCACCAATGAGATCGGCGTATTTGAAATGTGCCAGGAGGGCCTGCGGGAGGTAAAGAATCCTTCCGAATATATGCTGGAGGGCAAACCTCAGGGCGCATCCGGTTCTGTGGTGGCCTGCACCATGGAAGGAACCAGGCCCGTGCTTTTGGAGGTGCAGGCTCTGGTGTGCCAGAGCAGCCTGGCCTTTCCCAGAAGAACGGCGGCAGGGACAGACATAAACCGGGTCAATCTTCTCCTGGCCGTTCTGGAGAAACGTGCCGGCCTGCGGCTTTCCGCCGCCGATGTGTACGTAAATATCGCTGGAGGGATCCGCATGAATGAACCGGCCCTGGATCTGGGGATTGTGCTGGCCGTGGCCTCCAGCCTGCGGGACGTGCCCGTGGACGACAAGGTGATCGCTTTTGGAGAAGTAGGACTCAGCGGCGAGGTCAGATCCGTGAGCATGGCGGCCCAGCGGGTGCAGGAAGCGGCCAAGCTTGGCTTTGAGACAGTGATTCTGCCGGCCTCCTGTAAAAAACAGGCGGAACGCATACCGGGAGTGCGCATCCTGGGAGTCAGGACCGTGCGGGAAGCGGTGCAGGCTGTCATGGGAAAAGCGTAAGAAAAAAACGCTGGGATTTCCAAACCAGAAATCCCAGCGTTTTACAGGGGTTGAGAGAATCGAACTCCCACTAAGAGTTTTGGAGACTCCTGTCATACCACTTGACCAAACCCCTATGTGGTGACTCACCACATATTTATACCATATCATGAAAAGAATGTCAACAAGATTCGTTGTGAAATTTTAGAAGTCATTAGGAGAACCCATATGAAACGTATTTTAGTGATTGCCACCGGAGGCACCATAGCTTGCCGGGAGGGAAAGGAAGGGCTTGTTCCGGAGCTGACTTTGGAACAGCTTTTGAATTATGTACCACAGATTCGGAAACACTGTGAATTAGGAGCGGTTCAGCTTATGAATTTGGACAGCTCCAACATGCAGCCCTGCCACTGGCTGGAAATAGCCGGCAGGATTGCGGAAGAATATGAAAAATATGATGGATTTGTGGTGCTTCACGGCACGGATACCATGGCTTACACGGCGGCGGCCCTGTCCTATCTCCTTCAGGAGGGCCCTAAGCCGGTGGTGCTGACGGGAGCCCAAAAACCTATAGATCAGGATATCTCGGACGCCAGGGGAAACGTGATCCAGAGTATTCTGTATGCCTGCGACGACAGGGCCAGTGACGTGAACTTTGTCTTTAACGGGGAAGTGATTGCCGGAACCAGGGGCAGAAAGATAAGGACCAAGAGCTTTAATGCCTTTTCCAGTATGGATTTTCCCCATAAAGCTGTTATAAGAGACAATCATGTGGTGCATTATATTGACAGAAAAAATGCCGGCCCCTTGAAAGTCTATGACCGTCTGGATGAAAAGATCTTTGCCCTGCGGCTGATCCCGGGGCTGGATGCGGGGATTCTGGAGGAACTTGGCAAACGGTATCATGGAATTATTCTGGAGGGCTTTGGCATCGGAGGCTTCCCCAGCCTTGAGGAAATGGGATTCCGGGAAGGGATCACAAGGCTTTTGGATCAGGGAGTGGTGGTGGTAGCCACTACCCAGGTTCCCCTGGAGGGGAGCGATCTTGACGTGTACGAGGTGGGGAGGCTGTTCAAAAAAGACGAGAGGCTTCTGGAAGCCTACAATATGACCCTGGAGGCCATTGCCACAAAGCTTATGTGGATTCTGCCGCAGACAAGGGAGTGGAAAGAGATTCACAGGCTGTTCTATAAGGAAATCAATTTCGATATTTGGAGATAAAATTGATGCCTAAAAGGCAGGGAAAAGCGTTGACAAAAAAACGGAAATTGAGTATATTAAATGATAGTGTCTTTCTACGGTGGACATATGTAAAGAGAGAAAAAACGAAGGAGAGTGATACGCTTGGCTAAGTACGTGGTGAAGAGAGTATTGTTAGCGTTTGTAACGGTATTTATCATCTGTGCCATTACATTTTTTGCTATGAATGCGATTCCGGGAGGCCCGTTCAATTCTGAGAAAGCCCTGAGCCCGGATGTACAGGCAGTTTTGATGGAGAGGTATAATCTGGATAAACCAGTTACCACCCAGTTTGTGCTGTATCTTCAGAATCTGGTGCACGGAGATTTCGGTGTTTCCCTGAAGACAGGAAGAGAGATCAGCACGATTATTTCAGATGCGGCGGTGATTTCGGCAAGACTGGGAGGAATGGCGGCTGTGATAGCCATAGTCTGTGGGATTGTCCTGGGAAGCCTGGCAGCCCTTATGAGGAACAAGCTTCCGGACCGTCTGATTATCTTTTTCTCCACTCTGGGCGCTGCCGTACCCAGCTTCGTTCTGGCCACGCTGCTGCTTTTGGTATTCTGTATACAGTTGAAATGGTTCCCGGTATGGAGTTCATCGAGTCCTAACTACGTCCTTCCGGTGATTGCCCTGTCCATCTACCCCATGGCTTACATCACCCGTCTGACGAAAACCAGTATGCTGGACGCCCTGAGCCAGGATTACGTAAGAACGGGAAGGGCGAAAGGAGTTGCTCAGTGGAAGCTGATCTTTAAGCACGCTCTGAGAAACGCTCTGATTCCGGTTATTACCTATGTGGGTCCCATGGTGGCCTATATCCTTACGGGAAGCCTTGTAGTAGAAAATATTTTCACCATCGGCGGACTGGGGACACAGATGGTGGACGGGATCACCAACCGGGATTACCCCCTGATTATGGCTACCACCATTTTCCTGGCGGTGATGATGGTTATCATGAATCTGCTGAGCGATTTGGTTTATAAGCTGGTGGATCCCAGAATTACGTTTAAATAAAAAGGAGATGGACGAATGCAGAACGAAAATAATATTCCAAAGAAAAATCCGCTGAGTCTTCAGATGGACCTGTCGAAATTTGAACTGGCTTCAGAGGAAGAGAAGGCCCAGCAGGAGGTTATGAGCGAGTCCACCACCTTTTTTAAAGATGGTATGCGCAAGCTCATGAAAAATCCCCTGGCCGTGGGAAGTATTATCGTGTTGGTGCTGGTAATCCTTCTGGCTACTTTCGGGCCTATGGTGGTTCCCTACAGCTACGATGAGATGATTTCCATTGACGGAAGAAGGGATAAGAGAGCGAAGAACCTGGCTCCCTTTACCTGGTCTGAGACAGAGCAGAAATACATCGATGAGGGGGGGGAGCTTTTCCCGCATATTCTCGGAACGGATGAACTCTGCCGTGACTATTTTGTCCGGGTTCTCTACGGAACAAGAGTGTCTCTGCTGGTAGGGCTTTTCGCCAGCCTTATCGTGCTGGTGATCGGACTGCTGTACGGCAGTATATCCGGCTACGTGGGCGGGAAGACGGATTTGATTATGATGCGTATTGTGGATATCATATACTCCCTGCCTGACATGCTTATGGTAATCCTGCTGTCCGTGGTGCTGAAGGAGACTCTGGGCTCCGCCATCGAAGGGACAGTTTTCGCCAAGGTCGGAACCAACATGCTTTCCCTGTTCCTGGTGTTCGGCTTCCTGTACTGGGTAGGTATGGCCAGGCTTGTGAGAGGCCAGATTCTCTCAGTAAAAGAAAATGAATACATTCTGGCTGCCAGAGCCATCGGGACGAAGCCGGGGCGGATTATCAGAAAGCATATCCTGCCCAACTGTATCAGTGTCATCATTATTTCCACGGCTCTTCAGATTCCTTCGGCAATCTTTACGGAAAGCTTCTTAAGCTTCCTGGGACTGGGTGTACAGGCTCCCATGCCTTCCCTGGGTTCCCTGGCAAATGCGGCCAGAGAAGGACTTCAGAGCTACCCGTATAAGCTGGTATTCCCGGCGCTGATGATTTGTCTGATTGTACTGGCCTTTAACCTGCTGGGCGACGGCCTGCGGGATGCTTTTGACCCGAAACTGAGGAGGTAATGGAATGGCGGACGAGAAGAGAGAATATTTATTGGAAGTAAAAGATCTTCACACTTCCTTTGTTACGGATTCGGGAGAGGTGAAGGCTGTAAACGGCGTATCGTTTAATCTCCGCGAGGGAGAGGTGCTGGGAATCGTAGGGGAGTCGGGCTCAGGAAAGAGTGTTACTGCGTACTCCATTATGCAGATTCTGGCGGAAAACGGCAGAATAACCTCTGGCCAGGTACTTTACCGGGGAGAGGATATTACCAAATATACGAAAAAGCAGATGGCTTCCTTCCGTGGGAAAAAATGCAGTATGATTTTCCAGGATCCCATGACCAGCTTAAATCCGGTCTTTACTGTGGGAAACCAGCTTATGGAGGCGATTCTGCTGCACACGGACAAGAACCGTGCCCAGGCAAGAGAGCGGGCGGTGGAGATGCTGAAGCTGGTAGGCGTAAATGAGCCGGAGCGCAGAATTAAGCAGTATCCCCATGAACTTTCCGGCGGTATGCGTCAGAGGGTGATGATCGCCATGGCTCTGGCCTGCGAACCGGATATCCTGATTGCCGACGAGCCTACCACGGCTCTGGACGTGACGATCCAGGCACAGATTCTGGAGCTGATGCAGAAGCTTCAGAAGACACTGGGGATGGCTATTATCATGGTGACCCATGACCTGGGCGTCATTGCGGACATGTGTGACAAGATCATCGTTATGTACGGCGGAAGCGTCTGCGAGAGAGGGACGGCGGACGATATCTTCTATGATCCCAAGCACGAATATACGAAAGGGCTGCTGCGCTCAATTCCCAATGTAAATAACAGTAAGGAGCGGCTGGTTCCCATCAGCGGTACGCCCATCAATCTTTTGAATATGCCTAAGGGCTGTGCTTTCTGCAGCCGGTGTGACCAGGCTATGAAGATCTGCCTGGAAGAGAAGCCAAAAGAACTGTCACTCAGCGATACTCACAGCGCATCCTGCTGGATGAATGTAAAGCAGATGGCGGAAGAACAGGCAGGAGGTACACAAGTATGAGCAGTGAATATCTGGTAGAGGTTAAAGATTTAAAACAGTATTTTCCTATCAGCACAGGTTTTATGAAAAAGACCTACCTAAAAGCTGTGGACGGGGTGTCTTTTCAGATCAAAGCGGGAGAGACCCTGGGCCTGGTAGGAGAATCCGGCTGCGGAAAAACGACTGTAGGCCGCACGCTGCTCCGTCTGTATGAGCCTACGGGGGGAGAAGTACTTTTTAACGGTGAAAAAGTAACGGCCCAGAACATGCTTCACCTTCGCAAGGAGATGCAGATGGTGTTCCAGGATCCCTACTCTTCTCTGAATCCCAGGATGACAGTGGAGGATATCATCGGGGAGCCTCTGGACGTACACAAGCTGTATACGACAAAAGAAGAGCGGAGGAAAAAGATTCTGGAGCTGATGGAGCTGGTGGGACTGAATGCGGAGCATGCCAGAAGGTATGCCCATGAGTTCTCCGGCGGACAGAGACAGAGAATTGGAATCGCAAGGGCGCTGGCAGTAAACCCCAAGTTTATTGTCTGCGATGAGCCGGTCAGCGCCCTGGACGTATCTATCCAGGCCCAGGTGGTGAATATGTTCGAGGATCTTCAGCATAAGCTGGGAGTCGCTTACCTGTTTATCGCCCACGACCTGCTGATCGTGCGCCACATTTCAGACAGAATTGCGGTAATGTACCTGGGAAAAATCGTGGAGATCGGGGATGCTGACGAAGTCTATGAACAGCCCAAACATCCGTATACGATCTCGCTTTTGAGCGCAGTGCCGGTTCCCGACCCCAACACGGCCAGGACCCAGCAGCGGATTATTCTGGAAGGAGACGTGCCGAGTCCTATGAATATGCCTACGGGATGCGCCTTCCGCTCCAGATGCAGATATGCCACGGAGAAGTGTGCCAAGGAGTGCCCGCCTTTGGAAGATAGAGGCAACGGACATTTTGTTGCATGTTGGAACAAATAGTGGTATACTTGCACTGAAAAATGAGTTTGCAGGAGAAATCCTTTAAACTAAACGCAGTTAAAAAACTGCAAAAAATTTATACGGAGGTAAGAAGTATGAAAAAGAAGAAACTTATGGCTCTGGCATTAGCAGCAGTTACTGCCGTTGCTCCGGTATCTTCCGCATTTGCTGAGGAGACGGAAGCTGTTACAGAAGCAGTGACCGAGGCCGCAGCAGAGGAAACGGAAGCGGCAGAGGAGACCGAGGCTGTTACAGAAGCCGCAGCAGAGGAGACCGAGGCTGTTACAGAAGCCGCAGCGGAAGAGACCGAGGCTGCAGAGGATGCAACTGAGGTAGCAGAAGAGAGCGCAGCAGTGACTGGAGCAGTGGCTGAGAAGTCTTCTGAGGCAGCTCCCGACTGGCAGGCTTACAATGATCTGATTGCACAGATCAGAGTAGAGACTGATTCTGTAAAGCGTGAGGCTATGCTTCATGAGGCAGAGGATATGCTGATGGAGACAGGAGCAATCCTTCCCCTGTACTACTACAATGACATTTATCTGCAGAGAGACGGCCTGACCGGCGTTTACAGCAACCTCTACGGATTTAAATACTTTATGTTCGCTGATTTCGGCGACAACACGACCCTGAGCATCAACCTGGCAAGTGAGCCGGATAAGCTGGATCCCGCCCTGAACTCTACGGTTGACGGCGCATGCCTGGCTGTAAACAGCTTCGCAGGACTTTTCGCATACAATGAGAATGGTGAAGTAGTGCCGGATCTTGCTGAGAGCTATGAAGTAAGCGAGGACGGTCTGACCTATACCTTCACTCTGAGAGACGGCCTGATGTTCAGTGATGGTTCCGAACTGACCGCTAAGGATGTAGAATACTCCTGGAAGCGTGCAGCGGATCCTCAGACTGCAGCAGACTACTCCTACATGTTTGACGTAATCGCAAGAAACGGAGAGGATCTTGACGTTACAGCCAGCGAAGACGGCAAGACCCTTACTGTAAACCTTACAGCTCCCTGTGTATACTTCCTGGATCTGTGTGCGTTCCCCGCATACTACGTAGTACCCCAGGCAAGTGTTGAAGGCGCAGAGGGATGGGAGACCACACCTGGCGCATGGGCTCAGGAGGCAGGCTTCGTAACCAGCGGCGCTTACACTCTTAAGGAGTGGAAACACGGCGAGAGCATGATTTATGTAAAGAACCCCAACTACTACAGAGCAGACGAAGTGAAGATCGAAGAGCTTCATTTCATGCTCAGCGAGGATGCAACCGCAATCTACGCTGCTTACCAGGCAGGCGACATCGACTTTGAGGATACCATCCCCACAGACGAAGTGGCAGCTCTTCTGGACAATCCGGAATTCCACAGTGTAGACCAGCTTGGTACCTACTATGTAGCATTTAACGTAAACAGCCCCATCTTCGAAGGCAAGACTCCGGAGCAGGCTAACGCTATGAGAAAAGCTCTGGCTCTTCTGGTTGACCGTGAGTTCATCTGTGAGAATATCGGACAGACTGGACAGGTTCCGGCCAACACCTTCGTTCCCGCTGGTATGAACGACGGCAACGGCGGCGTATTCCGTGAGAATGACGACGCTTACACATATCCCAACGAGGCTGCTGTAGGATACTATGATCCTTCCTACGATGCATACGATGCAAACGTAGAAGAGGCAAGAGCTCTTCTGACAGAGGCAGGCTTTGAGTTCACAGAAGACGGTATGCTTTCTGACAGCACACCGCTGAATCTGAGCTACCTGACCAATGAAGGTGAGTCCAACGTGGCAATCGGTGAGGCTCTTCAGCAGGATTTCGCTGCAATCGGCATCAACCTGACCATCGAGACCTCTGACTGGAACGTATTCCTGAATGAGCGTAAAGCCGGCAACTACGACGTAGCCCGCAACGGCTGGATCGCAGACTTCAACGATCCTATCAACATGCTTGAGATGTGGACCTCTGACAGCGGAAACAACGACTGCCAGTTCGGTAGATAATTCATCCGGTATTTATAAAAAAGAGACTGCTATAGAATAGCGTTCCTTAGCAAAGGGAGGACAGCGGCTTAAGCCGCTGTCCTCCTAATTTTATTGAACATTTGAAGTACAGATAGAAAAAGGCAGACGGAAGGATCCTTTCAAAATCCTCTTATCATTCCGGCCAGCCTGTGGTATACTGGGAGAACAGGTGCGGCCTATGCGGGAAGAGCAGGCCCAAAGACAAAGGAGGATTTCTAAAATGGCGATTGTGAGCGCAAGATACCGGTCGAACTGCCTGAACCGGTTCGTGACTTTTACGGCAGTGCTTCCCTTTGAAACTTATGGGGAGGAATATTTTAATCCCAACCAGGAAGCTTTTGGCGATACCACCCCTATGAAGACGCTCTATCTGCTCCACGGGATTACCGGGGATGAGGTGGACTGGCTTTACGGAACCAGGATTGCCGCTTACGCTGAGGAAAACAGGCTTGCGGTGATTATGCCTGACGGGGGGAACAGCTTTTATTTTGACCATTTTTATGCGGAGAAGTGGGGAGAGTTTATCGGAAAAGAGCTGGTGCAGGCGACCAGAACCATGTTCCATTTATCCGAAAAAAGAGAAGATACCTTTATCGGAGGGCTTTCCATGGGGGGATTTGGAGCGCTGAGAAACGGCCTCCAGTATTCACAGACCTTCAGCAAGATTGTAGCCCTTTCCGGCGCTTTGGTGACACAGGATCTTCCCAACAAAGAGTACGGAAAAGAGTGGATGGAGACAGAGGAATTCTATCAGCGCACCTTTGGGGATCTGAATAAAATAAAGGGAAGCGCTCTGGATTTGGAGAAGCTGTATCTGGATCACGGGAAAGATACGGAGATTTTTATGGCCATCGGCACAGAGGATTTCCTCCTGGAGAAGAACCGCAGGTATAAAAAGTTCCTGCAGGAACAAAAGGCGAAGCTTCATTATCTGGAGGAGCCGGGAGCCCATGAGTGGGATTTCTGGGACCGGAATATCCGCAGAGGGATCCAATGGCTTTTGGAGAAATGAGAAAGACAGAACAGAAAGGCGGGAGAAATATGGTTAGGCAGAGACTGCAGTCATTGCGGGAAAAAATGAAAGAGAAGGGAATCCATGCGTACCTGGTGCCTACGGATGATTTTCATGGGTCTGAGTATGTAGGGGATTATTTTAAATGCAGGGAGTACATTACAGGCTTTACAGGATCGGCGGGGACGGCTTTGGTGATGCAGGATATGGCCGGGCTCTGGACAGACGGACGGTATTTTATTCAGGCCGAGCGGCAGATGGCCGGAAGCGGCGTGACACTTTTTCGGATGGGAGAGCCAGGAGTTCCTACTTTACATGAATTTCTGAAAGAGCATGTGAAGGAGGGGGAATGCCTGGGCTTTGACGGCCGGACCGTGTCGGCCAGGGAGGCGGAACGATTGGAAAAGCTTATGGAAGGGAACCATGCCCTGGTTAAGAGCGATATAGACTTGATCGGAGAGGTTTGGGAAGATCGCCCTGCCCTCTCCTGTGAACCTGTCTGGGAGCTGGATTTGTGCTGGGCCGGAGAGCCCAGGGAGGAAAAGTGCCGGAAAATCCGGGAAGAGATGAAAAAGAAGGGGGCGGACGCATTCCTTCTGACTTCTCTGGAGGATATCGCCTGGATGCTGAATATACGGGGCAATGATATTCACTGCTGTCCCGTGGTTCTTTCCTACCTGCTGATGACAGAGCAGGAGATCTGCCTGTTCGCAGGGGAAAAAGCCTTTTCTCAGCAGATTCAGGATTCTCTGGAAAAGGCCGGCGTAAGCTTATATGGATATGAAGAGATCTATGACTATTTACAGAAGCTGCCGGAGGGTATCAAGGTGCTTCTAAATAAAGGAAAAGTAAACGGACGTCTTGTGAACTGCCTGCCGAAAGACACAGTGATCCTGGATCAGGTAAATCCCACTCTTCTTCCCAAAGCTCTGAAAAATGAGACTGAGGTGGAGAATGAGAGGATCGCTCATATTAAAGACGGGACAGCGGTGACGAAATTTATCTTCTGGCTGAAGAAAAATGTGGGGAAAATCTCCATCACGGAGCTGAGCGCGGCTAAGAAGCTGGAAGAGCTGCGCAGAGAGCAGGAGCATTTCCTGGGAAACAGCTTCGATCCCATTATTTCCTACGGGGAACATGCGGCCATGAACCACTATTCCGCCACGCCGGAGACAGATATTCCGGTTTTGCCTGAAGGGCTTCTGCTGGCAGATACGGGCGGCCATTACCTGGAAGGCTCCACGGATATTACCAGAACCATCGCAATGGGAGCGCTGACAGAGGAACAGAAAAAATTCTTCACTGCGGTGCTGCGGGGCAACTTAAACCTGGCGGCAGCCAAATTCCGGCAGGGATGCCGGGGAGTGAACCTGGACTATCTGGCCAGGGGACCTTTATGGGAAATGGAAGAGGACTTTAACCACGGAACCGGTCACGGCGTGGGCTATCTTCTCAGCGTTCATGAGGATCCTAACGGGATTCGCTGGAAGATTCTGCCGGACCGTGAGGATTCCGCCGTTTTTGAAGAGGGGATGATTACATCCAATGAGCCGGGATATTACGTGGAAGGACAGTACGGTATCCGTCATGAGAATCTGATGGTATGCAAAAAGGCGGCAGAGAAGGACGGGAAGACCTTCCTCTGCTTTGAAAATCTTACTATGGCGCCCTTTGACCTGGAGGCCGTGGTGCCGGAGCAGATGACAGAGAAAGAGAGAGAGCTTCTCAATGAGTACCATGCCCAGGTCTTTGAAAAGATCGGGCCTCATCTGACAGAGGAAGAGAGGGAGTGGCTGCGGGAGGCCACCCGCAGGATTTGATTGATTCCCGGTAAAAAGAAGAAAGGTGTCTGAAATCATGGAGAAAAAAACAACGGTTGCAGTGCTGTTCGGAGGACAGTCCTCAGAGCATGAGGTCTCCTGCATGTCGGCAGTGAACGTGATTCAGGCCATATCGCCGGAAAAATACGATGTGGTTCTGATCGGGATTACAAAAGAAGGGAAATGGCTGCTGACGGAGAGCAGGGAACAGATTGAAGATGGTTCCTGGAGGGAGAGCCAGGTACAGGCCGTGATCACTCCCGATGCTTCTGTGCAGGGAGTGCTGCTGATCCGGGAAGATCGTATTCAGAGAAGACAGATAGACGTGGTATTTCCCGTGCTTCACGGGATGTACGGGGAGGACGGCACGGTGCAGGGCCTTCTGGAGATGGCCAGGATTCCCTACGTGGGATGCGGTGTGCTCAGCTCGGCCATTTCCATGGATAAAGCATATACGAAGCAGATTGTGGAATATCTGGGGATCCGCCAGGCAAGATACGTTCTGATCCACCGATGGGATCTTGAGGATCTGCAGAAGTGCGCAGACCGGGTGGAGGCAGAGCTTTCTTATCCGGTTTTCGTAAAACCCTGTAAGGCAGGCTCATCCCAAGGCGTGTCGGGGGCGGGAAACCCGCAGGAATTAAAGGATGCTCTGCGGGAAGCAGCCCGCCATGACAATCGGATTTTGGTAGAGGAGACTATAAAGGGACGGGAGATTGAATGCGCCGTCCTGGGAGGCAGAGATGCCAAGGCTTCAGACGTGGGAGAGATTCTCTCTGCAGAAGCCTTTTACTCCTATGAGGCAAAGTATTTCAACGAAGAGTCCCGCACGGTTCTTCATCCGCTGCTTCCCCAGGGAGTGCTGGAGTATGTAAGAGAGGCGGCAGTGAAGATTTTTCACGCCGTGGACGGCTTTGGCCTTGCCAGGGTGGACTTTTTCCTGGAAGAGGGGACGGATCAGGTGGTGTTTAATGAGATTAACACCCTGCCTGGATTTACGGGGATCAGTATGTACCCCATGCTGTGGGCGGAGAAAGGACTGCCTGGCGGGAAACTCATTGACCGGCTGATTGAGCTTGCTTTTGAGAGAGAGTAAGGGCGGAGGAAAGTATGGACAGAGCAGAGGCGCTTCGTGAACTGATGGAGAAGCGGGATGAATCCTACAAGGCTTTTAATGATGTCATTGCCAACTGCCCGGAGATCCCAAGCCTGGGGGTGAGAGTGCCCCAGGTGCGGGCCATAGCCGCCAGGGCGGCCAGGGAGGATCCGGAGGCGTATTTTGCCTCTATAGAAGAGTGCAGGGAACCTCTGTACGCCGAAGAGCATATGCTCTGGGGCATGGCCATCGGCTGCACGAAGAAGAGATCCATAGACTGGTATCAGGAGAGGCTGGACCGGTATGTGCCGGGGATCGCCTCCTGGGCGGACTGCGACTGCGGAACCTTCACTTTGAAATTTATGGGACAGAACCAGGAGGAATGGTTTCTTTATCTGGAAAAGTGGCTGAAAAGCCAGAGAGAGTTTGAGCTTCGCTTCGGGATCGTGGCTCTTATGGATTATTACATCAATGATTCCTGGATCGACCGGGCCCTTGCGTATTTCTGCATGCCTTTAAGCCAGGCATACTATGTCAGGATGGCTCAGGCCTGGGCTTTATCCGTGGCTTTCGTGAAATACCGGGAGAAAACCCTGGAGCGGTTCCAGGCCGGGCTTGGGGATCCGTGGGTACAGAACAAGGCCATTCAGAAATGCAGAGAATCCAGGAGAGTCAGCAGGGAAGACAAAGAGCTTTTGCTTCAACTGAAAAAGTGAAGCGGATGTAAAAATAAATAAAAGAGTATAAAATCTGTTTTGGAGTTCTTGCGCTTGGCTTCCCGGTGGGGTATAGTTAAAACAATGCGGATGGAAGGGCTTTCCAAAGGAAGGCCCGCCGGATTCCGAACTATATGCGAAGGAGTGAAGCAAATGAGCAAGGTAATAGGAATAGATTTGGGAACCACCAATAGCTGCGTGGCGGTGATGGAGGGCGGAGAGCCAGTAGTGATCGCCAACGCCGAGGGGCAGAGAACGACGCCCTCCGTGGTGGCTTTTACTAAGAATGGAGAGCGCCTGGTGGGAGATGCGGCTAAGCGTCAGGCGGCAGTGAACCCGGACCGGACGATTCAGTCCGTAAAGCGCCAGATGGGCACGAATTACAGGAAGAGGATCGGCAGCCGGGAATTCTCCGCCCAGGAGATATCGGCCATGATTCTTATGAAGCTGAAAACAGATGCCGAGAGCTTTCTGGGAGAGACTGTATCGAAGGCAGTGATCACGGTTCCAGCGTATTTCAACGACGCCCAGCGGCAGGCCACTAAGGATGCGGGACGGATTGCGGGACTGGAGGTCCTGCGCATTATCAATGAGCCCACCTCCGCAGCCCTGGCCTATGGGCTGGATCATGGACAGGCCCAGAAGATTATGGTGTACGACCTGGGGGGCGGTACCTTTGACGTGTCGGTGATTGAGATCGGTGACAGCCTGATTGAGGTGCTGGCCACGGCAGGGGACAACCATCTGGGAGGCGATGATTTTGACGCAAGGATCGTGGAATATTTAAGAGAAAATCTGCGCCGGGAGAAGGGGGCAGACGTATCAGGGGATCCAGCAGCCCTTCAGAGAATCCGGGAGGCGGCGGAGGAAGCTAAGAAAAGCCTCTCAGTTCAGACCTCTGCTTCCATAACCCTTCCCTTCCTGACTATGGCCAAGGGTGAGCCGGTACATCTGGAGTGCGAGCTGACCAGGGCGAAATTCCAGGAGCTGACGGCGGATTTGGTAGACCGCACAGAGGAAGCGGTGCAGAAAGCCCTGGGAGACGCAGGAATCTCAGCCAGGGATCTGGGCATGGTTCTCTTGGTGGGAGGTTCCACCAGAATGCCGGCCGTGCAGGAAAAGGTCCGCAGGCTCACCGGCAAAGAGCCTGCCAGAAATTTAAATCCTGACGAGTGCGTGGCGCTGGGAGCCGCCATTCAGGGCGCTAAGCTTGGAGGTGAACTGACCTCGGGAGCAGGGGCTGACTTAATCCTCATGGATGTGACGCCTCTGACTCTTTCCATTGAGACAGTGGGCGGCGTGGCCACCAAGATTATTGAGAGAAATACCACGATTCCCACAAGGCACAGCCAGATCTTTTCCACGGCGGCTAATTTCCAGACCTCTGTGGAGATTAAGGTACTCCAGGGGGAGAGGCAGTTTGCCAGGGACAATACGCTGCTGGGGAATTTCCGGCTGAACGGCATCAAACGAGCTATGGCCGGCGTGCCTCAGATCGAGGTGACCTTTGACATAGATGCCAACGGAATCGTAAATGTGTCCGCCAGGGATCTGGGGACTGGCAAAGAACAGAGCATTACTATTACAGCCAGCTCAAACCTTTCGGAAGAGGAGATCCAGAAGGCTGTGCGGGACGCTCAGATGTATGAGCATGAGGACGCACAGCGGATGGAGCAGATGGACGTGCTGGGAAACGCCCGGGGCGCCATTCAGAAGGGAGATCAGTATCTGGCTGAGAACAAAAAGAATATCACCAAGGAAGAGAAAAAAGAACTGAAAGGGCAGATCTCTCTCCTGCAGAGACAGATACGGGGCAAGAAACCTGAAAAGCTGACGAGACAGGAGATTGAGGAAATCGTGGCCCAGACAGAGAAGCTGGAGGGGATGCTTTCCAGCCATTCATAAGAAACTGCTGAGGGAGGAGTAAATGGAAAAGACATCACAGATCAATCTGACAGAGGGGCCGATTCTCAACACCCTGACACGGCTCTCTCTGCCGATTATGGCATCATCCTTTCTGTCTACGGCGTACAATATTACGGATATGGCCTGGATCGGAGTTTTAGGATCCAAGGCAGTGGCCGGAGTGGGAGTGGGCGGGATGTATGTCTGGCTTTCCCAGGGCCTAGTCTCTCTGGCCAGGATGGGAGGACAGGTTCACGTGGCCCAGAGCGTGGGGAAGGGAGACCGGCAGGAAGCCAGGGAGTATGCCAGGGGCGCCATCCAGCTTACCATACTCTTCGGACTGGCTTTTGCGGCGGTGTGCCTGCTGTTTACGGACTCACTCCTGGGTTTTTTTGCCCTGGATGACCCGAAATCCTACAGCTATGCCAAAATATATACCCAGGTGACCTGCGGATTGATTCTGTTTTCTTATATGACCCAGACTCTTACCGGTCTGTTCACCGCTCAGGGGGACTCCAAGACTCCCTTTCTGGCAAATCTGGCTGGGCTTTTTATTAACATGGTTTTTGACCCGGTGCTGATCCTGGGAGTGGGCCCTTTTCCCAGGATGGAGGTTCTGGGGGCGGCAGTGGCTACTGTCACGGCCCAGGCTATCGTAATGCTGGTAATGCTGCTCTCCCTGCTCCGGCCTGGAAGTGCGGGAAACGTCATCCGCCGGGTGGGGCTGCTGAAGAAAACCCCTGCCTATTTCTATAAGCAGATTTTTCGCATGGGAGGCCCCACCGCTCTGCAGGGCTCTATCTACTGCATGATCTCCATGGTGCTGACCAGGATGGTATCGGGCTTTGGAGCGGCGGCGGTGGCTACCCAGAGAATGGGGGGCCAGATTGAATCTATATCCTGGAACACGGCGGACGGTTTTGGTGCGGCTCTGAACGCCTTTGCGGGGCAGAATTACGGGGCCAGGAAGCTGGACCGCATGAAGAAAGGGTATGATATATCCTTTCGAATCGTGGCGGTCTGGGGGCTGGCGATCACACTGCTTTTTGTGCTGGCGCCGGAGCCTATCTCCAGAATCTTTTTCCATGAGGCGGACGCCATTGCCATTTCTGTAAATTACCTGATTATCGTGGGGCTGGGGGAAGCCTTTATGTGCGTGGAGCTGATGACCATCGGAGCCCTATCCGGTATGGGAAAGACAAAGCTGTGCAGCGGGATCAGCATCCTGCTGACGGGGCTGCGGATTCCTCTGGCATATTTCCTGGGAGCCATAGGACTTGGACTGAACGGAGTCTGGTGGGCGCTGTCAGCCACTTCTATTTTAAAGGGAATCGTGTTCTTCGTGGTTTTTCAGGTGCAGATGAAAGCGGAAGAGAGGAGAAAAGGGTAAGATGGACAGTTTTATTTTAGATGTGGATGGAACGCTCTGGGACTCTACGCCTATTGTGGCCAGGGCATGGACCAAGGCTCTTGAAGAAGGGGGCTGTGAGAGAGAGGTAACCCAGGAGGAACTGAAGGGGCTCTTTGGGAAAACTATGAAAGTGATCGGTGAGGAGCTGCTGCCGGAGGAAAGCCAGGAGAGAAGACAGGAGCTTATGGATCTGTGCTGCCGGTATGAGCATGAGTATCTGACGGCGGATCCCTGCAGGATCTGCTATCCGGGGGTATTGGATGTCATCCCCAAACTGGCTGAAAGCCACCGGGTATTGATTGTCAGCAACTGCCAGTCAGGATATATAGAGCTGTTTTTGGAAAAGACGGGCCTTGGCCCCTGGATCACAGATTTTGAGTGCTATGGGAATACGAAGAAAAATAAAGGAGAAAACATTCGGGCCATTGTGGAGCGGAACCGATTGGAATCTCCTGTATATGTAGGCGATACCCAGGGAGACAGACAGGCGGCAGGGGAGGCCGGGGTTCCTTTTGTGTGGGCTTCCTATGGCTTCGGAACTCCTGAGAACTGGGACAAAAAGATAAAAGAATTTTCAGAACTGCTGAAGTGGGACTGAGATTCTGAAAAGGAGAGAGAAAAATGAAAAGAATTCTGTGGATGGTTTTAATGAACCTGTGGTACGTGCCTTACGGGCTCACTCGCCTGCTGCGGTGTGCGGCCCATCCGGAACGGTACACGGAGGAAGAACGTTTCCGGCTTTTGAAAGAGATTGACAACAGAGCCATTAAGGGAGGAAGGATTGTCATAGAGGGGCACGGCATGGAAAATCTTCCGGAAGAGGGAGGATACATTTTATACCCCAACCATCAGGGAATGTTCGATGTGCTGGCCATCCTCTACCTGATGCCCCATGCCTTCTCTGTAGTGCTGAAAAAAGAACTGAAGAACATACCTTTTCTGAAGCAGGTATTTGCCTGTATGGGCGCCCTCTCTCTGGACAGAAGCGATCCCAGGGAGGGAATGAAGGTCATCCTGCAGGTGGCTGAAGAGGTGAAGCAGGGGCGGCGCTTCCTGATCTTTGCGGAGGGAACCAGGAGCCGGAAGGGAAACCAGCTGCTGGACTTCAAAGGAGGAAGCTTTAAGAGCGCCATGAAGGCAAAATGTCCCATTGTCCCTGTGGCCCTTGTGGATTCCTACAAGGCTTTTGACACAGGTTCCATCCGAAAGCAGGCGGTGCAGGTGCATTTCCTGGAGCCCATTCCCTATGAGGCATATGCGGGGATGAAGACCACAGAGGTGGCGGCCATGGTAAAGGAGAAGATCGAAGAGAAAATCGCCCAGTGTCAAAAAAGCTGACTGAAATGGGGCGATTAGAACAAGCAACATACTTTAAACATCAGAATAAGATACAAAAAAAGGGAGACAATACTGCTAACAGAGAAAGCAGGAGTCTCCTTTTTTGCTGCGTGGGATGCCTGCCGAAAGGAAAGGAAGGGAAAATATGGCAGTAGACCAGAGAAAAGGAAATCAGAGCCTTGCGTTTGCGGATCCGGTGCATATCATCAGCAGCGCTTCCATCGTGGGTCCCAAGGAAGGGGAAGGGCCCCTGGGAGAGTTTTTTGATCTGATTTCACAGGATGCCGGATTTGGCGAGGAAAATTGGGAGAAGGCGGAGAGTACCCTTCAGAAGGAAGCGCTGAGTGTGGCGGCTGGGAAGGCGAAACTTTCCCCCTGGCAGATCCGCTATCTGTTTGGAGGGGATCTTCTGGCACAGCTCTCGGCTACCTCCTTCGGGACAGAGGAGAGCAATCTGCCCTTTTTCGGTTTGTACGGGGCCTGTTCCACCTGCGGTGAGTCTCTCACTCTTGCCGCTATGGCCGTGGCAGGGGGCTTTGCCGATTATGCGGCGGCCATTACCTCCAGTCATTTCGGGAGTGCGGAAAAGGAGTTCCGATTTCCCTTGGCCTATGGGAATCAGCGTCCCCTTTCAGCTACCTGGACGGTTACGGGGAGCGGAGCCTTTATACTTGCCGCCCAGGGGGGTTATGTAAAAATTACAGGGGTGACTCCGGGAAAAATTGTGGATATGGGAGTGAAGGATAATATGAATATGGGAGCCTGCATGGCTCCCGCCGCCTGTGACACGATTTACCAGAATTTCATGGATTTTAACCGCCAGCCGGAGGATTATGACCGGATTATCACGGGAGATCTGGGCTATGTGGGGCAGGAGATCCTGATACAGCTTTTAAAGGAGAAAGGCTTTGACATCAGCG
>DVGR01000125.1 GCA_018712605.1 Candidatus Choladousia intestinigallinarum
AAAGAAAAATTTCCAGCTTTTCTCCTATGTAGAATGGTGTCTCTGGAATGCAGACGACGACTCCAGAAACTTCCAGCGGAACTTAAGCACCGGAGAAGTGGAAATCGAAGGTTCTGCCATCTACCATAAAACAGAATACAGAGAACGCCGGAATCACTATGCTTTCTACAGTGTCAATGCTCCTGTAAGCCATTTCGACACCAGCAGAGACGCATTCCTGGGCGTTTACCAGGGACCGGAAGCTCCCAAAGCCGTTCTGGCAGGAGCACTGACAGATTCTGTAGCCAGCGGCTGGTATCCCATCGCCGCCCATCAGCTGGACCTTTGTCTGGAACCGGGAGAAAGGAAAACCCTCATTTTTGTCCTGGGCTACGCAGAAAATCCTCAGGAAGAAAAATGGGAAGCTCCAAATGTTGTAAATAAAGCCAAAGCCAGAAAGCTTCTGGAAAAATATGGAGACGAAAAGACTGTAGATCAGGCCTTTGAAGAACTGTGCCGTTATTGGAAAGAACTCTTATCCAATTTCCAGGCAGCATCTTCTGATGATAAGGTAAACCGCATGGTGAATATCTGGAACCAGTATCAGTGTATGGTAACCTTTAATATGTCCCGGTCTGCTTCTTATTATGAATCAGGCATCGGCAGAGGCATGGGATTCCGTGATTCCTGTCAGGACCTTCTGGGATTCCTCCATCTTATTCCAGAGCGGGCAAGAGATCGTATCATTGACATTGCTTCCACACAGTTTCCAGACGGCAGCGCTTACCACCAGTATCAGCCCCTGACCAAAAAGGGAAATTCCGATATCGGAAGCGGATTCAACGACGATCCTCTGTGGCTTATCGCTGCAGTAAACGCCTATATCCGTGAAACCGGAGATCTTTCGATTCTGGAAGAACAGGTGCCTTTTGACAACGATATGTCCACAGCAGTTCCCCTTATGGAACACCTGAAACGTTCCTTTGATTTTATCGCTGCCCATAAAGGACCTCACGGCCTTCCTCTTATCGGAAGAGCCGACTGGAACGACTGTCTGAACCTGAACTGCTATTCTGAACATCCGGGAGAATCTTTCCAGACCTTCGGCCCCAGCGAAGGACCTGTGGCAGAGTCTGTATTTATCGCCGGCATGTTTGTAAAATATGGAAGAGAATATGCAGATTTATGTAAACTCGTTAACATGGGCAAAGAAGCAGACTATGCTCTTGAAGAAGTAGATAAAGTCTATCAGGCAATTTTGAAAGACGGCTGGGATGGAAAATGGTTCCTTCGGGCCTATGACGCCAATTCTGACAAGGTAGGCTCTCATGAATGTGAAGAAGGAAAAATCTATATTGAGCCTCAGGGATTCCTTCCCCTCTCAGGAGTAGGTATCGAAGAAGGACTTGCCGTCCAGGCCCTTGACTCTGTAAAAGAAATCCTGGACACAAAATACGGCATTACCATCCTGCAGCCTCCTTATACCCACTACTATCTGAACCTGGGAGAAATTTCCTCCTATCCGCCGGGATATAAGGAAAACGGAGGTATTTTCTGCCATAACAATCCATGGGTTTCCATTTCAGAAGCCATTGTAGGCAGAGGAGAAAGAGCCTTTGAAGTCTACCGGAAAATCTGCCCGGCCTTCTTAGAAGAAATCAGTGAGGTTCATCGAACAGAGCCTTATGTATACTCTCAGATGGTGGCCGGCAAGGATGCGCCTAATTTTGGTGAAGCCAAAAACAGCTGGCTTACCGGTACAGCAGCCTGGACTTTTGTCAATATCTCCCAGTATATCCTGGGAATTCAGCCCACTCTTCAGGGACTGAAAATAGATCCTTGTATTCCAGGTGATTTCGGGGATTTCACCGTAACCAGAAAATACAGGGGCGTAACCTATCACATCCAGGTATCAAATCCTGACCATGTGGAAAAAGGCGTGGCTTCCATGACCGTAGACGGTACTGCGGTAAAGGGTAATCTGATTCCCTTCTCTAAAGAAAAAGATCAGGTAGAAGTAAAAGTAATCATGGGATAATCTATAAAGCTTTATATATCAGGAGGTAAAAGAACATGATCAAGCAAATTCTGGATACAGGCTGGCGCCTCAGGAGAGCAGACTCTCAAGAATCTTTCCCTACATCCATTCCTACCAGTGTCTATACTGTTCTGGCCGAAAACAACAAAATCCCGGAACCTTACTGGAAGGGAAACGAAGATCTTGTCCGGGACGAGATCAATCATGACTTTATTTACAGCTGTACTTTCGATGCTGCTCCCGGACTTCTGTACCAGGAGCAGACGCTCCTCCGCTTTGAGGGGATCGATACCATGGCTGATATTTACTTAAACGGCATTTTGCTGGGTCATGCTTTCAATATGCACCGGATCTGGGAATTCCCTGTGGGCGGCATCTTAAAGCCTGAAGGGAATACTCTGGAGGCAGTGCTCCACTCTCCCTTCGAAGCCGCCACAAAGGCCTTCGCAGAATGCCCCACCAGAGGCGGCGAAGACGCCTGGGAAGGATTCAGCCATATTCGCAAGGCCCACTATATGTACGGCTGGGATTGGGGCGCTCATCTCCCTGATGCAGGAATTTTCCGCAGCGTCGCCCTGCTGGGGATTTCCAAAGCCCGGATTGACTCTGTATACGTAACCCAGGAGCACAAAGACGGAAAAGTGACTCTTCATTTTGCGCCTTCTTTTTACAGCGCCAGAGAGTGGAAAAAGGAGCAGACCTTCCAAGAGCTGTGCGGCACAGAAGAAGGGGCCTTCTATGGTTATCAGGTAACTGTAACTGCCCCTGACGGAGCTTCCTTTACTCTGGAAAACAACCCGGAATCTGCCCTGATTTCGGAGCCGGAACTCTGGTGGCCCAACGGCCTGGGAGACCAGCCCCTGTACCAGGTAACCCTTGACCTGCTGTATAAAGGAGAAGTACTGGATACCTGGAGCCGGAGAATCGGTCTTCGGACTATGACCATGTGTGTAGAAAAAGACCAGTGGGGAGAATCTTTTGCCCACATGGTAAATGGCGTAAAATACTTTGCCATGGGCGGAGATTACATTCCTGAAGAACACCTTCTTGGAAGGCTCAGCTCCCAGAAGCGCCGCCGGCTCCTGGAGGATGCCAGACTGGCCAACTTCAACAGTATCCGTGTATGGGGCGGCGGCTACTATCCCGACGACGAATTCTTTGACCTTTGCGATGAGCTGGGTCTGGTAGTCTGGGAAGACTTTATGTTTGCCTGCTCCGTTTATGAGCTTACAGCCGAATTTGAAGAAAATATCACTCGGGAATTTATAGACAATATCAAACGCCTCCGCCATCATGCCAGTCTGGGCCTGTGGTGCGGCAATAATGAAATGGAGTCCTTTGTCAAAGACGGACGGTGGGTTTCTAAACCATCCGAGGTCCGGGATTATCTTTTCATGTTTGAGCGCATCATCCCCAAAGTTCTGCAGAAATACGACCCGGAAACCTTTTACTGGCCCTCCAGCCCTTCTTCAGGGGGCTCCTTCGACGATCCCCAGGACCCCAACCGGGGAGACGTGCATTTCTGGCAGGTATGGCACGGAAACAAACCGTTCTCCGAATATAGAAAGTACGGTTTCCGCTATCTTTCCGAGTTCGGATTCCAGGCCTTCCCTTCGGTCAAAACAGTGGAGGAGGGAATCAGCGATGATCCTCAGGACTGGAACATCTTCTCCTATGTAATGGAAAAGCATCAGAGAAATGACGCTGCCAACGGAAAAATCCTGTATTACCTCCAGCAGACCTACAAGTACCCTTACGATTTTTCCTCCCTGGTCTATGCCTCTCAGCTCCTTCAGGCAGATGGCATCCGCTATGGAGTAGAGCACTTCCGGAGAAACCGGGGACAGTGTATGGGTGCAGTTTACTGGCAGTTAAATGACTGCTGGCCGGTAACTTCCTGGTCTTCTATTGATTATTACGGAAGGTGGAAAGCTCTCCACTATTACGCAAAACGTTTCTTTGCTCCGGTAATGATCTCCTGTGAAGAGCAGAACTGGATGACCGCCTCTGCAGATATGAACCGGCAGCATTTTGCCTTTGAAAAGTCTATCCGCTTAAACGTTGCAAATGAAACCATGGAAGAAAAACAGCTCACTGTAAGATGGGCTCTGCGAAAGGCGGACGCTTCTGTGATCCGGGAAGAATCCATAGAAATCACTGTAGCTCCTCTCTCTGCCTGCTGGCTGGATAAGGTGCTCCTTCCCGATGCAGATCTCTTTGAGGAGTATGTGAGCTATCAGGTGGAAGAAAAGGGAGAAGTACTTTCTTCCGGAACCGTGATCTTCTCCTACCCCAAATATTTCCGTTATGTGGATCCCAAACTTCAGGTAGAAGCGGATGGGGATGAGCTGGTGATAAAAGCCTCCGGATATGCCAAGAGCGTGGAGATCCTTAATGAAAAGGAAGACTTGGTCCTGGAGGATAACTATTTCGATATGAACGGCGGCGCAAGAAGGATTAAGATCTTAAGAGGAAAGCCTGTTGGACTTAAAGTGCGAAGCGTGTATAATATTGGAAGAAACTAAGCAAAAACTTAAAAAGGCAGGCCCCGGCAGCCGGAAGCGGGTTCCCGGGGCTCCCTTTTGCAGTATTGATTCAGATCAAAGGAGGCAGAACATGTCAATAGTCAGTGATTTTATCCGAAAAAGTTTTAAAAAAGGAGACGATATCCGGGACGCAGGGCTTACCACTCCGGAAGATGTGGTCCGGTATGATGATATTCTCTATGGAACAGACCTTAAGTGGCAGGTCCTGGACGTTTACCGTCCCAAGGACCGAGAGAGGAAGGACCTTCCTGTGATCGTCAGCGTTCATGGCGGAGGATGGGTATATGGAGATAAAGAGCGGTACCAGTACTATTGCATGAGCCTAGCTCAGAAAGGATTTGCCGTTGTAAACTTTACTTACCGCCTTGCACCGGAATTTAAATATCCGGCGCCTCTGGAAGACACCAACCTGGTTTTCTCCTGGGTATTTGCCCATAAGGAGGAGTATGGATTTGATACCCGGCATATCTTTGGGGTAGGGGACTCCGCAGGAGGAAATATTCTGGGACTTTACTGTGCCATCTGCACCAATCCGAAATATGCCTGCCACTATGCTTTCCAGGTTCCCCAGGGATTTGCGCCTCAGGCCGTAGCTCTCAACTGCGGCGCCTATGTGACAGATGCAGACCAGAGTTCTCCGGATGGTCAGACTTCGGCTCTCATGGCTGATTATCTTCCCAATAAAGGCACAAAGGAGGAACTGGCTCTTCTCAATGTAACGGCTCATGTCACAAGAAATTACCCGCCGGTATTTCTTATGACCGCTTCCGGAGATTTTCTCAAAGAACAGGCCCTGCTGATGGCTTCCGCCCTTACCAGGCATAACGTGCCTTTCCTCTACCGCTTCTATGGGGACAGCCAGAAGCTCCTGCCTCATGTATTCCACTGTGATATGCGGTCGGAAGATGGAAAACAATGCAATCAGGACGAATGTGAC
>DVGR01000016.1 GCA_018712605.1 Candidatus Choladousia intestinigallinarum
GTGAAAGGTGTTCGCCGTAAAGACGGTTCTTATATCAGATTCGATGAGAATGCAGCAGTTATCATAAAGGATGATCTGAATCCGAGAGGAACTCGTATTTTTGGACCAGTAGCCAGAGAGCTTCGTGAGAAACACTTTATGAAGATCGTTTCTTTAGCTCCGGAAGTATTATAAGGAGGGCCAAAAGAATGAACAAAATTAAGAAAGGCGATACTGTGAAGGTAATTGCCGGAAAAGATAAAGATAAAGAAGGCAAGGTTCTGGCAGTAAAGGACGGCAAGGTTCTGGTAGAAGGAATCGCTATGGTAACTAAGCATACGAAACCGTCCGCAGCCAACCAGCAGGGCGGCATCGTAAACAAGGAGTCATTTATCGACGCTTCCAACGTTATGTATCTGCACAAGGGCAAACCTACCCGTGTCGGATTTAAGATGGACGGCGATAAGAAGGTTCGTGTAGCGAAGGCTACCGGCGAAGTGATCGACTAATTGAGAGAGGAGGCCGCACAAGTTGAGTAGATTGAAAGAAATTTATAAGAATGAGATCGTAGATGCTATGATCAAAAAATTCGGATATAAAAATATCATGGAAGTTCCCAAGCTTGACAAAGTCGTGATCAACATGGGCGTTGGCGAAGCGAAGGATAATGCGAAAGTTCTGGAATCTGCCGTAAAGGATATGGAGACCATTACAGGACAGAAGGCAGTTCTTACAAGAGCAAAGAATTCCGTGGCTAACTTTAAGATCAGAGAGGGCATGGCCATTGGCTGCAAGACCACTCTGCGGGGCGAGAAAATGTACGATTTCGTAGACCGTCTCATCAATCTGGCGCTTCCCCGTGTCCGTGACTTCAGGGGAGTGAATCCCAATGCTTTCGACGGAAGAGGAAACTACGCTCTTGGTATTAAGGAGCAGCTGATCTTCCCGGAGATCGAGTATGATAAGATTGACAAGGTCAGAGGTATGGACGTAATTTTCGTAACAACTGCGAAGACAGACGAGGAAGCACGGGAATTACTGAGACTGTTCAACATGCCGTTTACGAGATAGTATAGGAGGGAAATTTCATGGCTAAAACAGCAATGAAAATTAAGCAGCAGCGCAAACAGAAATTTTCAACGAGAGAATACTCCCGCTGCAGAATCTGCGGCCGCCCGCATGCTTATCTGAGAAAATACGGTATCTGCCGTATCTGCTTTAGGGAACTGGCTTACAAGGGACAGATTCCCGGCGTGAAGAAAGCTTCCTGGTAATCAGGAAACGAAGAATAAGAAACTTAACATGTAAAGTCTGAAGAATGAGGAGGAAACTTACATGACAATGAGCGATCCTATTGCAGATATGCTTACAAGAATCCGTAACGCAAACACTGCAAAGCATGATACAGTTGATGTACCTGCATCCAAGATGAAAATTGCGATTGCAAACATTCTCCTGGATGAAGGATATATTAAGAAATACGACCTGATTGACGAGGGTTCTTTTAAGACCATCCACATCACCCTGAAATACGGTGTAGATAAGAGTGAGAAAGTTATCACCGGTTTAAAGAGAATCTCCAAGCCCGGCCTTCGTGTATACGCAGGCAAGGATGAGCTTCCCAGAGTTCTGGGAGGACTGGGTGTGGCAATCCTTTCCACAAACCAGGGAGTAATCACTGACAAAGAAGCAAGAAAGCTCCAGGTAGGCGGCGAAGTGCTGGCCTTCGTATGGTAGGCCGAAAGCACTTAGCGAATGCAATATATACTGAAAACAGAGAAGGCGCCAGACCTTCTCCGAAAATCTAAGTAAGGAGGAAACAGGCATGTCACGTATCGGTAGAATGCCCGTTGCGATCCCGGCAGGCGTAACTGTTGAGATTGCAGAAGGTAACAAGGTTACCGTAAAAGGATCAAAGGGTACTCTTGAGAGAGTACTTCCCAAAGAAATGGAAATCAAGGTGGAAGATGGTCATGTGGTTGTTTCAAGACCCAATGACCTGAAGAAGATGAAATCTCTCCATGGCCTTACCAGAACTCTGATTCACAACATGGTAGTAGGAGTGAGCGAGGGTTATACAAAGACTCTGGAAGTAAACGGCGTAGGTTACAGAGCAGCGAAGGCTGGAAAGAAGCTGACACTGTCTCTTGGATACTCACATCCGGTTGAGATGAATGACCCGGAAGGAATTGAGACAAAGGTAGACGGAAATAAGATCCTGGTTTCTGGTATTGATAAAGAAAAAGTAGGTCAGTACGCAGCGGAGATCAGAGAGAAGAGAAAACCGGAACCGTACAAGGGCAAGGGTATCAAGTATGCGGATGAAGTAATCAGACGTAAGGTTGGTAAGACCGGTAAGAAATAAATAAGGAGAGTGTGAAAATGGTTAGTAAAGAATCAAGAACTAAAGTTCGTTTGAATAAGCACAGAAGAATCCGCAATCGCTTCAGCGGCACTGCTGAGAGACCGCGTCTGGCTGTGTTTAGAAGCAATAACCACATGTATGCTCAGATTATCGACGATACCGTTGGAAATACTCTGGTTTCTGCAAGCACTCTTCAGAAAGAAGTAAAGGCTGAGCTGGAGAAGACCAACAATGTGGATGCGGCAGCATATCTGGGAACCGTCATTGCCAAGAGAGCTCTGGAAAAAGGAATTAAGAGCGTGGTATTTGACAGAGGCGGCTTTATCTATCAGGGCAAAATCAAAGCGCTGGCTGAGGCAGCCAGAGAAGCTGGACTGGAATTCTAAAAAGGGAGGAAAAGACACATGAGACATGAAATTATTGACCCAACTCAGTTTGAATTAACTGAAAAAGTAGTGTCAATTAAGCGTGTAACCAAGGTTGTTAAGGGTGGTCGTAACTTCCGTTTTTCAGCTTTGGTAGTTGTAGGTGATGGAAACGGCCATGTAGGAGCCGGCCTTGGAAAGGCAGCCGAGATTCCGGAAGCGATCCGCAAAGGAAAAGAGGACGCCATGAAGAAGCTGATCCATGTGGCAATGACAGAGAACGCAAGTGTACCGTATGATTCCATTGGAAAATTCGGCGGCGCATCTGTTCTTGTGAAATGGGCTCCCGAGGGTACTGGTATCATCGCCGGAGGTCCTGTACGTAACGTACTGGAGCTGGCCGGAATCAAAAATATCCGTACAAAGTCCTTGGGTTCCAACAACAAGCAGAACGTGGTTCTGGCTACACTGGAAGTGCTCAAGCAGATGAAGACACCGGAAGAGGTTGCAAGACTCCGCGGCAAATCCGTAGAAGAGATTCTGGGTTAGGAGGTTTGAAACATGGCAGACAAATTAAAAATCACATTGGTGAAATCACCCATAGGTGCGATTCCGAAGCATCGGGCCACAGTAAAGGCTCTTGGCCTTACAAAGCTGCACAAAACAGTTGAGATGCCCAACAATGATGCGGTAAAAGGCATGATTGCACAGGTATCACACATGGTAAAGGTAGAGGAAGTTTAAGAGAGACTGAGATAAGGAGGTGTCATAATGGATTTATCAAACTTAAAGCCTGCTGCAGGTTCCGTTCACAGCGATAACTTCAGAAGAGGCCGTGGCCACGCTTCAGGCAACGGAAAGACTGCCGGCAAGGGCCATAAAGGACAGAAAGCCCGTTCCGGAGCTCCCAGAATCGGTTTTGAAGGTGGACAGATGCCTTTATACAGACGTATTCCCAAGAGAGGGTTTACGAATAGAAATTCCCTGGATATTGAGGCCATCAATGTAAGTGCACTTGAAGTATTTGAAAACGATGCGGAAGTGACTATTGAAGCTCTTCTTGAGAAAGGGATTATCAAGAGCCCCAAGGACGGTGTTAAAGTTCTGGGCAATGGGACTCTTACAAAGAAACTGAACGTTAAAGTAAATGCTTACAGTGAAGGTGCGAAGGCGAAAATCGAAGAGCTCGGTGGAAAAGCAGAGGTGATCTAAAATGTTAGAGACACTGAAGAATGCATTTCGTATTAAAGAAATCCGTAAGAAATTATTCTTCACCTTTTGTATGATAGTCGTAATACGTTTTGGATCTCAGCTCCCGGTAGTAGGAGTGAACAGGGATTACTTCTCACAGTGGTTTTCCCAGCAGTCCAACGATGCGTTCAGCTTCTTCTCTGCATTTACGGGAGGATCCTTTGAGCGAATGTCAATCTTCGCTCTGAGCATTACGCCGTATATTACTTCATCCATTATTATACAGCTTCTCACCATTGCGATTCCCGCTCTGGAAGAGATGCATAAGGATGGAGAAGAGGGAAGAAAGAAAATTAATAAAATCACCCGTTATGTGACAGTGGCTCTGGCTCTTATCGAGAGCCTTGCCATGACGGTTGGTTTTGGAAATTCTGGTTTGATTCCCGATATGAATTTCTTAAAAGGGCTTACAGTAGTAGTTGCCCTGACAGCAGGCTCCACTCTTCTGATGTGGATCGGAGAGAGGATTACAGAGAAGGGTGTGGGAAATGGTATCTCCATTGTCCTGATGGTAAATATCCTTTCCAGTATTCCTTCCGATATGGTGAATCTCTATGAGATGTTCATCAACGGGAAGACGATTGCCTACGGTGTCCTGGCAGGAGTGATCATTATAGCTGTTATTCTTGCCACTGTGATCCTGGTTATCCTTTTAAACGGAGCCCAGAGAAAAATTCCGGTTCAGTATGCCAAGAAAATGCAGGGCCGGAAAATGGTGGGCGGCCAGTCAACCTTCATTCCCCTGAAGGTAAATACGGCAGGCGTTATCCCGGTAATCTTTGCTTCTTCACTGATGTCTATTCCGCAGATCGTAATATCTTTCGGACGGATTGACGTGGGAACAGGAATCGGGGCCACCATCGTGGGTATGCTTAGCCAGAACAACTGGTTCAATTACAGGACGCCTGTTTATTCACTGGGTCTGGTTCTGTATATCGTCCTGATTATCTTCTTTGCGTATTTCTATACTTCCATCACCTTCAATCCCATTGAAGTGGCGGATAATATGAAGAAACAGGGCGGATTTATCCCCGGCATCCGTCCGGGCAAACCTACTACAGATTATCTGAATAAGATCCTGAACTATATTATTTTTATCGGCGCTGCAGGATTGATCGTTGTAGTGCTGGTGCCGATCTTCTTTAACGGCATGTTCGGTGCGTCTGTTTCATTCGGAGGAACCTCCATCATCATCGTAGTAGGCGTAATTCTTGAGACATTAAAACAAATTGAATCTCAGATGCTGGTACGTAACTACAAGGGATTCTTGACAGATTAAAGAGTGTACCTTACGGCGCTGCCTGCGGGCAGTGCCTGGGGTACACTAAAATACTATATTGGGGATGCCAAATGTATTGCCTGGACTGTCTGACAGTTCTATATGAAAGAAAGGCGGTAATATAATATGAAGATAGTAATGCTTGGAGCACCTGGAGCAGGGAAGGGAACACAGGCGAAAAGAATCGCCGCTCAGTTTGGAATTCCGCACATTTCAACGGGAGATATTTTCCGTGCCAATATTAAAAACGGCACAGAGCTGGGAAAGAAAGCGAAGTCATTTATGGATCAGGGCCTTTTGGTACCGGATGAGCTTACAGTAGATCTGGTGATTGACAGGCTTGGTCAGGATGACTGCAAAAAAGGCTATATTCTGGATGGTTTTCCGAGAACCATTCCCCAGGCGGAAGCCCTGGATAAGGCTCTGGCAGGGAAAGGCGAGAAAATGGACTATGCAGTGGATGTGGACGTGCCGGATGAGAATATCATCAGCCGTATGAGCGGCCGCAGGGCCTGCACAGGGTGCGGAGCCACTTACCATATTGTCTATAATCCCTCCCAGAAGGGTGACAACTGCCAGGTCTGCGGTGAGGCGCTGATTCTCAGGGATGACGATAAGCCGGAAACCGTTCAGAAGAGACTTTCCGTATACCATGAGCAGACCCAGCCGCTGATCGAGTATTATCAGGGAAAAGGAATTTTGAAAACAGTCGACGGCACAAAGAATATGGATGAAGTGTTTGAGGAAATCCTGGGAATCCTGAAATAATATTTTCAGGCCGCCGGAAATTGATGCAGAAAGGAAGTCTTGAATTAAGATGTCAGTTACAATAAAGTCAGCAAGGGAAATTGATTTGATGCGTGAGGCAGGAAGACTGCTGGAGATTGTCCATAACCGTCTTGCCGAGGCGATCCGCCCTGGAATATCCACCTATGAACTGGATCAACTGGGGGAGAAAACCATCCGTGATCTGGGGTGTGTTCCGAATTTTTTACATTATAACGGATATCCGGCTTCCTTCTGCATATCTGTCAACGATGAGGTGGTTCACAGTATTCCCTCACGGGAAAAAATTCTGAAAGAGGGAGACATTGTCAGTATAGATGCAGGCTTGATTTATCAGGGGATGCACTCAGACGCAGCCAGGACTTACGGAGTGGGGCAGATTTCAGATGAAGCGAAAAAGCTCATGGAAGTGACCCGGGAATCCTTTTTCAGAGGAATACAGTTTGCGAAGCCAGGACACAGGCTCCATGAGATATCAGCGGCGATAGGGGACTATGCCGAATCCTTCGGATATGGAGTTGTGCGGGATCTGGTAGGACATGGAATCGGAAAAGCCCTCCATGAAGATCCGCAGATTCCCAATTTCCGTCAGAGAAGCAGGGGAATCCGGCTGGTACCGGGTATGACGCTGGCGATAGAGCCCATGATCAACGCAGGCAGGGCTGACGTGGAATGGCTGGATGACGACTGGACAGTAGTAACGGAGGACGGAAGCCTTTCAGCCCATTATGAGAACACGATTCTGATTACGGAAGGTGAGCCGGAGATACTTACGTTGAGTAAGTGAAAACTTCAGGCATGGAGGCAGGAATGAGAACCTGGAGCAGCGAATTGCTGGCTGTTTCAATGGCCGGCCACGACAAGGGAAAGACGTATCTGGCTTTGCCAGGCGAAGAAAATTATTATCTTCTGTGCGATGGGAAAACCAGAACCCTGGAAAACCCGAAGAAGAAAAAGGAAAAACATGTGCAGGTAATCCGGCATCTGCCGGAAGAACTTTTGGGGCAGATGCGCACAATCTGCAGCGATGCCGATATTAGAAGAATTCTGAAGGAATATAAACAGTTACACAGCGAAGAGTGAGAGTGTCAGGAGGTCTATATGTCAAAAGCAGATGTCATTGAAGTAGAGGGTACCGTATTAGAGAAGCTTCCCAATGCCATGTTCCGGGTGGAGCTGGTAAATAAGCATGTGGTACTTGCTCATATCAGCGGAAAACTGAGGATGAATTTCATCCGTATCCTTCCCGGTGATAAAGTGACAATAGAACTGTCGCCCTATGATTTGTCCAAGGGCAGAATTATTTGGCGTGACAAATAAAAATTACTTGCAATTAGCCTTTCCAGGTGGTATACTTTTAGTTGACTTTTTGTGGAGACACTATCTCTGTGTCTTTTTATGCCCAAAAAGCATAGTTCAGAGAGGAAAGGAGGATTAACCATGAAGGTTAGATCATCAGTAAAACCGATCTGTGAGAAGTGCAAAGTTATCAAGAGAAAAGGGAGCATCCGCATTATCTGCGAGAACCCCAAGCACAAACAGAGACAAGGTTAAACCAAAAACGGCGGGAAGACAGGCGCATGCCTGTTATGACAATATAACGATGGAATAAATAAGACTTAATTCTTTTTATATAGATAATTCTGGATTTATTTCGTTGCGATATTGCTTTTAATACCATCACAGGATTTCAGGCAGTCCACGGTTCTGCGTGTAAAATACCGCTGTGCGCAGAAGCTGCATGCCATGCAAGAGCATTATGGCTCACGGCTTAATGTGATGGAAAGGCTGTATGAAGGTACGGCTGGGCAGCTATGCCTGCCCCAATTAGAAACAATAAAAGCAGTTTCAGTTTTAGAGGCTGCAGTAAAGGAAAATGGAGGAACAAATACATGGCTCGTATTGCTGGTGTTGACTTACCAAGAGAAAAACGTGCAGAAATCGGCTTGACCTATATTTACGGTATAGGAAGAACAAGCGCAAATAAGATTCTTGCAGCAGCGAATGTAAATCCTGATACGCGCGTCAGAGACCTGACAGACGAGGAAGTTGCCAGAATCCGTGATATCATTGATGAGCATTACATGGTAGAAGGTGATCTCAGAAGAGATACTGCCCTGAATATCAAGAGACTTCAGGAAATCGGATGCTACAGAGGAATCCGTCACAGAAAAGGACTTCCGGTTCGCGGACAGAAGACCAAGACAAATGCAAGAACCAGAAAAGGACCGAAGAGAACCGTAGCAAACAAGAAGAAATAACAGATTGTAAACTGGAAATTTATTTAGGAAGAAAGAAAGTAGGTTAGTTTAGATATGGCTAAGAAAGTTACAAAGAAAGTGACCAAAAAGCGCGTTAAGAAAAACGTTGAACGCGGACAGGCACATATCCAGTCATCCTTCAACAACACAATCGTGACTCTGACGGATGCACAGGGAAACGCTCTGTCCTGGGCAAGTGCCGGCGGCCTTGGCTTCAGAGGTTCAAGGAAATCTACTCCGTATGCAGCACAGATGGCTGCTGAGACTGCTACGAAGGCAGCTCTGGTTCATGGTCTGAAGACCGTAGATGTATTTGTAAAGGGACCGGGTTCAGGAAGAGAGGCAGCGATTCGTGCGCTCTCCGCAAACGGTCTTGAAGTAACCAGCATCCGGGACGTGACACCGGTGCCCCACAACGGATGTCGTCCGCCAAAACGCAGAAGAGTTTAATCAGGGAGGTCTATAGAAATGGCAGTAAACAGAGTTCCTGTTCTTAAAAGATGCAGATCACTGGGACTTGATCCCATTTATTTAGGAATTGATAAAAAGTCCAACCGTCAGTTAAAGCGCTCCAACCGCAAGGTCAGTGAGTACGGACTGCAGTTGAGAGAGAAGCAGAAAGCTAAATTCATCTACGGCGTTCTGGAGAAGCCTTTCAGAAATTACTACAAGAAGGCAGACCGTATGCCGGGCATGACAGGTACAAACCTGATGGTAATGCTTGAGACGAGACTGGACAATGTAATTTTCCGTCTTGGATTCGCAAGAACCAGAAAAGAAGCAAGACAGATCGTGGATCACAAGCACGTTCTGGTAAACGGCAAGCAGGTAAATATTCCTTCTTATCTGGTAAAGGCCGGAGATACCATTGAGATTAAGGAGAAGTGCAAAGGTTCTCAGAGATATAAAGATA
This sequence comes from Candidatus Choladousia intestinigallinarum, assembly GCA_018712605.1. Lineage (GTDB taxonomy): Bacteria > Bacillota > Clostridia > Lachnospirales > Lachnospiraceae > Choladousia > Choladousia intestinigallinarum. Next base: position 9,200 of record DVGR01000016.1, read on the forward strand.
TCCTGGAGGTAACCGGAGGACGTCTGGTTCCTGAGTGGCTTGAGGCTGACCAGGAAGCATTAAGAGGAACTGTAAAGGAGCTTCCCGCCCGTGAAGCCATCGATGTTCCGGTTAATGAAGTGCTTATCGTCGAGCTGTATTCAAAATAGGCTTAATTTGTAATAATTAACCCTCAACAACATA
>DVGR01000126.1 GCA_018712605.1 Candidatus Choladousia intestinigallinarum
ATTGGCATCACCCCTGCTGTAGCGGATTGCAGGTACAGGGCACCGCTAACTCCCCGGCTGCGCGGAATTTAAGTATAGACGATTTTTCCAGGCTTGTCAAGAGGGGGTGAAATATTATATAATAAAGGAAACTATAAATAAAGCGGGGTGCGATCAAGAATGATTAAACGAATTGGATTACTGACAAGCGGCGGCGACTGTCAGGCGCTGAATGCAACCATGAGAGGTGTGGTAAAGGCTCTTTCCAATGCAGTGGACGACCTGGAGGTTTACGGTTTTGACGATGGATACAAAGGGCTGATTTACGGCAAATACCGTATGCTTACTTCAAAAGACTTTTCAGGTATTCTCACCCAGGGAGGAACAATCCTTGGAACCTCCCGCCAGCCATTTAAACTGATGCGTGTGCCGGATGAAAAGGGGCTGGACAAGGTAGAGGCCATGAAGCAGACTTATTACAAGCTCTGCCTTGACTGTCTTGTGATTCTGGGAGGAAACGGGACCCAGAAGACAGCCAATCTGTTAAGAGAGGAAGGCCTGAACATTATCCACCTTCCGAAGACCATTGACAATGATATTTATGGTACGGATATGACCTTTGGCTTCCAGAGCGCGGTGGACATTGCCACAAACGCCATCGACTGCATCCATACAACGGCCACTTCCCACGGCCGTGTGTTCATTGTAGAGATTATGGGACACAAGGTCGGAAGCCTGACCCTTCACGCGGGACTTGCAGGCGGCGCGGACATTATCCTGATTCCGGAGATTCCCTACGATATTAAAAAGGTAGCGGAAGCTATTGAACGGAGAAATAAAGCCGGCAAACGCTTTACAATTCTGGCAGTTGCCGAGGGCGCTATCTCTAAAGAGGACGCAAAGCTGTCAAAGAAAAAATACAAAGAACGTCTGGCGGAAAGAGCCAAAAAGTATCCTTCTGTATCTTACGAGATCGCAGACGCCATCAACAAAGAGATCGGAAGCGAAGTCCGCGTGACGGTTCCGGGACACATTCAGCGAGGCGGAGAGCCCTGCCCCTATGACCGCGTGCTTTCCACAAGGATCGGAGCGGGCGCCGCAGAGGCGATTCTGGACGAAGATTACGGCATCATGATCGCCATTGTCAACAATAAGATCAAACGTGTGCCGCTGGCAGAATGCGCGGGCAAGCTGAAGATGGTTTCCCCGAAAGACCAGACAGTAAAAGCTGCCAAAGAAATCGGAATCAGTTTCGGCGACTGATAAGATGATACACAGAGAATGAAAGGGGGATGTTGCAGAACGCATCCGGTGTATTCTGCAGCATCCCTTTTGTTTGAGAGAGGAGAATATCCATGAGTTATACTGCCCTGTACAGAAAATTCAGGCCCGATAATTTTGCAGATGTGAAAGGGCAGGACCATATTGTGACTACCCTGACCAACCAGATCAAGGCCAACCGTATCGGACATGCCTATCTGTTCTGCGGAACGCGCGGAACGGGAAAAACCACTGTGGCGAAAATTCTTGCAAAAGCGGTAAACTGCAGCCATCCGGTAAACGGCAGCCCCTGCAATGAGTGCGAAATGTGCAAAGCCATACAGGCGGGAACCTCCATGAATGTCATTGAAATCGATGCGGCGTCCAACAATGGCGTGGACAATATCCGCGAGATACGGGAGGAAGTAACTTACCGTCCCACTGAGGGAAGATATAAGGTTTATATCATAGATGAGGTTCATATGCTTTCTACGGGGGCCTTTAATGCGCTTCTGAAAACACTGGAAGAGCCGCCTTCGTATGTGATTTTTATTCTTGCCACCACAGAAGCTCACAAAATACCGGTTACCATCCTGTCCAGGTGCCAGCGGTATGATTTTCACCGGATCACCATCGACACAATTGCCGCCCGGCTGACAGAGCTCCTGAAGGCGGAAGGCGTTGAGGCTGAGGAAAAGGCGGTCCGCTATGTAGCAAAAGCGGGAGACGGATCCATGCGTGATGCCCTGAGCCTTTTGGACCAGTGCATAGCTTTTTATCTGGGACAGAAACTGACCTATGACAAGGTGCTGGAAGTACTGGGGGCGGTGGATACGGAGGTGTTCAGCCGGCTTCTAAGAAGAGTTCTGGCAGGAGATGTGACAGGTTCCATTCATATTCTGGAGGATCTTATTGTAGGAGGACGGGAGCTGGGACAGTTTGTAGGAGACTTTACCTGGTACATGAGGAATCTTCTCCTTGTAAAGACGTCAGAAAATCCGGAAGAGGCCATTGACGTCTCTTCGGAAAATCTGAAGCTTCTCAAAGAAGAAAGCGAAATGACAGATGTGGAGACTCTGATGCGCTATATCCGCATTTTTTCAGATCTGTCAAATCAGATCCGCTTTGCGACTCAGAAGAGAGTGCTGGTGGAAATTGCCCTTATTAAGCTGTGCAGGCCTGCGATGGAGACGAATCTGGACTCTGTGCTGGACCGCATCCGCGTGCTGGAACAGAAAATAGAAGAGCGTCCGGTGCAGCAGGTGACAGTTCAGCCAGCGCCTGCCGCCGGAAATACGCCGGTATCTTCCCAGGAGGAAAGGAAGCCCCTTAAGGCTGCTCCGGAGGATTTGAAAAAAGTAATGGCGGGCTGGAAGGTAATCGTAGGGCAGACTACAGCGGCCTTTAAACAGGCGCTTTTGAAATCTGTCCCCAAATATAACGGGGATACGGGAGAGCCCGTGCTTTTTGTAGAGTTTCAGACGCCGCTGGGCAGAAATTATCCTGACGGGTCGGAGGCTGCGAAAGAACTGCAGGAAATCATAGAACAGCAGATCGGAAAAAGCATAGAGCTTCATATGCTTGTGGCGGAGGATCATCAGCAGACGAATCTTGCCAGGATTACAGTGGATGAAGCGATTCGGGAAAATATCCACATGGATGTAGTAGTGGAGGAAGATCCGGATATGCTCCCCGGGGAATAGACGGAATAGGTTGACAGGAAACCGCCGATAAAATATACTTTTTAAGTATCTTTGAACAAGAAAAAAAGATGTTAGCCTTCCCTGGAATCCGGGGCGGGAACAGAAGACCAGGAGGAAATAAAAATGGCAAAACGCGGAGGTTTTCCGGGCATGGGAATGCCAGGAAACATGAATAATTTAATGAAGCAGGCGCAGAAAATGCAGCGTCAGATGGAAGAAAACCAGAAGGCTCTGGAGGAAAAGGAATTCACAGCTTCCGCAGGAGGCGGAGCCGTGGAGGTGACGGTCTCCGGAAAAAGAGAGGTGACGAAGGTGTCCCTTTCTGAGGAAGTCGTGGATCCGGATGATATTGAGATGCTGGAGGATCTTATCGTGGCGGCTACCAACGAAGCTCTCCGTAAGGTAGAAGAGGAGTCTGCAGCAGTGATGTCGAAGCTTACCGGAGGGCTGGGAGGACTTGGAGGAGGCCTTCCCTTCTGATGGAATACTACAGTACACATATCAATAAGCTGATTGAGCAACTTTCTCATCTTCCGGGAATCGGAGCGAAGTCTGCCCAGAGACTGGCTTTTCATATTATGAATATGCCGAAGGAGCAGGTGCAGCAGCTTGCAGACTCCATCACCGGAGCCAGAGAAAAGGTGCGCTATTGTAAGAACTGTTTTACTTTAACGGACCAGGAGCTGTGCCCAATCTGCAGCAATCCCCGCAGAGACGCCGGAACTATTATGGTTGTGGAAAATACACGGGATCTGGCGGCCTATGAAAAGACAGGGAAATACGAAGGCGTTTACCATGTGCTTCACGGGGCCATTTCTCCTATGCTGGGGATCGGACCGGACGATATCCGCCTGAAGGAGCTGATGCAGAGACTCCAGAAAGACGAGATAAAGGAAGTGATTATCGCGACCAATTCCAGTCTGGAAGGTGAGACAACTGCAATGTATATCAGCAAGCTCATCAAGCCCACCGGCATAAAAGTAAGCAGAATTGCGAGCGGCGTGCCGGTAGGCGGCGATCTGGAATATATAGATGAGGTGACGCTTCTTAGAGCCCTGGAAGGAAGGGTGGAACTCTGATCCCCCGGAAAGGAGGAGAACAGATGGCAAAAAAGAAAGTTACTTCTTCCCAGGTGGCGGAAAAGGCAGGCGTATCCCAGGCTACGGTTTCTATGATTCTGAACCGCCGGGACAATG
>DVGR01000127.1 GCA_018712605.1 Candidatus Choladousia intestinigallinarum
CCTCCTGGCTGGATCGACCTTTGTCAGCGGCAGGCCGAATTATGGTATGCCAGGATGGAAAAATCGTTTCTAAATTGGTAAATCTAGATCGGGATCTTTTGGTGATTCCTAATCTGGCGATCCATATGAACAGGGAAATCAACGAGGGAGTCCGCTACCAGGTTCAACAGGATCTCTGTCCGGTTCTGGGAGCGTCAGGACAGGGAGAGGGTTTTCTTAAAATTCTGGCTGAGGCAGCGAATGTGGAAGAGGATGAGATTCTGGGAACGGATCTGTATCTTTATAATCGGCAGCCAGGAACCTTCTGGGGACAGGAAGAAGAATTTATCGCCAGCCCCCGGTTGGATGATCTCCAGTGTGTATATGGAACTCTTATGGGATTTTTGAAATCGCTTCCCACAGGGAATGTTTCTGTATTCGCTGCTTTTAATAACGAGGAAACGGGAAGTATTTCAAGACAGGGAGCAGCTTCTACCTTCCTTAAGGATCTTTTAAAAAGAATCAATCAGGGCCTTGGAGGGGATGAAGAGGATTACATTAAGGCTGCGGCATCCAGTTTTATGATCTCTGCGGATAATGCCCATGCGGTCCATCCGAATCATCCGGAGAAGGCGGATCCCGTGAACCGTCCCGTTATGAACGGGGGAATTGTAATCAAATATCAGGCGGAACAGAAGTATACCACGGATGCAAGAAGCGGGGCCGTTTTGAAGCTTCTGTGCAAAAAGGCTGGGATTCCATGGCAGATTTATACAAACCATTCGAATCAGCCAGGGGGTTCCACCCTGGGGAATCTATCCAACCTTCAAGTTTCCCAGTGCAGCGCCGACATTGGCCTGGCCCAGCTTGCTATGCATTCTGCCTATGAAATGGCAGGCGCCAAAGATGTTTATTACCTTCAGCGCCTGGCAGAAATGTTTTTCAGTACAGTTTTAGAAGTAAAAGAAGATGAATCTGTTTTGTTGGCATAGAGAGATTATGCCTGCAGAGATTTCAGATCCTCAAAGAATTCCGGATAGCTGATTGTCACACAGTCGGCCTCCGGAATTTCTGTTTCCCCCTCTGCAGCGAGCGCCGCAATGGAAAAGCTCATGGCGATCCTGTGATCCAGACCAGTCTCGATTGTGGCTCCATGAAGAGGCTTTCCTCCATGAATAATCATACCATCTTCAGTGCGAATGACATCAGCGCCCATTCGTTTCAAGTTCTCTGATACAGAGGCAATCCGGTCAGACTCTTTTACTTTCAGTTCAGCCGCATCCCGGATTACAGTGGTTCCCTGCGCATACGCTCCCAATACAGCCAACATGGGAAGTTCGTCAATTAATGTAGGAATGAGGCTGCCTTCAATGACAGTGCCGTGCAGGCTGCTGCTTTTTACCAGAAGGTCGGCCATAGGTTCAGGACCGGAGCAGTCTTCATTCAGAAGGGTAATATTCCCGCCCATTGCCCGGCACACTTCCAACATTCCGCTGCGTGTTGGGTTGATGCCTACATTTTTCAGAAGGATTTCTGAGCCAGGCACCAGAAGTGCCGCAGCGATGAAATATGCAGCGGAGGAAATATCTCCGGGAATGCGTATTTTTTGCCCGATCAGCCGGGAACCGGGTTCAATGGAAGCGGTCAGGCCGCTGCTGGAAACGGAGGCTCCCAGATAGCGGAGCATTCGTTCCGTGTGATCCCTGGAGAGGGCAGGCTCTGTTACACTGGTATTTCCCTCAGCGTACAGGCCAGCCAGAAGAACACAAGATTTCACCTGGGCGGAAGCCACTGGGGAAAGAAAGTGGATTCCCTGAAGCTTCTGCCCCTGAATCTTTAAGGGAGCGCAGCCGTTTCCTTTTGCGGAGGCGATGGAGGCGTTCATTTTGGTGAGAGGATCGATGATTCTTCCCATAGGACGTTTCTGAATGGAAGCATCGCCTGTGATCTCACTGGAAAAAGGCTGCCCTGCCAGGATTCCGGACATAAGCCGAACCGTGGTGCCGCTGTTTCCAGCGTCCAGGATTTTAGAGGGAGCTTTCAGGCCATGCAGGCCTGCGCCGTGAATCACAACCCGGCTGCCTTCCTGGAGGATGTCGATTCCCATCTGCCGGAAACAGGAGATGGTGGACAGACAGTCCGCTCCGGCAAGAAATCCTTCTGCCTCCGTGATCCCTTCAGACAGAGCACCCAGCATGACGCTTCTGTGGGAAATGGATTTGTCACCGGGAACGGTCAGCTCTCCGGTCAATTTTTTTGCTTTTGTGATTTTCATCATAATTTATTCTCCTTAAAATCAGCCTGTCACCGGATCCAGACCTTATATCTGTGCTGCTTTAATACCTCTGCCGCTTTCAGGGAAGGATCTTCCTCATAGAATTCAATACGCAGCACCCCCTCTTCAAATTCGCGGTTATGGACGATGCCGATATTTTTAATGCTGATATTATTGACCGCTAAAATTGTGGCAATCGTAGCGATTGCCCCTGATTCATCCACAATGTCGCAGTAAATCCGGTAGGTTTTTTTGATTGAACCAAGAGGAGAGGAAGAGAAAGAATCACGGTAATCCCGGGAACGTTCAAAGGCTCTGTAAATCTCCGAGCCAGTACCCTGAATCATAGCGGTTCTGGACTGCTCCATAAGCTGGATAAAAGTGTCCATCACCTGTGAAATGTTCTCTGCGTTTTCTATACAGATCTGTTCCCACATTTCAGGAGAAGAGGAAGCGATTCTTGTGATATCTTTAAAACCGCCGGCGGCGATCAGCTTCATATATTCTTCCTTTGAGTCCAAATCATGTACAGTGTTAACAAGAGCGGCGGCGATTACGTGAGGCAGATGGCTTACTGCCGCCGTAATAAAATCGTGCTGCCGGTAGTCCATGACTATGTGAAGGGCTCCCAGGGCGGATACCAGTTCTTTGTATTCCTGAATTCGTGATTCGTCTGTTTTGGACGTTGGTGTAATCACGTAATAGGAATTTTCAAAAAGGTGAGCCTGGGAATTCAAGATACCGGATTTTTCAGAACCGGTCATGGGATGACCGCCTATAAAAGACCCCTCCAGCCCTATACGGGCCGCTGCCTCATGAATTTCTGTCTTGACACTTCCCACATCTGTCAGAATGCATGACGGAGAAACGCTGTCTTTAAGCTGCTCCAGGGCGTGGATATTGGCACCTACAGGAGCACACAGAAAAACATACCCGCACTCTTTAAATTTTGGATCTCCAGGAGAATGGCAGACTTCATCAATGATTCCCTGGCTGGCTGCTGCTCTCAGCGTTTCAGAAGAACGGGTATATGCAAGAATGCGGCAGTCGGGCTGACTGCGCTTTAAAGCCTTAGCCAGAGATCCGCCGATCAGGCCAAGGCCGACTAATCCATATGTTTTGCAGTTCATTTCTATCTCCTTCTTCGGGATATTTGCGAATATTTCGCACAGCCACCATTTTACTCTGAAAAAGCGGGACTGTCAAACTCCATGTGCTTTGTCAGGTGGAGTTTTCTGTACTGGGCCGGAGATATGCCGTATTTTTTCCGAAACAAAAGATAAAAATTTTGGCGGGAGTGTATCCCGAGCAGTTCATCGATTTCCCCGATGGGGAGTTCTGGCTGTGTTACATAATAGGCAGCGTTTTCCATTCGGATATTGTTTAGATAACTCCAGATGCTTGTCCCGGTTTCCTGTTTAAAAACACGTTCCATATAAATTTTATTGAGAGAAAGATGTTCTGCAATGTCGTCCAGACTCTGGATTTCAAAATAATGATACCGTATGTAATCTTTAATCTTTTCTGTATAAATGCGGGACGGTGTCTGATAATAGGCAGAATTCAGGCTGTCAATGAGCAATTTGTTTGTCAGCAGGCTTAAATGCCATTTGGGAGTCTCTGAAAGGAATGCATCGTTGATTTCTTTTACCAAAGGGAAAAGATTTCCAGCGTTCTTTAACACAATCCCTTCATCCAG
>DVGR01000128.1 GCA_018712605.1 Candidatus Choladousia intestinigallinarum
GGCCAGATTACAGTCATGGGCGATATGCAGGCAGAGCGCCTTCACCACCGTTTTCCTTGCCTTATAATCAATAATAGCGTTTTCATATACGTCTTTAGAAAAGAGTACCCCCTGTTCTTCCAGCTCTTTACATTCCTCCACAGCCTCTTCAAGCTCTTGGAGGGGATATTTATCTGAAAGCAGCGAAAAAATCTCTTCCTGCTTTTTTTCCTGGTTTAAAAGCTCAATTACATCATAAACCAGATCATCCACCACATGCACCGAACCGCTGTTTACATCCAGTACAATGTTATAGCCATTATTTTTATACTGATGGACCAAAATCATGCTCCTCCCTTACTCTTCTTTACCAAAAAAGACCTGATATGCAAAATCATATCAGGCATCTCTTCTTCATCCATATCTGATACAGCCTGCGGCATGACAAACCGCAGGAAACGTTCTATACAGCTTTAAGGCTGCTGCGAAAATTCTCCTTCTGCAGCAGCCCCGTAATATGTTTACTGTCGCAGAACACTCCGACCACAGAACTATGTATTATTTGCTGTGTTCGCAGGTCTGATTTCCCACTGTACAGGAAGTCTTGCATGCTGACTGGCAGGAAGTCTGGCATTCACCGCATCCGCCTTTTTTCAGCGTCGTCTGCAGAGGTTTCGTATTCAGAGTCTTAATATGCTTCATATAGCTGCTGTCCTCCTTTTTCTTTTTCCGTACAGGCCAATAATGCCTGTTCCCCGGTATTGTACCATAGTTTTTTTAAATTGGGAACCCATTCCTCAAAAAATATGGTATGATAGGTAACAGTTCAGCCATCAGGTATGACACGGGATGATTTATGCTCGCATAAAAATCGGACCGTGTCATACCTGATGAGCTGAGCGCCCGAATATGAGCAAAACAGCGGCGGTAGCCGCAATTAGCACGAAGTGCGGTTTTGCGAATGGCGCGGGCTGAATTGTTACATAGGATATACCCGGGAGGAAAGTCTTATGAATATTCTTTTTTTGGGTGCAAGCAACACGGACTGCGGCCACTGTTTTACCGAAGGCAATCTTGGGAATGGTTATGTAAAATTTATTGCGGAACGTCTGGACCCAAAACATTTTTCTGTGGTAAACGGCGGGAGCGATGGATTTACTTTCCCAAGAATGTACAGGAAATATCTGGATTTTTACAGTACAAGAAGATTTGATGCGGCTGTTATCCTGGGCGGAATCAATGAAGCGGGAATGCTTGCCGACAATGGCCTTAATCCCCATGAAAGCCAGACTCTTCTGGATGAATCGGAAGCCGCCCTGAGAGAATTGATTTACGCATTATTTTCCAATGGAACCCGACAAATTTTTCTTCTGGAGCCTTTTTTGTTTTCCTCGCCTTCCATTCTGCTGTCCTGGCTGCCCGCTTACGAGTCAGTCAAAGAAAGAATCCACGCCTGCATAAAAACCTTTGCAAAAGAACCTCTTATTTTCGTGCCTCTTCAGGACCGTCTTCTGTCTCTGGCCAATGCCTGCGATCCAGTCAGTGTCACCACAGACGGAATTCACCTGGCGCCTCTGGGACACCGTATGGTAGCAGAGTGGGTGGCCCAAGCTATGAATCTTTCGTCAGAGATACAATAATCAAGCCCGGATCACACTTTTCAAAAAGGGATCCGGGCTATTACTGACTAATTATTCGTCTTCATTATTGGCACGTGCTTCAATCTCTCTGTCCTGCACATCAGAAGGAGCCTGCTCATAACGTGCAAACTCATATGCATACGTACCGCTTCCGCCTGTCATAGAGCGAAGCTGAGTAGAATATCCATAAAGCTCAGACATAGGAATGTCAGCTTCTACAATCGTGTTGCCTTTGTGATCGGGATTCATACCCAGCACACGGCCTCTGCGCTTATTGAGATCTCCCATAACGTCTCCGGTAAACTTATCCGGAACCGTAACCTTCAGGGATGCGATGGGCTCAAGAAGGACAGGGCTGGCTTCCATAAATCCTTTCTTAAACGCCTGGCTTGCAGCCGTCTTAAATGCCATTTCTGAGGAATCCACCGGATGGTAAGATCCATCGTAAAGCACAGCCTTGACGCCCACTACAGGATATCCGGCAAGGGGGCCCTTCTGGCAGGAATCCTGAATGCCCTTTTCAACCGCCGGGAAGTAGTTCTTGGGAACTGCTCCGCCCACAACTTCCTGATCAAACTCATAGGTCTTTTCCAAATCGCCAAGGGGTGAGAAACGCATTTTTACATGACCATACTGTCCATGTCCGCCGGACTGTTTCTTATACTTGGAATCTACGTCAGAACTCTTACGGATCGTCTCCCTGAAAGCAACTTTGGGTTTTGTAAGCTCTACTTCCACTTTATACCTAGTCAGAAGCTTGCTCACAATGATATCCAAATGCTGGTCTCCCATACCATAGATCAGGGACTGGCGGTTTTCGCCATCGTTCATAGGCTTCATGGTCAGATCCTCCTGAGCCATCTTGGCCAGAGCCTGAGCGATCTTATCTTCCTCACCTTTATTCTTGGCTTTATATCTCTTGTATGTATACGGAATCGACACATCCATAGCGCCGTACTCTACAGGAGTGGCCTTGGTGGAGAGCGAGTCTCCAGTGGAAGCGTTCAGTTTTCCGATTGCGCCCAAATCTCCCGCATGAAGCTCCTTCACCTCAATAGGCTTGCTTCCCTCAAATACGTACAGCTTGCTGACACGATCCTCCGTGTCCTTATTTACATTGTAGAGAGTGTCATCGCTCTTAATTACTCCCGATGCCACTTTGATCATGGAATATTTACCGATGAAGGGATCCACAATCGTCTTAAATACAAAGCAGGATTTTGCCTTGGAGAAATCATAATCCGCCTGGAATACTTCTTTGCTCTTTCTGTTTACCCCGGCAATCTTGCGGAATTCGGGACTCGGGAAATAGCTCACAATATCGTCCAAAAGAATCTGGATACCCTGAAGGGCAAGGCTTGCTCCCATCGTAACCGGCACGATAGAACAGTCGCCTACGTTGGCGTGAAGGGCTGCCCGGATCTCCGCCTCGGAGAATTCCTCTCCGTTGAAATAGCGGTCCATGAGCTCCTCGCTGGTCTCCGCCACCGCTTCCACCAGATTTTCACGATAACGGTCCAGATACTCTCTTGAATAGTCTGGAATCTCGCACTCTACTTTTTTATCTTTATCCACATAACGGCGTGCTTTCATTTTTACGATATTCACGTAGCCCACAAACTTCTCATTCTCACGGATCGGAAGGTGGATAGGCGCAATCTTTTTGCCGTAAAGCTCAGTCAGGTCTTCCACCACCTGACGGTAGCTGGCATTATCAAAATCCATATTGGAAACGTAAACAATTCTCGGCAGTTTATATTTATCGCAGAGTTCCCACGCCTTCTGGGTTCCCACTTCTACGCCGCTCTTTCCGTTTACCACGATAACCGCAGCGTCCGCCGCTGCCGCTGCTTCCTCTGCCTCACCTACGAAATCAAAATATCCGGGAGCGTCCAGGATATTTACCTTCGTGTCTCCCCAAATCACCGGTACCATGGATGTGCTGATTGAAAACTTTCTCTTAATTTCCTCTTTATCAAAATCACTGATCGTATTTCCTTCAGTGACATTTCCCAGTCTGCTGGTAATTCCCGACAGGTAGGCCATGGATTCCACGAGACTCGTCTTCCCTGCGCCACCATGACCCAGAATTACGACATTGCGAATTTTGTCCGTTGTATAAACATTCATAGCTATTCTCCTCCAATACTCGTTAGTCAGGGTGTATGACACCCGCATGGATATATTCTACTAAAATTGTTTGAAAAGTGCAAGTATTTTATCCAGAATTGACAACCATTTTACTTGCAGCAGATCGATTTTCCATTTTGATGCAGGCGGAATGCCCATCAAATCTAAGATTGAAGTACGCAAAAGCAACGAATAGCCGTAAATTCATTCCAGACGCAAAAGCTTTACACCATGAGCCGGAACCTGACAGGAAATCATAGTCCCTGCTGATTCTCCAATGCCGTTCCATACATCAAAAGCCGAACCATACCTGATCATTTCTATTCCTTTATCCAAAAGCTGTC
>DVGR01000129.1 GCA_018712605.1 Candidatus Choladousia intestinigallinarum
TTTAAAAAACGAAATTTAATATTGACAAAACGAAGGATATTAAGTTATAATTCGATTAAAATAAGACAAAAAAAGATTTTCTGGAAAAATATGGTTACGATTCGTAAGAAATATCATTTAAAAGCCTGAAAAAATAAAAGCAAAATTGAAAGACAGAGGTATATACATGTACACGAATAATAAATACAGATTTCATCCTCCCTTTTTTGAGATCGGCCCTAAGAATTATATATACGGCCCTGACGTAGTGGATTTAGCGCGCATAGCAGATGAGGCGGCGGAAAAATATAAGATTCATGTGATCTTTACAGCCCCCTACGTAAATATAGCGCAGGTGGCAGGGGCCACAAAAAATCTATATGTTTTCGCCCCCCATATGGATGCGGGACCTGTGGGTAGGGGGCTGGCGGACGTGCTTCCCGAGGCTGTCTGTGCTGCCGGAGCCTGCGGGGTGATGCTGAATCATACGGAGCGTCCTTTGACGATTCCCACTCTGATCCATACCATTGGCAGAGCCAGGAAGCTTGACCTGATGACCATTGTCTGTGCCTCAAGCATCAGTGAGACGTCAGCGGTGGCTGAACTGCATCCGGATCTGATTGTCTCAGAGCCTTTGGAATTGATTGGATCGGGAAATGCGGTGGGAGATGGATTTGTGGAGGCAGCTATGAAAGCCGTACGTTCCGTGGACCAGAATATAGGGGTGCTGGTAGGAGGCGGGGTCAGCTCAGGGGAGGATGCATATAAGATTATTAAAGCAGGAGCCGATGCTACAGGCTCTTCCAGCGCCATAGCTCTTTCTGAAAATCCAAAAAAAATAATTGATGAAATGCTGGCCGGCGTAAGGCAGGCATGGGATGAGAGGATTCAGGTGCAGAAGTGGGTAGGGTGATTTGAATAACGGGGTTTTAGCGAGGTGCTTATATGATGAATGTATTGAGAACGGTGAGAAATGACTCAAAAGGCGGAGAAAGATTAAAGAACAACAGCATTTTAATTGTACTGATTCTGTTTATTGCAGTTATGCAGATTTTGCAGCCGAAATTCTTGACGCCTGCCAATATATGCAGCGTATTGTTTTCTACGTCCAGCGCTGGGATTGTGGCTGTGGGGGCAATGTTCGTCCTGATCTCTGGAGGGCTTGATTTTACTTCCGGGTATGGAACTGCCTTGTGCGGAGTCGTGGGCGGGGTTCTTTACCAGGCCACAGGGAATGCCTCCCTGCTCCTGGCGGGATGTGTATTATGCGGAATCCTGATTGGGATTGTAAATGGGCTGATTATAACAAAAATGAAGATTCAGCCATTTATTGCCACCCTTGCCATGATGCTGGCCATTCAGGGATTTATATATCTTGTGTGCGAGGGACAGATTATCTTCCTGGATGATCCTGTTACAGAGTTTATAGGAAAGGCGACGGTATTCGGTATTATCCCTGTACAGGCGGTCTTCTTCATAGCGGTAGTTCTGCTGGGACATTTTATTTTGAACTGCACAAAGCTTGGAACCTATACTTACGCCATCGGCGGGAATGAGGAGGCTGCCCGGTGTGCCGGGATTCCCATTGACAGATATAAGGTTTATATTTTTGTCTTTGCAGGCTTATGTACAGGGATCGCCTCAGTCATGATGGTAACGCAGCTTTCGCTGGTTACGCCTTCTATAGGAACGACGACACTGATGGATGCTATCTCAGCCGCTGTTATAGGAGGTACCAGTACCGCCGGAGGGAAAGGAACCGCCTTTGGCACATTTATCGGGGCCTTGATCATAGGAATGATCAGCAACGCTCTGGTACTGCTTCTGGTTCCCACCAATGCGCAGTATTTGGTAAAAGGGCTGATTATTATTTTCGCATTATATTTCAACCGTCTGGTTGGAGCAAGAGAGTGAACCTGTTGGTAATTTTACCAATAAAATAAACCATTCAAAGGAGGAAACGAGATGAACAAACGATTTTTAGCACTGACAATGGCTTCGCTTCTGGCTGTGGGGGGCATAAACTGCTCGGCGGAAGAGACAGAAGCAGCGGAGGATGACAAGATCACAATCGGCTGCGTCATGATGAATCTTACCAACAACTTTTATGTGAACGCTATGGAAGGCGGAGATGCGGCGGCTGAAGATTTTGGGGCAGAATGTATCTGGAAGGGAGCGGACAGCAAACTGGAGGATCAGGTGGCCCTGATTGAAAATTTTGTGCAGCAGGGAGTGGATGCCATCTTTGTGGATCCCATGGATGCGGAAGGAATTATCCCGGCCCTGGAGGCGGCAAATGAGGCGGGAGTGAAATGCATCTCCTTCGGGAATTTCGTAAATGCCGATTTTGCATACTGTATTGTGTATGACGACTACAACAATATGTATAAAATGGGAGAAATCGTCGGCAAATATATTGGAGAAGAGGGTACGGTGGCAAACTTTATAGGTTCACCGGGAAATTACGTATCAGACAACCGTGAGGCGGGATTTGCTGACGGCATTACGGAAAACTATCCGGACATCAATCTGCTTCCCTCCCAGCCTGCAAACTGGGATGCTTCTCTGGGCTATCAGCAGATGGCGGCCCTGCTGGCAGCCAACGATGTGGATGCGGCCTTCTGTATGAATGACGCTGTTACCTATGGACTCCTGGAAGCCATAGAAGCCTCCGGGCAGGATACGCTGATGTTCAGCAACGACGGAGACATAGAAGCCAGTGAACTGGTAAAAGAAGGAAAGATAAAAGTCGATGTCTTAACGGGAGCCAAGAGAGCCGGATATTACGGCATCAAAACCATTACTCAGATTGTTCGGGGAGAGGTGACCGAGCAGAAAAATTACCTCCCGTCACATTTTATCATGGGTGATGAGATGAGAGAGTTCTGTGAGGAAAATAACCTGGTCGACGATGTCTCCGTATTGAGTCCCGATGAAGCCATAGCGGCTTATGACAATTACCGGGAAGAGTTCGGGCCGGATGCGGCGGGCTGAAACTGGGAATCTGAAATATCCCGGCCTGCACAGTCAAAGGTGCGGGCCGGATAACCGCAAAGTATGATTAGGTTTATTACGGCCAGAAAGGGTAAGCTGCTTATGGCTCATAAAAAGAATAACAAAAATAAAATGGATGAAAAATTAACAAGGTACCTTGTTCTCCTGGCCATTTTAGCTGTTGTATGTGTCTTTCTTTCCGCTGTCACCGATACCTTTCTCAGTCTGCAGACAGTTCAGAATGTCATAAGACAAATCTCAGTTCAAAGTATCGTGGCAATCGGAATGACGGTTCTGATTCTGACAGGGGGGATTGATCTGTCGGTGGGGACAAATCTGATGCTCTGCGGCGTGATAGGTGCAGTAGCTGTAAATGCTACAGGAAGCGCAGCTTTTGGATTCCTGGCATGTATCGGAACCGGTACGCTGATCGGTGCGGCAAACGGGCTTATGGTGGGATATTCAGGAATCTCTCCTTTTATGGTAACGCTGGCCATGCAGTATGCGTGCAAAGGGATTGGCTGGACCATCAGCAATGCCACCAGAATTATGGTAAACGATAACGAGGCTTTTATCTGGCTGGGACAGGAGAATATCAGGATCGGTGAGCAGTTTGCCCTTCCCGTTGCTTTCTTTGCCATTCTTTTGGCGTATCTGCTCTCATCCGTAATGCTGAACAGAACCATATTCGGCAAAAAGGTCTATGCGGTAGGCGGAAGCAGAGCGGCCTCGGAAGCCTCCGGCATCAATGTAAAGCTCACTTTGCTGCTGTGCTATGCATTTGCAGGTCTCTGCGTTGGGATCGCTGCCATTATTTCCGTAGGAAGGACGGTCTCATCCCAGCCTTTGGCAGGAAACGGAATGGAGTTTGATGCGATTACGGCGGCAGTAATAGGGGGAATCGCCTTAAACGGAGGAATGGGAAGCCTTGCGGGGACGCTGATCGGCTCAGTGATGGTAGGCGTGATATCCTTCGGACTGGGACAGATGGACATCTCTCCCTATGTGCAGTATGTGGTAAAAGGCGCAATTATACTGGCGGCTGTGGCAGCCGATGCGGACGGGTATATCATGCAGTCCGTGCGGAACCGCATCTCTGTAAAGAACCAGATGGGAAATACCGCTGCGGTAAATATAGAAGAAAAATCAGCTAGTGACTTTTCACGCAGCGAACCACACAGCGAATTGAAAATGGAGGGAATCTGCAAGGCGTTTTCCGGCGTGCAGGTTCTGAAAAATGTCAGCTTTACCATAAAAAGAGGGAAAGTGCATGCGCTGGCAGGAGAAAACGGCGCTGGAAAGTCCACTCTGATCAAAATACTCTCCGGTACCTACTCAAAGGATCTGGGAACCATTTCCGTTGACGGAATTCCCTATGGGATAAAATCTGTCCGGGATGCACAGCAGATAGGAATTTCCGTTATCTACCAGGAAATGTCACAGGTCGGGGAGCTGACCGTGGCTCAGAATATTTATCTTGGAAAGGAATTTATTTCAAATAACCACATAACAGTAGACAGAAAAAAGATAAATGAATTTGCGGATCAGTATTTGAAAAAACTGGGACTGGAAATAGATGTAAATAAAAAGATTAAAGACCTGACTGTAGGACAGCAGCAGATGGTGGAGATCGTCAAAGCCTATGCGTCTGAATCCTGGATTATCGTTATGGACGAACCTACCTCCGCAATTACCGACAGCGATAAAGAGCGGCTGTTTGAATTGGTGGATGAATTAAAAAGACAGAATGTGGCAATTGTCTATATCACCCACAGAATGGCGGAGATCTTCCAGATTGCGGATGAGATTACCGTTCTTAGAGATGGGGAGCATGTAAAGACCACATCCTTGGAGGGCGTCAGTGAGAGCGATATTGTCCGGTGGATGGTAGGCCGCGATCTGGGAAATATTTTTAAGAGAAGCAAAAGAGCGGCCAAAGACGTGATCCTTGAGGTCCGGCATCTGACCCGGAAGGGCGTGTTTGAGGATGTGAACTTTAAGGTTCATGCCGGAGAGGTGGTAGGAGTGAGCGGACTCATCGGGGCCGGCCGTACGGAAGTGATGCGGTGCGTGTTCGGGCTGGATAAGTATGACTCGGGAGAAATTTTGTTTATGGGGAAACGAGTCTCCTTTAAATGTCCCATGGATGCCATCCGCCAGGGCGTAAGCTATGTCCCGGAGGACCGCAGAAGGGAGAGCATCATTCCCAGAATGAGCGTTCTTGACAATATGTCCCTTGCCTCTCTGCCCTGGCTGAACCGTCATGGTTTTGTTCAGAATAAAAAGGTAACAGACACATATATGCCTTATGTTGGCAGATTCGCCATTAAAATGTCATCCTTGGCCCAGCATATTACCTTCTTAAGCGGAGGAAATCAGCAGAAGGCCATCCTGGCAAAATGGCTTTCAAGAAATCCCAGGCTGATCATTCTGGATGAACCTACCAGAGGGATAGACGTGGCGGCAAAGGCAGATATCTATCAGGTAATCGATGATCTGGCAAAAGAAAACTGCGCAGTCATTATGGTATCTTCGGAGATGGCTGAGATACTGGGAATCAGCGACACGATCATGGTTATGCACGAGGGAAGGCAGACCGGCTGGCTGGAAAACACAGCCGAGATGACGCAGGAAAAAATTATGTCCTTTGCGGCAGGAACATTTCCTAAAAGTGCATCGGAAAATTAAAAGACCACAGAAAGGAAGAGGAATATGAGCATTATCACACGGACAACCAATGTAAAAGAACCTACTTCTGTATTGGAAAGATATACTTTGAAGGGGAAAAAGGCAGTGGTGACAGGGGCAGCAGGGGGAATTGGAAGAGCCACTTCCATGGCCTTTGCGGAGCTGGGAGCAGATGTGGCAATCGTGGATATACCTGGGAAATTGGAGGAAAGCAGGGCTGTTGCGGAGGAGATCTCCAGAAAATACGGGGTGAAAACCATGGCCGTGGGAACGGATGTCTCAGACCAGGAATCCGTGCGGGCTATGGCAGCCCAGGTGGCAGATGAGCTTGGAACTATTGACGTGGTTCACTCAAACGCTGGCATCGGCTCCCACGGCGATGGTCCGGATATTTCCCTGGAACACTGGAACCGCATTATCAGTGTAAATGTGACAGGAGTGATGCTGGTAGACGTGGCGTGCGCAAACGTCATGATCGCCCATAAGCATGGGGGCTCTATTATCAATACAGCCTCTCTCTCATCCCACATTATTAATCAGCCCTTCAGGAAGGACAGCCCCGCAATCCTGGCATACCCCACCAGTAAGGCGGCAGTCAGGCATATGACGAAATCCCTGGCGCTGAATTACGCAAAATATGGAATCCGTGTAAACAGTATCAGCCCTGGATATATCTGGTCGGGACTTCATGCGGGGCTAACCTCTGAACAGACGGATTTTGAAGAATCTACGGTGCCTTTGGGAGGCTACGGCTGTCTGGACGACGTGACCGGCCCTGTTACACTGCTGGCTACGGACTTGGGAAGATATATGACAGGATCCGATATTCTCTTTGACGGAGGCGTTACCATCTACTGATTTTATATGGACTTCTGAAGGATCAGGCCAAGGCAGAAAGGAATGTGGAAACAGAATGAAGCAGGATGTTTTGTTTGAAAACAAGAGAAGGGGACAAATCAAGGAGGCGGCCAGAAACAATACACTGGTGCTGCTGCCGGTAGGTATTTTGGAAGAGCATGGCCCCCATCTGCCCATCAATACCGATAATATCATAGCTTACGATATCTCGAAGCTTGTGGCTGAAAAATTAAATGATAAAATCCCTACCCTGGTTATGCCTACAGTCTGGGCAGGCTACCATGGAAAGGAGCTGGCGGATATACCCGGTGGGATCCGGGTGATGCCGGAAACTTTATTTCACTATGTATATGATATCTGTGAATCATTGATAAGAAATGGATTCAAAAAAATTGCCATGGTAAACGGCCATGGACAGAATCCTGCGATTCTGGAACTAGTCACCAGAAAGATCGCGGACGAGTTTGGGGTAAATATGATGGTTACGTATCCCCTGAAGATGATTGGCAGCAAGGAGGGCCTTAAGATAAAGAGATCTCCCGAAGGGGGAGCCGGCGGCCATGCCGGGGAAGAAGAAACCGCCCTGATTCTCGCCCTCAGGAGGGAACTGGCTGACATGTCCCTGGCCCCGGAGGGGGACAGATGTATGCACCGTACGAAATTTTTCAGCGGAGATATGTTCCCGGAGCATGAGACTATGAGCTTTGGATATTTTTCAACCTGGGCGGCCCAGGGAAGCCGAAGCGGAGTTTTGGGAGAACCCAAATATGCCACGGAGGAAGAAGGCCGCAGGTTTCTTGAATTAATCGTGGGAAATTATGTTGAGCTGCTGACAGAATTTTATGAGCTGGAAACCCAGGAAGTGACAGGATTGGATTAAGGTTATGCATATAGATATAGGACTGAATACATGCTGCTTTACCCGCAGGTGGGAAGAACCAGAGAACTGGATGAAATTAACGAAAGAGGCCGGGTTTGGATATTTCCAGTTGGACAGCGACATGCTGGATCCGTTCTTCAGCGGGGACAAAGAATATCAGGTAAATACGGCAAAGGAAATAAAGGAATATGCCGAAAAATATCAGGTAAAGGGGACGGCTTATTACACCGGCACAGCGCCTTACCGCTTCCATGGGATCGCACACAGCCAGGAGGCTGTGAGACAGGTCATGAAAAGATGGATTCAGGAGGCCATGGACATCGCCGGGGCTGCCGGAATAGACAAAGTTGGAGGAAGGTTCGACGCCTATTCCGTTGAGACATTGGCGGATCCGAAAAAATTTGAGAGACAGTTGGAACGGTCAGTGGCTCTGTACAGGGAGCTGGCGGTAATCGGTAAGGAAAAGGGGATTGCCGAAATTGAGCTGGAGCAGATGTACGTTCCAAGCCTATACCCCTATACGATTCTGCAGACAGAAGAATACTTAAAACGTCTCAATAAAGGGAATTCCGGGTGCAGGCTGTCCACCACCGTGGACGTAGGCCATATGGCTTCCGGCGCATACGGCGGAGGGGGACAGGATCTGCTCTATGAGGCCTGGCTGGAGAAATTTGCCCCAGTCAGCCAGGACATTCACCTTCAGCAGACTCGGAGGGATAAAAGCAGCCACAATCCCTTTACAGAAAAATGCAATCAGGAAGGTGAGGTACGGATTGAGAGAATTCTGGAAACAGTTCGGGCAGGGCACCGAAAGTATGAGAAAGAGCCTTTGGCTCAGTACCTGCCGCCTGTGAAACAAAATCTGCTGATACTGGAATACATTCCCGGAACAACCGAGACAGAAGAGGAAATCCTGGAGAACATCGGGGAGAGCGCCAGATATTTAAGAAAATTCATTCCCCATGGCGGGATCGACTTATAGAAAAAAGAATGCTGAATTTAATAGGGAGGAAATTATGAGCTGCTACAATGAAAAATTTCAGATCCAGTCAGACCGGCGTCCCACTTTTGACGACGTGACAGACAGAGTAACCGCAATCGTAGAAAAAAGCGGCATAAAGAATGGAATGGTAACGGTCTATTCCCAGCATACTACCTGCTCTGTGCTGATCCAGGAGCAGTCTGACGATACAAATTATTATGGGACACAGTTTGTCCTTCAGGATATGGTAAACGGACTTTCAAAAATTTTTCCAACCTGTGTGACGGAGGGCCAGTATCTCCATCCGGGCCCCATGCACATTGAGATTGCAGGAAGAGAGAGGCAGGAGGAAGCCTGCTGGAGCCTGAACACAGACGCCCACTTAAGAAGCGTTATGCTGGGGAGATCCGTGACGATTCCCATTGTGGAAGGAGAGGTCGTACTGGGAGAATTTGGACGTGTCTATTTTGCGGACTTCGATCAGGTAAGGGCCAGGGAGAGAAACGTAAGGGTGTGTGTATTGGGGGAGTAGCTGCCCCGTGGCAGATGGATCGAGGCGATGAAAATGAAAAATAAACGGCTGCTGGCAGTGGACATAGGCGCAGGAAGCGGAAGGATTTTCAGCGGGGAATTCAATGGACAGACTCTTTCCATGAAAGAAAGCCTGCGTTTTCACCACAGTCCTGCTGCAATCGGCAGGGACATATACTGGGATTTCCTGTCCATTTGGAATAAAGTTTATACGGGCATCAGCAGGGCCGCAGAAGCGGAGGGCAGCATAGACTCCATCGGCATGGACTCTTTTGCGCCGGATTTTGGCTTCTTCGACAGCAGAGGGAACCTGCTCTCCAATATGCTGTCCTATCAGACCGTCTTAGGGGAAAATCTCTTAGATGAGATCTTTGAAAAGGAAGACCCATGGGAGCTTTATCAGTATTCGGGTCTGCAGCCAGCCAATATCCTGCTTTTGCCCCAGCTTATCTATTTAAAACGTTCAGGCAGAGGGTGGATGATGGAAAAAGGAAAAGCGCTGCCTCTGGTAAGCGCTTTGAATTACCTGCTGACAGGAAACCTGCAGATGGATTTTACCGTGGCAAGCATCAGTATGCTTTGGGATCATAAAAAGAAAAGCTGGAATCAGGGGCTTACAGAAAAATATCTGGGTTTTGTCCGCTGCTTCGCTCCTGTGGCGGAAAATCAGACCAGCCTGGGGAAAATTCTGCCGGGGCTGGCAGGGGATTCACTGAAAGAAACACAAGTCATAAACAGCGGGGTACACGATACCACAGCAGCCATGTACGCTCTGGACGCAGCGGCCCAAGGACAGATCTGCATGAACTGCGGAACCTGGACTGCCATTGGGGTGGTAGTGGAGGAGCCTGTCATAAACCCCAAGGCCTTCAGCCTGGGCCTGACAAATTATGGGCTTCCTGACGGACGCTATATGTTCGGCGCCGTCCTCCTAGGCTTATATTATCTTCAAAGATGCAGGGAAGAATGGGAACTGCAGGGAGAAGTCCTGTCCTTTGAAAAAATGACAGAGATGGGAGCTCTGGCCGACGTATTTTATGTGGATTTGAATCATTCCCTGCTGCAGGATGGAACCAGGCCAGTTACACAGAGGATAGACCTGTATTTTGAGGAAATGGGACAGAAAGGGCCTTCCTCAAAGGGTGAATATATACGCTGCATTTTAGAAAGCCTGACCGATGAATACAGAAGGATTATCCGTGACTTGGAAATGGCTGCGGGAGTCCGCTGTTCGGAAATCTGTATGGGCGGAGGCGGAATAAAAAATTCCCTCCTTGTGGAGCTGCTGCAGAGAAAAACCGGTAAGGAAGTAAGGCGTACCTCTGCGGAAGTGACCATTCTCGGAAACCTGCTCTCGCAGCTTACGGCAGCAGGAGAAATAAAGGAAGAGGACAGAAGGGAGTTTGTAAGATCCGCCTCGCTATCCACATAAAAGTTATCCCAAGCCCGGAACATACCAGCACCTCCATAGATATCTTTTGTAATTTAGTGAATCATAAATTAGTAAAACGTAAATTAGTAATTTGTGATTCGGTTATTGACAGAACAAAAAAAGGTGTTTATGATTAAATAAATCATGAATTTTCTTATGGAGGTGCCTCAATGTTCGTAGGCAGAGAGTATGAGCTTGACACGCTGAATAAACTTTACAGTTCCAATAGATTTGAATTTGCTGTGATTTATGGGCGTCGCCGCATAGGCAAGACGGCCCTTATTAATGAATTCACAAAGAATAAAGAGACCATTTTTTTTACCGGTGTTGAAACCAATGCAAAGCAAAATCTTGACAACTTTT
>DVGR01000130.1 GCA_018712605.1 Candidatus Choladousia intestinigallinarum
ATCACATCGGCCTTAATGACCTTTGTGATTTTATACCCTCTCTCATCAGCAATTTCTTTGATTTTACTTACCGTCATGCTTCCCAGCATTTCCTGTGTATACACAGTATCGTCAGTTGTATCCTCTGACAGGGACATTGCACTTAAAGTATTCTGACCTTCTGTCTTTTCTTCTAACGTCACGGCTAAACGAATTGTACGGGGCTGAAGCTCGCCGTCAGTTCCGGTTGGGGTAGCGGTAATCACATCCGCCGGGTCAACCACACGAAGAACAAGATAACTGTCGCCTGACGTAAGCGTTACTTTCTTCTGGTTACCGCCAGTATGAGAAATCTCAATGCTGGTTACTTTCCCATCCGTAAAGCTATCCGCAAAATCAAGCACCAGGTAATTTCCTTCCTGTTCCTCCGGGTCGCTACCGTTGAATTCTGTGTAGCCAGTCACATATTTTAGATTACCGGAAAGAGTTGTGCCGTCAAACTCCATGTTATCCATAAGTTCAGCGGCGGTCTTTCCGTAATATGTACCAGTCCCAACCTCAACCTTTACAGCATCAGCCCCTGTTATTTTCCCTTGTGTACCCCGATGGCGTCTTTCTTCTGATCAAGTACAAAGCAGTCGTAACGTACACGGGCCTCTACCAGATAGCCGGAAATACCAGGCGCATCATCGTGGATCTTGAACTCCTGCAGCTTAACCGGAGAAGGAGAAGCGATTGGATTGGTGATAATGAAATCAACATCTGCCGGGAAGTAGGAAGTCGGCGCTTTAAACACCAGAACACCATCTACCTCACCAACAAGACCTTTCATTGCGATCTGAGTAGCCATATCGCCAACTTTGGTGAAAGAATCATCCAGTTTCAGGAAGTTGTGGTATGCCGGGGTGCAGATGCAGATTCTACCGCCGGTCGGCGCTTTTGCATCATCCAACTTTTCCTGAACCGCCAGAAACTCTTCATAAGCATTTTCCTTAGTCACTGCTTTGGTAACAACATGAGCTGCCTTTGCCGCGATCACTCCCAGACGATACTTGTCCATCTCAGGAATTACCAGGTTATCAATATTCTCTCTTAAAGTCGCAGCGGCCTCCATGGTGCCATTGGTATCCTGCTGAGTCTTCTTGTCAATGGTATAAGTAAAGGACTTGTCCTGAGTAATTTTCATTTCCTGTACGGCATTACCCAGCTCATCCGGTGTTCCGTAACGATTCGCCCCGGTCAGTTTGTAATCATTCAGAGTGGTCAGGGCACGGCTGAATACCTTTACGGTTTCCACACCGATCCAGTCAAAATTGTTGTTTACCAATGCTGCGGTCAGAGAGCCTTGTTTAAAACGCTCGTCCACTACGCCTGCATATTTGTCAGCATAATTAATAGTTGCCATTAAAAACTCCTTTCTACCTCGTAATTGTTTGAGGTTTGCGGCTATCGCTCAATTTGACAGCCGGTAATGTTCTTTATTTTCCAGTAAATCCTTTGATAAACGGATCTTCTGCGTTCGGGTCTTCGTCTGCCCCCGCCTGTGCATCGGGTCTTGATTTAAGCCATTCTGCTTCTGCGGATTTCAGACTCGCCGCCATCATCTTTTTGATATTGGCAGAAACAGTTTCTTTATCTCCATCAAGTTCAGCTTCTGCTGTCTTTGCCGCAAGCTCCGGATCCATACCCATATCGGCGTATCTCGCCTTCGCTTCAATCAACGCCAATTTCTTCTCCAGCCCAGCCACATATTCTTTATGGGCTTCCTCCTGCTCCCTTTTGGCGTCCTCGGCGGCTTCTTCCGCCGTCTGCTTTGCTCGAAGCTGTTTCTTCAACGTTGCAATTTCACTGGAATATTTATCAGAAGCGACTTTCATCTTCTCTTTCTCAGCACGCTCCCTTGCCAGTTCTGCCATAACTTCTTCAAGTGTAGGCTGCTTATCTTCCTGCTCCGTCGCAGTGTCCTGCTCGGCAGGATTATCCTTATTTTCCAGTTCCTCATTTACATTCTTGTTTTCTTCCATAATTCCTTACTCCTTTTCTGCGAAACTTGATATCCCGGCGTCTCTGCCGGCCTGCGAAACTTGATATCCCGGCGTCTCTGCCGGCCTGCGCGATTATAGTCAATCTCCTGACTGCATATAAAAACAGCCGGTTTCCCGACTGTTCATATCAAAAATATTTTATAGAGCACCGACAATTCACTATTTCTGAACCGCTGGCCCCCATGGATGTGTCTTTCGGAAACATCATAAAAGAATCACCGACCAAAAATGGTTCGGAAATCTTTTTGGATGTTCCACCAACCAGTCTATGAGTTTCCCTTTCTCGTTTGTCCCGAATGTCAATCCACCTTTTCATCTTCTTACCCGCTTTAATCGCATCAGAATAATCAGAATAATTAAAAAATGTATTTGCTTCATTCTCAGCCATGAACGCCGCCCGGTCTTGCGTATAATAATACGGATCATTCTGATGGCCCATTGTAGTTTCCATCACATCATTAGAAAAATTTCTTACATAATTCCGAATGTAATCATCCATAACAATAGTTTCCGATAAGGCGTTC
>DVGR01000131.1 GCA_018712605.1 Candidatus Choladousia intestinigallinarum
CGATCTGATAGAGGTAGAAAAGGGTCAGCAGTATGGCAATGGCAGTGTTAAAAGATTTTGTCAGTTCAATCATACTTCAGGTCCTCTCCCTAAAATCAGTGTTTCTTTTTTGAAAAATCAAAGTAAAATTATATGCAAATGACACACTACCATACAATAAAAATATTACAAGACCTTTTCCGAAAAATTAATAAAATATTAACAAATTCTACTGCTTTTTGAAGAGAATCCGGAGAGGGCACCTGATGTTCGAGGTGTTATGCCTCCAAAAAATGGGAGTTACTTAAAAGAAAAAAATTCTCTTGAAAAAATCACCTAAACTGTATAAACTATCTAATGTGTAAAACATTTATTTCGAAAATGGAATGCCGGCAGGATACAATGAGGATACAAGAATGAAGATATTGTACAGTACAGCGCTGGATGGAATTTGCATCCGGCGTTGTTTTGGCTTGGACGGCGATGTTCTGCTGCCGGAGGAAATTGACGGGCGGCCGGTAACGGAGCTGGGACCCTACGTATTTTCCGGGGGAATGGACCGAGCCGGGATATTGAAACAGGTGAAGGAGCCGCTGGAGCTTTGGACGGGGGAGGAGGATGACTCCGGAACCGGGGAAGCCATCTGTGACGAGAGAGTGACCCGGCTTTGCCTGCCCTCCGGTCTGAGAACGGTGGGGGCTTATGCCTTTTATGGCTGCCGATTCCTGGAAGAGCTGGAATTTCCCCGGTCTGTTTCGGACTGGGGAGCAGGCGTATTTACCGGCTGTACCGGCATGAAGCGTCTTCGTGTCAGGCCAGGACAGGGAGGGCGGTCTTGTTTAAAGGAAGTGCTTTTTGAACTGCGCCAGACTCTGGAGGTAGAGTTCGCGGATTTGGGAGCCCGGGTGGTCATACCGGAATTCTATGAAGAATCGGTGGAGAATACTCCGGCCAGAATCATCATGCGCCAGATGCATGGCTGCGGACATATGTACCGCTACTGTTTTGAGGAGGACAGATTCAGCTTCCGGGAATACGACCGGCTGTTTGCCTATCTGAAAGCGGAGGAAAATACTCTGCTGGCGGTGAAGGCAGCTTTTTTTCGTCTGTACTGTCCATGGAATCTGGAGGAAAAAGCCAAAGAGGAATATA
Organism: Candidatus Choladousia intestinigallinarum; assembly: GCA_018712605.1. Lineage (GTDB taxonomy): Bacteria > Bacillota > Clostridia > Lachnospirales > Lachnospiraceae > Choladousia > Choladousia intestinigallinarum. The sequence continues at coordinate 1,132 of DVGR01000131.1, forward strand.
TTTCCTATTTAAAAGACAATCCGGAAGAAACGGCCCAGGCGGTACTGGACCAGGAGGAGCCGGGGATGCTGCGTTGGCTGCTTGCTCAGCCATTTTTTTGCCGCGAGCTGTGGGAAAAGCTTCTGTCCGGCGCAGAAAGACGAGGAAAAAGAGATACAACGGCCCTGCTGATGGAGGCCTTTCATTTGCGCTTCGCTTCAGAGCAGCCGAACCAATCCCTTTCCCGAAGCGGGCGGTTTCGGCTTTAGGAGGAGGAAAAATATACAGGCTTTTTCTTCAAAAAAGAGGAGGCCGGAGAATGCATAGGAGGAAGATATGTCAAAGAAATCAAAGGCACAGGAACTACAAGCTCAGCTTACATGGAAGTTTCCCCATATTGCGAAGGAAGCCCATGGACAGAGTGAAAAGGCGGAGAAATTTTGCCGTGGATACAAGGAATTTCTGGATGAGGGAAAGACGGAGCGGGAATGCGTGTCAGCCGCTCTGAAGCTGTTAAAGGCGGCCGGTTATCAGGAGTTTGATCCTCAGGCTGCGTATCAGCCAGGTGACAAAGTATACTATGTGAACAGGGGAAAATCCATTATTGCTTCAACCTTTGGCAAAAAGCCCCTTTCCGAGGGTCTGAGAATCAACGGAGCCCATATCGACTCCCCTAGGCTGGATTTAAAGCCCAATCCTATGTACGAGAAGGAAGATTTGGCTTACTTTAAGACCCACTATTACGGCGGACTGCGCAAGTACCAGTGGGGAACCCTTCCCCTGGCCCTTCACGGTGTTGTGGTGAAGAAGGATCAGACTGTGATGAATATTACCATTGGTGAGGATGAGGGCGATCCGGTATTCTGTATTACGGATCTTCTGCCTCACCTGGCAGCCAAACAGAATGAGCGTCCCTTAAAGGATGGCATCAAGGGGGAAGAGCTGAATATCGTAATTGGTTCCCTCCCTTATGATGACCCTGATGTAAAGGAACCGGTCAAGCTCCTGGCTCTGAGCCTTCTTTACGATAAGTATGGAATTACGGAAAAGGATTTTTACCGGGCTGAGATTGAGATGGTACCGGCTCAGAAGGCGAAGGATGTTGGACTGGACCGCAGCCTCATCGGCGCTTATGGACAAGATGACCGCGTCTGCGCCTACACGGCCCTGATGGCGGAAATCGGAGCAAAGAAACCGGCCAGAACTACCCTTACCATTCTTGCGGACAAGGAGGAAATTGGTTCTACGGGAAATACGGGCCTGGATTCTGATTTTGTTCTGCACTTTATTCAGGATCTGTGTCAGCTGGAGGGGCTGCGGGCCAGGGATGTGCTGAGAGCTTCTCTGTGCCTGTCTTCTGATGTAAACGCAGCCTATGACCCTACCTTCAGCAGCGTCTTTGAACCGGCTAATTCCTGCTACCTGAACAAGGGCTGTGTTTTGACCAAATATACGGGAGCCAGGGGCAAGTCTGGTTCTAATGATGCCAGCGCGGAAATCATGGCAAAGGTAATCTCTATTTTGGAAGACGAGGGAGTTTACTGGCAGGCCGGTGAGCTGGGAGCGGTAGACGCAGGCGGCGGCGGAACCATCGCCAAGTTTGTGGCCGGAATGGATGTGGACACTGTGGATTTGGGAGTCCCGGTTCTTTCCATGCATTCGCCTTTTGAGATTACCGCAAAGCTGGATGTTTACAATACATACCTGGCATTTAAGGCATTTTACAAATAATTGAGCAGCCGTTTAGAACGGCTGGCGGGAAATTAGGAAATATCTGTGAAATTGCGGGAAAGGCTTTTTTTTAGAGTCCAGGTGTGATATAACTATGTACAACGTATGTAAAAATGAATAGAAAAGGGATTGTATTATGAAGAAATGGATTGCATTATGTTTATGTGGATTAATGGCGGCTTCCCTGGCAGGCTGCGGAGACAGCAGCAACTTGGGAAC
>DVGR01000132.1 GCA_018712605.1 Candidatus Choladousia intestinigallinarum
ACCATATATTTTTTTATCCAACAAGAGGATATTTGTCCGTGAGTGTTTTTACAATTTCTTTTGCCTTCTCCTTATTGTCGCGGCTCCTGAGCATCAATGCAATTGCCTCTGCAATCTGTTCCATATCTTCCGGCTGCATTCCCCTTGAGGTTACTGCCGGTGTTCCCAGGCGGACGCCGCTGGTGATAAAGGGCGACTGAGGATCATTGGGAATTGTATTTTTATTGCAGGTGATATTCACCTCGTCCAGGAGATTCTCCATCTCTTTTCCTGTGACGCCAAGGTTTCTAAGATCAACCAGCATCAGGTGATTGTCTGTACCGCCGGAGACAATATCCACTCCTCTTTTCTGAAGGCCTTTGCAGAGAGCCTGGGCGTTCTCCACTACCACGCGGGCATATTCCTTAAATTCCGGCTGGAGCGCTTCCTTAAAGCAAACCGCCTTGGAAGCAATCACATGCATCAGCGGTCCGCCCTGGATTCCGGGGAATACCGCTTTGTTAAAGTTAAATTTCTTTGCGTTCTCAGCGCTGCTTAAAATCAGGCCGCCTCTTGGCCCGCGAAGCGTTTTGTGAGTTGTGGTAGTTACCACATCTGCATATGGAATAGGACTTGGATGTAATCCGGCCGCTACCAGTCCGGCGATATGCGCCATATCCACCATCAGATATGCGCCCGCTTCATCTGCGATCTCACGGAATTTCTTAAAATCAATAATTCTTGCGTAGGCACTGGCGCCTGCCACGATCAGTTTGGGTTTGTTTTCCAATGCAATCCGGCGCACTTCGTCATAGTCAATAACGCCATCGTCATTCACTCCGTAAGAAACCACATGGAAATAAGCGCCCGACATATTGGCGGGACTCCCGTGTGTCAGATGTCCTCCGTGGGCAAGGTTCATTCCCATCACCGTATCTCCCGGTTTCAGCATCGCAAAGAACACCGCCATATTTGCCTGAGCGCCGGAATGCGGCTGCACATTGGCATATTCGCATCCAAACAGCTCTTTTGCACGGTCAATGGCCAGTTTCTCCACCTCGTCCACACAGCCGCATCCGCCGTAAAATCTTTTCCCCGGATATCCTTCCGCATATTTATTTGTAAGCGGGCTCCCCATTGCAGCCATTACCGCCTTGCTTACCCAGTTCTCCGAAGCAATTAATTCGATATGCGAATTCTGCCGCTGCACTTCGGCCTGGATAAGATCTGCGATCTCTTTATCCACCTGCGCGATTTCCTCTAATGAATACATCCTTCATCCTCCTTGTAAACCACTTTTCATTTCCCTTTTTTGAAAAGGAAGCTAAAGCTGATTATAACGGATTATACCCTTTATGTCAACGACAAAAAGACATTTGTACGCCCCTCGAATAATTTCCTGTTTTTTCTGCCGACATCTTAATTTTTTTTTGACTAATTGTAGGATATTTGCTTTAATATATAGGAAGTATTTTGTCATGATCCGGAATCTTCTTTTTTAAAGAAGAGGATCATCGTTAAACAAGGAGCAGACAATATGAGAAACTTTGAATATTATACCCCAACGCGGGTAATCTTCGGCAAAGATACACATCTGCAGGCCGGCTCACTTCTGAAAGCGGAGGGATTCCGTAAAGTCCTGATCCATTATGGCAACGGCAGCGCCATTGCCTCCGGCCTTCTTGACGAAGTAGAAAACAGCCTCCGTGAAGCCGGGGTGGATTTTGTCACTCTGGGCGGTGTAGTTTCCAATCCCAGGCTCGGCAAAGTCCGTGAGGGAATTGAACTCTGTAAAAAAGAGGGGGTGGATTTTCTTCTTGCGGTAGGAGGCGGAAGTGTAATCGATTCCTGCAAAGCAATCGGATACGGGGCTGCAAATCCCTGGACAGACGTATGGAATTTCTTTTTAAAAACAGAAACGCCAAAAGCCTGTCTTCCAATAGGCGCTATTCCCACTATTGCGGCTTCCGGCAGTGAAATGAGCAATTCCTGTGTAATCACAAACGAAGACGGCTGGCTGAAACGCGGAAGCGTAAAAAGCGATCTGTGCCGTCCCAGATTTGCCCTTCTGAACCCAAGGCTGACCTATACGCTTCCTCAGTACCAGACAGAAAGCGGCTGCGTGGATATACTGATGCATACTATGGAGCGCTATTTCGTAAATATCGAAACAATGGAAATCACAGACAGCATCAGCGAATCCCTTATGCAGACTGTCATATACAACGCCCGGATCCTGATGAAGGAGCCTGGAAATTATAACGCCCGGGCGGAGGTCATGTGGGCCGGAAGTCTTTCTCACAACGGCCTTACCGGCTGCGGCACCGGAGGGGGCGACTGGGCCTGCCATCAGCTTCAGCACGAACTTGGCGGTCTCTATGACGTGGCTCACGGGGCAGGTCTTGCCGCCGTATGGGGAAGCTGGGCAAGATATGTGTATCAGGAAAACCCTGAGCGATTTGCACAGTTTGCCACCAATGTTTTCGATATTCCCTGTTATTCTGATTTTGAAAGCACGGCTCTGGCCGGAATTGAGGCTATGGAGGATTTCTTCCGTTCCGTGAAAATGCCAACCAGTCTTCATGAGCTTGGCCTCGATCTGGACGAAAAACAGATTCATGATCTGGCTTTCAGGTGCAGTTACGAGGATACAAGAACCATCGGTGTATTTAAACAATTAAATATGAAAGATATTGAAAAAATATACCTGATGGCCAGATAAAACATTTTAAGAAAGGACCCTGATTATGAACATCAACGATGCAAAACTGGAAACCAAATGTCTTCATGCCGGCTACACCCCATCCAAAGGGGAGCCCTGCGCTCTGCCCATTTATCAGAGCACAACCTTCAAATATGACACGACTGATGAAATGGGGCAGCTTTTTGATCTGAAAGCAGAAGGTTATTTTTATACCCGTCTTCAGAACCCGACGAACGATGCCGTTGCAGCAAAAATCGCGTCTCTGGAAGGAGGCGTTGCCGCTCTTCTGACTTCATCCGGACAGGCCGCCAACTTCTACGCTGTCTTCAATATCTGTGAGGCCGGCGATCATGTAGTGGCTGCCTCCACTATCTACGGCGGAACCTTTAATCTCCTTGGCGTCACCCTGAAAAAGCTTGGCATCGACTGCACCTTTGTGGACACGGATGCCTCTCCTGAGGAAATCGCGGCTGCATTCCGTCCCAACACAAAGGTTCTCTTTGCTGAAACCATCGCAAATCCGGCGCTTGTAGTTCTGGATATCGAAAAATTCGCGAAAGTGGCACATGACCATCAGGTTCCTCTTATTGTAGACAACACCTTCGCGACACCGGTAAACTGCCGTCCTTTTGAGTGGGGCGCAGATATTGTCACACATTCCACCACAAAATACATGGACGGTCACGGCCTGCAGGTCGGAGGGGCCATTATAGACAGCGGAAATTTCGACTGGGAAGCCTGCGGTCATAAATACCATGGCCTTACGGAGCCGGATGAATCCTACCATGGAATCGTCTACACCAAACAGTTCGGTAAAAAAGCCTATATTACCAAAGCAACTTCTCAGCTTATGAGAGATCTTGGATCTATTCCCTCTCCCATGAACTGCTTTATCCTGAATATTGGTCTGGAAACTCTTCCTCTGCGCATGGAGCGCCACTGTTTCAATGCCCAGAAAACGGCGGAATTTCTTGCCGCCCATCCTAAAGTTTCTTCTGTAAATTATCCCGGACTGCCCGGCAATAAATATTATGAACTGGCAAAAAAATATCTTCCCAACGGTTCCTGCGGCGTCATTTCCTTCGAATTAAAAGGCGGACGGGAGGCTGCCGTACGTTTTATGGACAGCCTTGACATGGCAAATATTGCCACTCATGTGGCGGCTTCGAAGACCATGGTGCTCCATCCGGCCAGCCATACTCACCGTCAGATGAACGATGAACAGCTTCTGGAAGCAGGAGTCTCACCGGGAATGATCCGTCTGTCCGTAGGAATTGAACATATCGATGATATTCTTAAAGATCTGTCCGGCGCTCTGCAGAATGCATAAATTTCGGACAAACAAAACATCTGTAATACGCCAAAAAGGGATTGTCCAAATGGCCAATCCCTTTTTGCTGTTCTTTTTTCTGCCCCATATCCCGGGGTTTTACTGAATCAGATACACCTCTGTGTAGTACACGCCTTTAGCCTCCCCCTCCGCATGGGAAGCCACATAAATATCAATGCAGTTCGTCTTAATTGCTCCGCCGCAGTCCTCCGCCACATATACCTGTCCGTTGATCACTACCTGGCTTCCATATGGAATCTGGGAGGGATCCACAGCAATGGTATGGTTGGTGGTTGCCGTCACCCCTGTGGACGTAATCCCGTTTGCCCACGGACCGCAGCAAATACTGCAGGGACAGTAATGGGTGATCCGGAAAGTTCCCAGGGACTTCAGGTTGGCGTCTGAGGAGGCTGCAACAGGTGTTCCTATTTGTACTCCGTTTTCCTCTGTCACTGTGCCTCCGGCTTCAATGGCATCCGCAAACACCCCTTCCCCGCTGCTTTTATGCAGAGTCCCGGCATTCAATTCTTCATCAATGGACGCCGTCTGAACTGTCTCCGGAAGATCCAGGACACTGGTTGGAATATATCCTGTCTGCGCCGCTCCGTCAGCGTCCAGGAACTCTATCCGGCTCCAGACGCCGTTCACTGTCCCGGTACGCTTTACTTCATCCAGCTCCAGCACTTCTCCAACCACCTCTCCGTCTTTCCTGCCTGGGTAGTCAAGGATGCTGCTGTCTGTCTTAACTTCCACTTCATCATTTACCGGCTGAATCTGGATGTCCTCACTGAGCATCTGATTCTGTATGTATCCGTTTATTGTGCTGCCGTCCTTCTGAAAAGACACTTTGCTCCACCCATTGTCACAGACTCCTGTTCTCTGAACCTCGTCCCCCAATGCCAGTGATGCAGCCGGTGTTTCCGCCTCCGACGGCGTTGGGAAAATCCCCGCTGTTTTTGCCGTAACATACACGGTTTCCTCGCAGGCCGCTACTTTTACCGTACCCCCGCTGCCGTCATCTGTCTCAAAGGTCTGAAGCGTTCTGTCCTCCTTTTCCGCCTTTTCTGTAATTGTCTTATAATCCGCCACCGCTCCGTAAGCCTGATTCCCGCAGGCCAGAAGAGCAGTGCACAAAAGTACTGCGCCCAACTTACAACGCATGTATTCGTCACCTCTTTCTTTATTTCCCGTCTTTTTCTGATGACGGTCTTATCATAGCATAATGCATACTGTTTTTCAATTTTATGGGAGTTGTTCACCGTTTTTTTAGATTTTCTTTCTCCCGTGATCTATTTATTTTTAAAATTTTTCCTCTTTATAAGAGAAAATTAAGAATTTATTCTTTTCAAAGACTTAAAATCCTTGTACAATAACGCTATGAGTACACAAAAGATAAAGCAACCGGAACTGACAAAAGAATACCGCCGCTTTCTTCGGGAACGCCAGGTGCTCCGTCAGAAGATACTGCTTGTGCTGCTGCCTGTTTGTTTTCTGATTGTTCTCCTGCTTTTTTCTGCGGTTATCCGTACAAG
>DVGR01000133.1 GCA_018712605.1 Candidatus Choladousia intestinigallinarum
TAACTATCAACTGTATAGAAGGGAATGGGGATGAGGGGAGTTCCCTCGTAGATGTCCTTACCTCTATACCACTAAGAAAGGATGAGTTTGTAACTTGTTTTTCTTGGTTACAAACTTATTATACGAGGTAATGGCATAGTGAATCTGGGGCATCTGCAAAAGCTCCTCCGGCAGAGACGAGAACGCCCTGCCGCTGGCGGGGACAATCTCTATCCCCCCTTGGCAGGCCCGCTCTATGGCTGTCCTGGCCCGCTTTGACAAGCTGCCTCCTGGCAGAAGCAGCGTATCATCCAAATCAAAAGCCGCCAATTTTATCTTCTGCAGTCCCATCACTCATTCCTCCAAATTCTCTGATGATCCTTATCCCAGAGGCGCAAGCATCAGCTCATCACCCATCCCGGAGGATCTCACAAAATACGTATATCCATCGCAGATTCCCAGGAGCCTGCCGTCTGAGGGGATCGTACCTGCGCTCTGGAAGCCGGCGGCTGTCCAGGTATAGATAGTATGGCTGTCTGCCGAATACCAGTAGACATCTTCTCCGTCCTTAAATAAGGCCGGAATACTGGTCTGTTCCGGACGGTTTGCCGTAAACACCTTTCCCGAATCCAGATCAACCCCCATAAATGCATTTTCATTTCCATCCCATACAGAGAAATACAAAAGCCCCTCTGCCGCTCCCACCATGGCGACAGTGATATACTCCCCTTCCAGGGAAGCGATGGTGCGCCGTCCATTGCCGTCAATGGAACACAGCTCCGCTCCATCCCAGGACGTATCTCCTGTCATATTGTAACGCCAATAATAGAACCCTTCTTCCCCTGCATAGAAACTGTAGCTGCAGTTCTCATCCACAAGTCCCGGCTGCTCATTGACATCTACCATGATAATGGGAACCGGGCCTGCGTCCAGGGTCATCCCTGTAAGGATCAGCGTTCCGTTCCAATAGGTTCCAGTCCCTACCTCTCCTGCCAGGGCTGTTTCTTCTTCTGTGGCAAGATCGTAAGATTTCAGGACTCTTCCCTCATAATACTCTGTACCGTAATCCTGTTCCAGATAATACAGCTTTCCATTATTTTCACCCAGAAGGCTGGTACCGTCCTCCACATACTTCAGAGATTCGTTTTCATCCCGGTTCATATCGTAAACCGCCAGGAACTGATACCCGTTATCCTGATCTACATAGTATACCATACTCCCTCTGGCAAAAAAATCCCCTCCTGGCGGGCTGTAGCTGATGGTATTCCATTCAAGTCCCGGATCCGAAATAGCATAGATCTTCTCCCCGTCTCCGGCGAACACACTTCCCTTCCATTCAAGGAAACCATATCCGTATCCATAATCCTCCACAGCTCCTGCCTGCAGGGAACAAAGCATTGTCATCGCCGCAGCGCCGACAAGGATCTTCCGCCCCCAGCCTCTTCTCTTTCTGCCTGCCATATCTTTTCCTCCTCCATTCAAGATTAATAGCGCCTTATGCAGTACACCATGGATTTATTATACACTCCCCAAATTCTCTCTCCCCAACTTTTTTCCCGCCCCAGTAAAGTTTATCCCGCCAAAAGAAGACCGCCGGGAAACCAGGCTATTTCTGCAAGCCTCCGTATGATTTCCCAGCGGTTTATTCCATAAATCCAGTCCGTTTAATTCAAAAAGTCTTTCAGCCTCTTGCTTCTGGAAGGATGACGCAGCTTCCTGAGAGCTTTCGCTTCGATCTGGCGGATGCGCTCACGGGTTACGTTGAACTCCTTACCCACCTCTTCGAGAGTTCTGGCCCTGCCGTCCTCAAGGCCAAAACGCAGGCGCACCACCTGACGCTCCCGGTCCGTAAGGGATTCAAGGGCCGTGCTCAGTTCCGCCCGAAGCATAGAAAAGGCTGCGGAATCGGAGGGTGAGAGCGCAGTATCATCCTCAATAAAATCTCCCAGGTGAGAATCGTCTTCCTCGCCAATGGGTGTATCCAGAGAAACCGGATCACGGGAAATCTTCAGCACCTCCCGCACACGGCTGACTGGTACGTTCAGCCGCTCGGCCACCTCTTCGGGAGTGGGCTCCCTTCCCAGATCCTGAAGAAGAGTTCTGGTCATCCTCAGAGTTTTATTGATGGTCTCTACCATATGTACCGGAACACGGATCGTCCTTCCCGTATCCGCAATCCCTCTGGTAATGGCCTGACGGATCCACCAGGTAGCATACGTACTGAACTTGTATCCCTTTGTATAATCAAACTTGTCGACAGCTTTCATAAGGCCCATGTTCCCCTCCTGAATCAAATCCAGGAAAGGCATTCCCCGGCCCACATACTTTTTGGCAATGCTGACCACAAGGCGCAGATTAGCCTCCGTCAGCTTTTTCTTCGCCTCTTCATCTCCCTCTTCCACACGGCGGGCCAACTCTACTTCCTCATCGCCGGACAGAAGGGGAACATTGCCGATCTCTTTTAAATACATCCGAACCGGATCCTCTGTGCTGACGCCCTCAAGCACATCTACATCGCTGATAATCTCGATCTCTTCATTATCGGTAAGAAGGATATCATCCTCAGAGTCCAGAAGCAGACTGTCATCCGGCATCTCATCCGGAGACTTTCCCTGGAGAATATCAATGTGATTCTTCTCCAGATATTCCAGGATCATATCCATCTTGTCCTCTGTCAGCTCAATGCCGCTGAAAGCATTCAAGATTTCATCATAGTTCAGCGTGTTTTTTCTGCTTTTCGCCAGGGTCTTCAGACTCTCCAGAGTCTTTAAAAACTGCTCCTGTAGTTCATTCATCTATACATTCTCTCCTCACTGCTTTCGTACTTCCTAACATAACATTTTTGACTTTTCCTGTCAACTTCTGCTGAAAAATTCCATTTATTGCAACAAATTCGTTACTGTTCAGAGACAGCAGCGCTACATACTCTCCAGCAGTGGAACGGGAGTATTCCTCAGAGTAATGACAGGCCCCCCGGTATTCTCTATGTAGCCCCTGGTAATGCGCACGCTTCCGATGCTGTCGTCCTTTGGTATTTCATACATAATATCCAGCATGATCTCTTCCAGAATAGCCCGAAGGGCTCTGGCTCCTGTCTTCTTGGCAAGAGCTCGCTCGGCAATAGCCTCCAGCGCCTCATCGTCAAAAGTAAGCTCCACCTCATCCAGGGCCAAAAGCTTCTGGTACTGGGAGACAATGGCGTTCTTAGGCTCCCGGAGGATCTTTACCAGCATCTCCTTGGTAAGGCCCTGAAGGGTGAAAATGACCGGAAGCCTGCCGATGAACTCAGGAATCATGCCAAAGCTTCTTAAATCGTCCACGGTCACCTTGGAGATAAGATTCGGGTCATTGTCGTATTTATCCTTCAGATCCGCAAAAAAGCCGATGGAGGCCTGCTTGTTCAGCCGCTCTTTGATAATATCCTCCAGCCCCGGGAAGGCCCCTCCGCAGATAAACAGAATATTCTTCGTGTTCACTGTGGCCATGGGAACCATGGCGTTTTTATTGGTGGCGCCTACCGGCACTTCCACCTCGCTTCCCTCCAGAAGCTTCAGCATTCCCTGCTGAACCGATTCGCCGCTGACGTCTCTCTGGGTGGCATTTTTCTTCTTTGCGATTTTATCAATCTCATCAATGAAGACGATTCCCTGTTCCGCCCTCTCCACATCGTTGTCTGCCGCCGCCAGGAGTCTTGAAATTACACTCTCAATATCGTCCCCGATATAGCCTGCCTCTGTCAGGGAGGTGGCATCGGCGATAGCCAGCGGCACATCCAGAAGCCTGGCCAGGGTCTTAACCAGATACGTCTTCCCGCAGCCGGTAGGCCCGATCATGAGCATATTGGATTTTTCGATCTCTATGTCATCCATGGTTCCGGTGGCAATTCTTTTATAATGATTGTAAACTGCCACAGAAATCACCTTTTTGGCATACTCTTGGCCGATTACATAATCGTCAAGGCTCTCCTTGATCTTATGGGGCGCCGGTATGGATTTCAGGTCAAAAGCCTTCTGCGCCTCTTTTTCCTTTGGCTTTTTCTTCTTAATCTGCCGCTGCTGGGGAATACTTCCCAGCAGATCCGAGAGATTGATCATGCTAATATTAGGCATATGGCCTGTGTTGGTTCCGCTGGTCACGTTAGTCTGGTTCTCCGGATCCGGGAAAGTGAATCCAGACGACTGCATGGAGTCAAAAGCTCTCTGCATACAATCCTGGCAGACACAGATATGATTGGGCAGGGAAATCATCTTCCCTGCCTTGCTCTCCGGTCTCCGGCACATAAAACAAATTTTTTCATATTCCTCTTTTTTGTTATCTTCCATACTTTATCACCTGCTGTTTCTGCATGCTGATTGTCAATTTTCCTCTTCGGGCTGTCCTCCCAGAGTGATCTCAGTTTCATACTGTCCATACATTCCGTTCACCGCCCTGTAATATTGAACCGTAATAGTGTCCCCCTGGAAAAGGTAAGGCATCAGCTTCTGAAGATCTGACTGCTTTGTAACAGAGTAGCCCGCAATCCTGCTGATCACATCCCCCTGCTGCAGCCCGCCCTTCATGGCCGGTCCGTTTTCTTCCACCTGCAGCACAAAGATCCCCTGGGGAATTCCATATAAAAATCTTGCTTCCTCCGAAAGTTCCTGGACCGATATGCCTAAGTAGCCGGGAAGCTCCCGGGAGGAATCCTCTCCGTCCTGGGCTTCCATCAGCCCCTGCAGGATTTCCATGGCATCATCTATGGGAATCGCATAGCCCATGCCCTCCACTCCGTCTTCTGAAGCCTTTGCGTAATTGATCCCAATCACCTCTCCAGCTTCATTCAGCAGGGCGCCCCCGCTGTTTCCGTAATTGATGGCCGCATCCGTCTGAATGTACCGGTCCGTATATCCGTCTACTGTGATCTCCCTGTCCAGAGCGCTGATCACTCCCTGGGTTACGCTCTGTCCATAGCCCAGGGCATTTCCTATGGCAATGGCCCGCTGTCCTACTGTCAGATCCGCAGAGGTTCCCAGTGAGATAATGGCGATCTCATCCGCTGTCTCCTGCTCAAGAGTGTCAAGGTCTACTGTCACCACGGCAAGGTCACGGATAGGGTCGCTGCCAAGAACCTCTGCTGTGACAATGGACTCTGCCTCTGTTCCTAGACACACGGTAAGGGAACTGGTATTTTCCACCACATGATAATTCGTGGCAATATAAAGCCTCTCCTCGTCCTGGCCGATAATGAATCCTGATCCGCTGCTCTCACTCTCAATCTGGATGGGCGTCCGAAACATATACCGCACCTCCGACAGAGAATGGCTGGTAATCGCCACTACCGAGGGCATTACTCTGGCCGCCGTCTCCGACACATCCAAAGGGCCTTTTAAGTTTTCAGCCGTCTGAAGAGTTCCGCTTTCCTCTGAATCCGTACCCGGCAGAGCTGTCTGTTCCAAAGGTGTTCTCTCCGCTGCCGGCCTGTGCCGGACGGTAAAAATGCCGCCGGCCAGGAGAGCCGCCGTGACAAAAAACAGAGCGGCTGTTCCCCAGGGCTTTTTCTTTTCCCTGAATGGCTTCCTCTCCGTCTCCTTTTCACCGAAAAAATAATATTCCTGGCTGTCTTCCGTATGCTGATTCCCTGTACTGTTTTCTTCACCGGAATTCTGGAAATAATATCTCTCGTCTTCCATTCCGTCTTCCTCCTAACTGGAGTCTTAATCAGTCTCCGCCGTTTTTCTACAGTCTATCAGCTAATTGTGTTTAATTTGTGTTGCATCATCTCATATCCCAATAAGAGACACTGGCGGTGCACCGCCGGATCACCCATAGCGGCAGCTTCCGGTATCTTTTTCCCATGCGGTACCCCAGATATTTACAGCCGCTCTGGTAAACCAGCCCGGGCAGAAGCCAGGGTTTCCTCCGCTTTATGAGATATCCTGCCGTCTGTTTTACCAGCCGGATCCCTTCGCTCTCCGAAGGTACGGTCTCAAAGACCTCCGGGTGATCAGCCTGTGAGACTCCCAGGTCAAAATTTCGTTTAAACTGCTGGATGCCCGTATAATTGTGAGAGTGAAGCACCACAGCCCTGGAGCAGTAGGCTACCGCCTTTCCTTTCATAATAGCCCTGCCGGCAAAAATCATATCTTCATTGAAGATGGCCGGCCTTGGAAAGCCGCCCATGGCCTCATAGTCCTCTCGCCGGTACATGGCACATACATTGGAGCAGAAAAAAGTTTTGATGCCAAGCTCCGGCAGATCCTCCTTCGTTTTAATCCTGTCCGTGCCGCCGTAATTAAAACTTCTGGTATACCGCTCCGTCTCTCTGCATCCTGGCTTTGGCTTCTGCCTCGCATACGAGACGCTGACCCGCTCCTGGGAAAAAGGACGGTACAATTCTTCCAGCAGGCGTCCATCCGCCGGCTGGGCGTCCTGGGTCATAAACAAAAGAAATTCCCCCGAAAGCATCCCGGCTGCCATATGCCTGGTGCCGCCGTGGTCAAACTCTCTTTTTTTTATATGAATCACCTGCACGTTCCGAATCCCCTCCAGAACAGAGGGGTCAAAATAGCTTTCCTCCGTATTTACCAGGAGGATATGCTCTGGAAGCAGGGTCTGCTCCATCAGCCCCTTCAGGAGCTGACGGAGACCGCTGTCCGGCTTGTAGACCGGAATAATCACGTCAATGGATGGTTTCATTACTGTATTCCTGTAGCTGAAATGATCTGGCTGCTGATCTGCTGCACTGTATCAGAAGGCGTATATCCCTGGACTCCGAAGAGATCCGCATGGAGCTGAGAGACATTAGCCGACAGATTAATGGGAATGACGCAGTCTCCTGCTGAAATATCCGCTGTGGTCTGGTTATAGGGGAATCCAATGGAATCCACGATTTTATAATTAGCGATTCCCGCAGCCAGAGACAGGATTTCCGTATTGGTAAGGCTGGTGGCGATATCCGGCAGCATCTGATTGACCAGGCCCGCCAGAGCCGTAACTCCCTGTGCCTGCGCTTTCTGGAATATCTTATTAATAACTTCTCTCTGACGTTCCGTACGCTTAAAGTCCCAGCCAGTGGTATAGCGGATCCGGCAGTAAGCCAGGGCCTGCACACCGTTCAGCTGCTGGGTGCCGGCGGAAGCCAGAGGCTCATACGTAGTATAATTCTCCACCTGCGACTGATTGATCAAATCATAGGCATATCCGTTCAGCCACTGCAGCTCTTCTTCCGTCACATCTACCTCGATGCCTCCCAAAAGATCCACCGCTTCCACAATGGCATTAAAGTTCACCGTCACGAAATCCGTAATATCCAGATCCAGGTTTTTATTGAGCATATTGATGGCAAGCTCCGCGCCGCCCTTCGCATAACACTCCGTTGCCTTTCCATAGCTTCCATCGGTATGATCCAGATACGTATCACGATATACGGAAGCCAGCTTAATGTCGCCGGTCTTCTGGTTGATGCTGCAGACGATGATGGTATCGCTGTTTGTCCCTGAGGCCAGCTCCCCAGCCCGGGAATCCACACCGAACAGAGCGATATTGCGGTATCCAGAAGAACCGCCGATTCCGGCATTTACCAGAATATCCCCAAGGTTTACCCGATCCATGCGGTTTAACTGGGCCATGACAAATAAACCCAGGAAAAGAATCAGAAGTACCAGAATAGACACTGCAAAGAGTACCTTTCCTCTCTTTTTCTTCTTTTTCTTTTTTCTGGGAGGCTCCTGGTAATAGCCCTGGGGGCCATTTCCATAGTACCCCTGAGGGCCCTGGTTTCCATAATAGCCCTGACCGCCTTCATAGTATCCCTGACCCTGTCCATTCTCATAGTAACCCTGGCCTTGGCCGTTCTCATAATAATTCTGTCCCTGGCCCCCTTCATAATATCCTTCCCCGGGAGCGTCCTGGTAATATCCCCCCTGTTGGCCCTGGCCCGGCCCGTTCTCATAGTAGCGTCCCTGGGCGTCATTTTCATAATAACCCTGACGGCTTCCCCGTCCTCTGCGCTGTTCGCTCATTCTCTCTACCCTCTTTCTTAATACGCATTTTTGTTTACAAATCCCTTAAAAACAGTGAGTACCAATATTTTTATGTCAAGACCCATGGTCCAGTTTTCTATATAATATAAATCGTATTCAATCCTCTTTCGGATTGAGGTGTTTCCTCTGTAGCCGTTTACCTGGGCCCATCCGGTCATACCCGGACGCACCTGGTGCTTTACCATATATCTGGGGATCTCCTCCCGGAATTTCTCCACAAACTGCGGCCGCTCCGGTCTTGGGCCCACCAGACTCATATCTCCCTTCAGCACATTAAAAAGCTGAGGCAGCTCGTCTATGCTGGTCTTTCGGATAAATCTCCCCACAGGGGTAATTCTGGGATCGTTCTTCACCGTCCAGCCCTTCTTCTCTTCCGCCTTAGACTGCACCTCCATAGACCGGAACTTATACATGCGGAAGGGCTTATTGTGCAGTCCCACCCGCTCCTGGGTGAAAATCAGAGGTCCTTTGGAAGTAGCCTTGATGCAGGCAGCCGTAACCAGCATGACCGGTGAAAACAGCGCAATAGCGGCCAATGCCCCGAAGAAATCAAAAATCCTCTTGGTCATCATATTAAATGTGTTGGTAAGAGGAACATGACGGATGTTTACCACCGGAAGTCCCAGCAGGTCCTCCGTGTAGGGTTTGGTGGGAATAATATTAGTATAATCCGGGATAAACTTCGTATGTACCCCGGACTTCTCACACATAGCCACAATCCGCTCCAGCTTATAATATTCACTCAGGCCCAGGGTGATGGCAATCTCATCCAGGCTGTTTCTGGGAAGCATCATGCTCAGGCGGTTGGTCATCCCCAGGACTTCCACGCCTTTATACTCCGTTCCCGGCTTCACGTTGTCGTCCAAGATTCCCAGAACCTTATACCCCCACTGGGGATTCTGTACAATCCGGTCAATGTATTCCTCCGCAGCCCGGCTGTAGCCCACCAGGATAATCCGCTTCTGATTCAGTCCCATTTTCCAGGCATTTGTCAGAACCAGGTGTACCACGTTTCTCTGGACTACCGTTAAAATCACGTTGATAACAAGAAACAGACTCAGCATACCTCGGGAGATATCGCTGATATTGATCATATACAGAACTGCCATAAAGGAAAGGCCGCCAATTAGGTTGGCCTTTAAAATATTTCCGCCCTCCAGTCGTCTTCCCGTAATCCGCTGCGTGGCGTACAGATTGCAGGCATAGTACAGGAACAGAAAAAAGGGTACAAGAAATACAAGGGCCATCATGTAAATCTGAGCGGGAAGCACACCGATCTCTTCCGCTCTCCCCGACGCCACAAGATAAAAATACCACGCTATGACATAGGAAAATATAATTACGGCTCCGTCTAAGACTCCTTGCAGCCTGGTAAAATATTTCTGGTTATCCTTAATCAAAGTATCTCCCCCTCTGCCCGTCCTTCCTTCAGAAATGCAGATCTGTCAGTCGGCGGAAAATGTTGATCCAGAGCTCCCACTGGATCCGAACATAGTTTTTCAGGTTTTTCCGCCGAAAAGGGACCTTCCGTTCTTTTTTGCACAAAGCTGCGCCTTTTCCCAGCCCTGTGACATATTCTCTAAAGTATCCTTTTCCTGCAAAGAAAAGGGTTTTTATAAAAAAACCGGCTGCCAGCAGTGGAAGATTCAGAAGAATCTGCAGCCACGGCATATTTTTATAGATCAGATATATACTGTTCCTAGATGAATACCGGATCTTAAACTCATTGTACACAGACCCGGTGGTGGCGCTGCCCGCATGGCGGACCAGAGCCTCCGGAATATAATAATTCCTGTAGCCGGCAATCCTGGCCCGATAGGATACGTCTATATCCTCCAGGTAGGCAAAGTGCGCCTCGTCAAACAGCCCGATCTCATCAAAAATCTTTTTGCGGTAAATGGACGCTCCGGCGCAGGCGGAAAAAATTTCCCGTTCCTTCTGATAATATCTGGTTCCCTTGCCTTTTCCATAGGCGTAGGCCCAACCCAGGGCACAGTAATAGTCCCCTCCGTTGTCCATCCGCTCCGGGTTGGCCATCTGAACCATCCTGGGAGCGCAGGCAAATGCATCCTCTCTCTCTTCCATGGCCCTGACCAGCTCTTCCACGTAAAAGGGATCGCAGACCGTATCGTTATTCAGCAAAATCACGTAGGGTGTCTGCGACAGGAGAATCCCCTGATTCACCGCCCTGCAGAAGCCTAAATTTTTGTCATTCCGGCAGACCTGCACCTCTGGATAGTGGGATTCCACATACTCTGCGCTTCCATCCTCCGAACCGTTATCAATGAGAATGATGGAAAAATCCTGCCGGCTCTGTTCCATCAGAGAATCCAGACAGTCTTTTAAGAATTTCATTCCATTCAGGTTCGGTATCACAATCGTCGCTGTCTGCATGCTAAAACCTCTGTTCCTTAGTCTCTCAGATTTTCAAAGAATAATTCCATTTTTTCAGGGAAAAATTCTTATTGTAGAAGGGATCCCCGTTTTTGATCACAGACGTCCATCTGGAACGCATGTATTCGATCTCTGACTGGAATCTCCTGGTTTTCTCCTTCGTATCCTCGACTCCCCGGGTCTTTGACTCGTAATGGTACAGCTCCGCATAGGGGTCATAGACTACCAGATATCCTTTCTCCCCGGCCTTCAGGCAGAAATCCACGTCGTTAAAAGCTACGGCAAGCTTCTCTTCCAATCCTCCCGTCTCTTCCCAGACTCTCCGGCGCACCATCATGCAGGCGGCGGTCACTGCGCTTAAATCCTGCTGCAGGGACTCTTTGTGCATATACCCGGTATGGGACCGCTTCATTCCTACAAAAAGGCTTCCGCCAACTCCCCCGATTCCTACAATGATCCCTGCGTGCTGGATCGTATCGTCAGGATAATACAGACGTGCCCCCACGATTCCCGTCCCGGGCCTCTGACAGTGGCTTAAAAGCTCTTCGATCCAGTCGCTGCTGATTACTTCCATATCATTATTCAGCAGCAGAAGATACTCTCCCCTGGCGTGACGGATTCCAAAATTATTGATAGCGGAATAATTAAAGTCTTTGTCCCAATATACAACACGAATCCCGTTTCGTCCATCTATTTCTTCGTAATACTGAAAGATTTCCTCTGATTTACTGTTGTTTTCTACAATAATAATCTCAAAATTCCGGTAGGAGGACCGCTGGAAAATCGAATCCAGGCAGGCCTTCAGAGTGTCCATTTCATCCTTATTGGGAATGATAATAGAAACCAGGGGACTGCCCAGCACAGGGTACTTCACCCGGTAAAAGCCGAAATCCTTCTTCAGGAACACCTCGCCTTTCAGTCCGCATCTTGCCAGATGATCTTCTATGGCCCTCTTTCCCGCCTCATACGCATACTGCTTAGAAAGAGGATTGTCCGCCGTGGAAGCCGCATGGGTTCTCCAGTGATAGAGAATCCTGGGAACATGGGCGATTCCCTGGGCCTGCTCCGTACACCGCAGGATAAAGTCATAATCCTGGGCTCCCTCATACTCCGGCCGGATCTTTCCCACTCTCTCTATGAGACTGGCGGAAACCAGAATAAAATGGCAGATATAATTGTTGGAGCGAAGAAGATCCGGATTAAAATCCGGCTTCAGATTAGGCTGGAAATGTTCCCCGCCGTCCCCGGTGATCTTGTCCTCGTCTGTATAGAGAAACTCCGGCGGATTCTCCGTCTGGAGACATTTGGCCAGCTCATAGAGCGCATCCGGCGCCAGCAGGTCGTCATGGTCCATAAATCCCACATACTGGCCTCCTGCCATGGAAACAGCCGCATTCGTATTTCCCACGATCCCCTGGTTTTCCCGCATCCGCCGCACCCGGATCCTGGGATCCTTTTTCACATACTCCCGAAGCACCCGGTTCATACTCTCATCCTCCGGGCTTCCGTCCGCCAGGCAGAGTTCCCACTCAGGGTAGGTCTGAGCCTGCACCGACTCAATCATCTCCCGCAGAAATTTCTCCGGGGTCTTATAGAGGGGGACGGCAATGCTGATCAGGGGCTGTCTGGGAAGGGGACGCTTTCTCTGCCTCTCCAGTTCCTCAGGGGAAGCCTTATGTTTCTCATACCAGGGGCCGTAAGGCACATCCTCCGGCTCGATCCGATCGCTTAAACGCACCAGAAACTCTTTAAACCCAAAGTGCTTCAGGTAGAGAATCCCCTTTTTTATCATATAAGGATTCAGTCTTTTTACAAAATTCTTCCATCTGCTGTCCGCCATAATTCCCTCTAATATCCGGTGTAGGACAGGAGGCAGTCCGTGACGTATTTCACATCCTCCATGGAAAGGCTGTAGTACATAGGCAGGCGCATCAGCCTCTCACTCTCTCTGGTGGTATACACATCCTCCCCGTGGAAGCGGCCGTACTTCATTCCAGCCGGCGCCGTATGAAGAGGAATGTAATGGAATACACAGTGGATTCCCTTCTCCTTCATCCAGTTGATGAGATCCGTCCTCACCTTCAGATCTTTCACCTTAATATAGTACATATGGCCATTGTGGATCCGGTCTTCCGGCACCCACGGCCGCTCAATAAGCCCTTTTTCCTCCAGAGGCGCCAGATGCTCATGATAATAATCAAAGATCTCCGTCCTCTTTTGGTTAATGGTCTCCAGTTCTTCCAACTGGGCGAAAAGATAGGCGGCATTGAGCTCTCCAGGCAGATAGGAGGAACCATATCCCACCCAGGTGTACTTGTCAATCTGGCCCCGGAAGAACTTGCTTCGGTTTGTTCCCTTCTCCCGGAGGATTTCCGCCCTCTCCACATATTTGTCGTCCTGGAACAAGAGGGCCCCGCCCTCTCCCATGGTATAGTTCTTGGTCTCATGGAAGCTGAAGCATCCAAAGTCTCCGATAGTTCCCAAGGCCTTTCCCTTATACCAGGCATTAACACCCTGGGCCGCATCCTCCACCACCTTCAGATTGTATTTGGCCGCCAGCTCCATGATGGTGTCCATCTCACAGGCCACGCCTGCATAATGCACCGGAACAATGACTCTGGTTCTGTCGGTGATAGCCGCCTCGATCTTTGTCTCATCGATGTTCATGGTCTTTGGATTCACGTCCACAAACACAATCTTCGCTCCCTGAAGGACAAAGGCGTCCGCCGTGGACACGAAAGTGTAAGCAGGCATGATCACCTCATCCCCCGGCTGCAGATCACACAGAAAAGCCGCCATCTCCAAAGCGTGGGTACAGGAGGTGGTCAAAAGCACATGGTTCACCTTGAAGGCTTCCCGCATCAGGGCCGAACATTTTTTCGTAAAGGGGCCGTCGCCGCAAAGCTTTGCGTTATCAATGGCCTGCTTCATATACTCCAGTTCCTTCCCCACAAAGGGGGCTCTGTTAAAATCTATCATTCTTCACTCTCCCCAAGCTGCTCCAGGTATCGTCTCAGAGCATCCTGCCAGGCCGGCAGTCTGCAGAATCCGTTGGCCTCCAGCTTGTCTTTATTCATCCTGCTGTTATGGGGGCGTTTCGCCTTAGCCGGGTACTGATCGCTGCTGACCGGAAGCACCTTCACCTGCTTTCCCGCCTGGCGGAAGATCTCGCAGGCGAACTCATACCAGGTACACAGCCCTTCGTTTGTGGCGTGGTAGAAGCCGTACTTGTCCGTCTCCACCATATCCACCAGGAGAACGGCCAGGTCAAAGGTATACGTGGGGGATCCGATCTGATCATCCACTACCGTCAGCGTATCGTGGGTTTTCGCCAGGTTCAGCATCGTACGGATAAAATTCTTTCCGTTTTTCCCAAATACCCATGCGATTCTTACAATATAAAACTTTTCCAGATATTTTTCAACTGCCAGTTCGCCCTCATATTTCGTCTGGCCATATACGTTCAGGGGCTGCCGCTCATCATCCGGCTCCCAGGGCCTTGTACCCTCCCCGTCAAATACGTAGTCCGTGCTGATGTAGATCATCTTCAGATCCAGCTTCCCGCACACCTTGGCAATGTTCTCCGTCCCGTATGCGTTTACTCTCCGGCAGAGCTCCACATTGTCCTCCGCCGCATCCACAGCCGTATAGGCGGCGCAGTGAATCACCGCCTCCACCTCTGCCTCGGTAATCACCTTCTCCGTCTGGACTGGATCCGTGATATCCATCTCCTGAATATCCACGCCTACCGCCTTATGGCCCCGTTTCGTCAGTTCATTTACCACGTCATACCCAAGCTGTCCTTTTACGCCTGTCACAAGCACTCTCATTTTCTTCTAAGCCTCCTAACTTTCGGTTTATTATATCTATTCAAATCTCTTTTACTCTTCATTTATCCCGGTATCAGCATATAGAGGATGCGCATGAGCCATCCCTGGTTGGAAAACCACGGAAAACGGATCGACGCCCAGGCCGAAAATCCCTCTGCGTACGCGGGAATATATACGGAGACGAACGCTCCCAAAAACACATGAAGGATTCCATAGAACAGGGGAATCATCATGATATACACGAACCACTTCCTGAAAAACAGCGTCACAAAACGCTGGATGCCAGCCGTCACAAAATACATAAGGGGCACAACCAAGGGCATTACATACCGCCCCTGAGGCTGAAAATCATCGCAGTAAGAATAATACAGAGAAAGCAGTATTGGTATTATGATACAGCAGCCAAGGGAAATCTGCAAGATCCAGAAATTCGGCCCCCGGATTTTGCCTTCATCCACGACAAAGGAAGGCCGCACCAAAACGGCTCCCTCTTCCTTATCCTGAAGCCAGGCAGCTTTTCCAAAAGGACTTCCCTTCAGGAACCGCCGCATCCCCACCCTTATATAGTAGAGCAGCGCCAGTCCAGCGTACAGCCCGATTCCCAGGAAGCCCAGGGCAAAGATTTTCTTGTGGATCTCGTAGATATCCAGCCCCAAAGGCTCTTCCAGAAACCCGAAGTACCCGATAAAGCTTCTCCAGGTGGTTCTCATCCAGTCCATGCCGCCTTCATCCTCGGTTTTCAGCATCTCTTCCAGGGAGATTCCCTGCTCCTGGACAGACTCCCGGTTGGAGGGTTTGAACTCCTCCTGTGCATACATTTCTCCATATTTGTTAGGGGCATACAGCCCCAGGAAGTCCCCGTCGTACAGAACGGCAGTCCTTACAAACCACCAGCCGGTCAGAAGGAACACCAGCACCGTGATGTAGATCCCCCGCTTCAGCACAGCCCCGGCCCATACCTTAAAGCCTTTCTCTCTATAAAATACCGCCATAGTTCCCACAAAGAGAAGGATAGAAAATAAAGCGTATCCATAGGCGGTAAAATACGACAGGGCGCAGACGGCCACGGCCACGGCCAGCCCCGTGCAGCTTCTTCTGTCCCACTTTCTCTCCATTCCCGCCAGCCAGTAATAGATAATGATGGCGCCGGAAAATATGGCGATCCCGTCTGTATTCACATAGACAAACAGATAGAGAAGCTGGGGCAGCATAGACAGAAGGGCGATAAAAAAGTACCGGAACATCCTTCTGGAAAACAGCTTTTTGGCAATCTGCTGCACGTACCAGTAAAATCCCATGCCGATCAGAATATTGGCAAAGCGGGCTGCCATTAACAGAGCCTTCTCAGAATCCGAAAACAGTCCCACCAGCCGCATCAGCCATCCCCCCAGCACATAGGGAAGAATGGGGTGAAAGGCATAAGAAATTCCCCAGATCTCATGGCGAATCTCAGGATCCCATCCTGCCGGAAGGGTTCCATGCTTATAGATATACTGGGGGACCAGGTAGCGCATCTCTTCATCCGGCCCCTTGTTGAAGGGAAGGATCCAGGACAAAAAGAAGAGAAAGCCTCCCATGGCCAGCACATATAAAAGCTCCAGCCGGTGCAGATAAAAGAATTGTCCCAGCCGCTCCCGCAGCTTCTTCTTTTCGCTCTCAGGCTGTTTTCGCTCTTCCTCCGGCCAGATCTTATCAATCCGGCCGTCCAGACGGTTCCACAAGGTTTTGATTTTTTCCACGTCTTCTCTCCTTTTACACCCGCAGGGAAAAATCTGCTTTATCCAGGGTAAGATTGGGATTGTAGTAGGGATCCCCCGCCTTTACCTGGTCTCCCCACCGATCCAGGAACCAGGCCATCTCCCGGTTGAACCGCTCGATCTTCTCCTGGGTATTTTCCAATCCCCTGGATTTGGATTCGTAATGGTACAGCTCTGCGTAGGGATTATACACGATCCGCTGTCCCAACTGCCGTACCTTCATACAGAAATCTATATCGTTGAAGGCCACCTTGAGCTCCTTTGAAAAGCCTCCCGCCTGATGGAACACAGAGGTCTTTACCATCATGCAGGCCGCCGTCACGGCGCTGTAGTTCTGAGCACAGATAATTCTGGAAAAATACCCGTTGTCTCCCCGCTTCTCGCCGATAAAGGCGTGGCCGGCGATCCCGCCAAAGCCCAGCACCACCCCTGCGTGCTGGATGATGCCGTCCTCATAGTAGAGCCGCGCTCCCACGATTCCCACGCCCTCCATCTGGCAGTATCCCAAGAGCTCCCGCAGGCACTCCGGGTTAATGATCTCTGTGTCATTGTTCAGAAGCAGCAGATACTGGCCTTTCGCCTGTGCTGCCCCAAAATTATTGATATCCGAATAATTGAACTCGCCCTGGTAATAAACCACCCTGGCCTTTTCATTTTCTCTCTGGAGCTTCTCATAGTAGGCAAAGGTCTCCGGCTCCGTACTGTTGTTTTCTATTATAATAAACTCATAATTTCTGTAATCCGACTTTTCTTCAATGGAGCGGATGCATTTGTCCAGATCCTCCCGGTGATCCTTATTGGGAATCAGGATGGAAATCAGAGGCTCTCCCTGAATCTCAAAGAACGTCCGGTATAGTCCCGGATACTCTCCCTGCTCCGCCCGGGCGGAAATTCCCAGCCGGTCATAGTGAGCCTGGATAGCTCTCTTTCCCGCCTCAAAAGCATACTCCTTGCTCTTTGGGTCCTCCGCCGTAGAGGCGCTGTGGGATCTCCAGTGATAAAGGATCTTGGGGATATGGGCGATCCGCCCCTCTCCCGCTGCCTCTGCACACCTGAGTACATAGTCATAATCCTGCGCTCCGTCAAAAGCGGCATCCAACAGCCCCACCCGGCTCTGCAGCCGCCTGGTAACAGCCACCAGATGGCAGAAATAATTCATGCTGGTTAAAAGCTCTGGACTGTAATTCGGCTTAAAGTGAGGCTGGAAGTATCTCTTTCCGCTGCCGTCCACCTTATCCTCATCGCTGTAGATCAGCTCCGTTCCCGGCTTATCATTGAGAGTCTTCACGCACTCAAAGAGAGCGTCCGGGGCAAACAGATCATCGTGATCCCCGAAAACCAGAAGATTTCCCGTGGCCGCCCAGATGGCTTCATTTGTATTCTCCGCAATCCGCATCTGGCGCTCATGGGAGAGCACCACGATTCTTGAATCCCCCCTGGAAAGTTCTAGGAGCAGGGGCATCAGGGGGGAATGCTCCCCGCTTCCGTCCGAGAGCACCAGCTCCCAATTTCTGTAAGTCTGGCTTTTTACAGAGCGCACCAGCTCCTTCAGATATTTTTCCGGCGTCCGGTAAAGGGGAACCAGAATGCTTACCTTCGGTTCATAGGAAAAATGAGCGCCTCTCTGTTCCTCCAACTGCTGCCTGGTGGTGGCGTATTTTCTCTTCCATCGCTCATAGCTGATGGAGTCAGCTCCCAGCATTACGTCGGAGACTCTTCTGATAAACTGCTTCGTGCCCTTCCTCTGGAAATAGATCCAGCTCTTTTTGCACAAATTCCCCAGGCCTTCCTTCCCGGAGAGCATTTTCCGGCAGTCCACCAGGTACAGGGCCTTCTTGCCGCCGCCCTTCAATGCCAGCCTCAGGTGGTTGGCTTTCCCTGGCTCAAACTCCAGCTCAAAGCTGTGGGTTTCCTCCAGGCTGGCCTCCGGGTATTCTCCCAGGATATCGCTTCTGTGTCCCAGCCTGCAGGAAATCCTGCACTCTCTTCCCCTGGGATCCAAAAGGGCGATCCCCGCATTGTCGCATCCGATATACCAGCCCTTTAACTGATACCTGCCGTCCGGCAGCATGCGAAGCCCTTCCATCCAGGAATCCAGATGAAGGGAAAGACGTTCCAGACTCTTTCCGGATCTTTTGAGAATCACTTCCCGCTTCCCTGGGGTATTTCTCCACACGGTCAGGCTCCCGGCCTGCTTCCAGTTCCCTGGAAGAGGAATGGACAGGAAATACTCCACAGACACGTTGGTGCGGTAACGGAGATATTTTTTCGTCACCTCCACCCCTCTCTGTGTTTGAACCTCAATCTCCAAGGCCTGCCCGTCCAGACTGGCCCCGAAGGTCTCTTTTCCTTCCGTATCGTCTTCAATCCACCCCTGAATGACAAGGGTATCTTCTTTTTTGCAATGAAACCGGACTCTCTCCCGGTTAAACTTTTCCTTCATGATTTCCTCCCGGAATCCTCCAATTACTCTTTCCCCTGCCTCTTCTCCCCGGACAGACGCAGGGAACAGTCCGCCTTTTTCAGGGACAGATTGGGATTATAAAAGGGATCTCCCTTCTCCAAAAGGCCGCCCCATCTCTTCTCAAACTCCCGGGTCTCCTTCTCCAGGCGCTTTTTCTTCTCCGCCGTATCCTCATACCCTCTTGTCTTTGACTCATAGTGGTACAGTCTGGCGTAAGGGGTAAAGACTACCCCGTACCCGGCTTCCCGCAGCCGCAGGCAGTAATCCACATCGTTGTACGCCACAGCGAAGCTTTCGTCCATACCGCCTATTTTCAGATAGACATCCTTTTTCGTCATCATGCAGGCGCCTGTGACGGCGCTGAGATCCTGAACGGACACAAGCCTGGCCGCATACCCGTCTTTATCCCCGGGAAAACCTGCGTAAATATGTCCGGCCACGCCTCCCAGGCCCAGAATCACCCCTGCATGCTGAATCGTTCCGTCTGGATAGAAAAGCTTCGCCCCCACGGCCCCCACCTGGGGCTTCTGGCAGATTCCCAGCATCTCTTCCAGCCAGCCCTCAGAGATTACCTCCGTATCATTGTTTAAAAACACCAGGTATTCTCCCTGGGCTTCCTTTACGGCGAAATTATGGAGCGCCGCATACTGGAAGGGATGCTCCCAGGTGATCACCCTGACTCTCCCTTCCTTCTGAAGCTGCCCGTACACCTCAAAGGTCTCCCTCTCCTGGCTGTTATTCTCTATCACTAATATCTCATAATTTTCATACGTTGTCTTTTCCTGAATGGATAAAACGCACCGCTTCAGATCCTCCCCATGATCCCGGTTCGGGATCAGTATGGTAATCCTGGGATTTTTTTCCATCTCATAATAAGTTCTGTATCTTCCCAGCAGATCTGTATTCTCCACCCTGGCCGCCAGCCCTATCCGCTCATAGTGGGCCTGTACCGCCCGGCGCCCTGCCTCAAAGGCGTATTTCTTGCTGTCGGGATTCCCTGCCGTGGAGGCCGGATGGGTTCTCCAGTGATACAGCACCTTGGGTATATGGCAGATCCGCTCCGCCTTTTCGCAGCAGCGAAGAACCAGATCATAGTCCTGGGCCCCGTCGTATGCTGGATTTAAAAGCCCCGCCTTCTTAAGGACATCCCGGCGCACCCCAAAAAGGTGGCAGATGTAATTGTTGCAGCACAGAAGCTCCATACTGAAATCCGGCTTAAAATGGGGCGCAAAATAAGCCGTCCCGCTGCTGTTGACCTTATCTTCATCCGTATAGATCACGTCAATCTCCGGATCCTCATTGACTGCCTTGGCCGCTTCATACAGAGCATCTCTGGTCAGCACATCGTCATGGTCCGCAAAAAAGATAAATTCTCCCCGGGCCATTTTAACCGCCGCATTCGTATTTTCAGATATCCCCCGGTTCTCTGAAAGCTTCCGGTATCGGATCCGCTTCTCTTTGGGATAATGGCGGCGAAGCCATTTCCCGATCTCATCCCCCTGGCTTCCGTCCGCCAGACACAGCTCTGTATTCTGGTAGGTCTGTCCCAGAACAGAATCCACGATCTCCTTTAAAAAAGGCCTGGGAGTATTGTACAGGGGAATCACCACGCTGAACAGAGGATTCCTCTCAAACTTTTGTCTTCTCTGCTCTCTGGCCTCTCTCCTTCCCGGCCCCTGCCTGCGGATCCACAGGTCATAGTCCTCCTGCCATTTCTCACTGAAATGCGTATAATACAGCCTGGCCGCCGGGGAATGGACGTTGACCCGAAGCTTCTTTTTCATGGTTTCTTTCCCATCAGAAAAGGCCAGATAAATCTCCGGCGTGTCCAGCACAGCCCGGTCTGCCAGAATGTGAAATCCTGTCTCCAGCCCCTCCTTGAGTCCGAACATCTGATTTACATCATCCCGAACCAAACGTTCCACATAGACGGAGAGCCGGGCTCCCTTCCCGTCCAGCACGGAAATATCGAGGACTCCGTCCTCTCCCCTAAGACCGGCCGCCCAGCCCCGGATCATAATATTTCCATAATGGCTCTCCACCCGGTCAATATGGCAGGCAGCGAATTTTTTCCCAAGCAAGGCTTTCATCCCCTTTCTTCTTCTCTTGACAGGCAGCCGGAATCACATGTCCGGCTCTCTCTTTCCCAGGGCTTTTCTCACCTTACGGTACAGCCTCCAGGCTCTGGTCTGCTCCATCCATTCCAGACGTCCCTGCTGTCCCAGCACCACGTCCCGCACAAGCCCCTCCAGGGGCTCTGCCCTGAATACGATCTGAATTTTCCTGGTCCCCGGAGGAAGCTGGCGGATCACAAACTGGGGATCCTCCGTATCAAACACGTAGGCCCCTCCTGCCGTCTTTCTGCCATTGGCAGAGGGTTTGAGGGCCGTCTTCCCTGCCGCCAGGGTTTCCAGCCGCACCAGGCTTTTCCCTGTGCAGGGATCAATCCGCACCTGTCTCGTCCCCTCCGGCACCTGGATGGACAGAGCCACCCGGCCCGGGGGACATTTCTTATAAAAACGGCAGTTCCAGGCCCCAAAACCTCTTCCGTCGTCGAAATACACCTCCACCGTGCGGCAGTCACGCTTTTTGCTCTCTCTCCCGATCACTTCCCTGGCGTCTATGACTCCCTGGGAAATTTCCTCATACAAAGTCCAGTACGGGCGGCAGTCTCCTACCTGATACTTCTGAAAATGTTCCTCCATGGAAGCAAACTGCTCCTGCTCCTCTTCGGCAATCCCAAAGGTTCTGTACAGCTCATCCCCCAGGATCCGGGCTCTCTTGGTATTCCCCAGGATATAATAGTACAGGCAGCGGTACTGCAGATATTTCACCGGCACTGGAAAGAAAAAGGTCCACTCATAATCCACCAGCTCCCACCGGTCTTTGCTCCAGATAACATTGGAAAAAATCATATCAATGTCCGACACCCTCCGGCTGCTCTGAGGCGTTTCAAAAGAAACCTCCCCAAAGACCTCCTTAAATTCCTCCGTGGCTCTGAAGGGTTCACTTCCTTCTGAAAACAGAGAAAAATACTCCCGGATCTTCTGTGTCAGGCCTTCCATATCATTCTTTTCAAGGTGCCGATCCAGCTCCACCTCCAGGGTTTCCCCCTGAAGATATTCAAAGCGCAGCCCTTCCGCCTCCAGGGCGCAGCGGTTCACTCCCAGACCAGTATCTTTGAGATCCTCCCCAAGCTTTAAGCTGCTCTCATAAATATGACGCATGTGTCCGGCAGCCGCCGGATCCTCCGGCATCTTTTTTACCAGAAGCTCTCCTTCTTCCTCCCAGATCTCCGTGCGGATCCGGAACTTTTTGCTTCGCTCATTTGAAATCTTCGTATATAGAATCATCTTTACCCTCCCGGCTCTTCCGTCTTTTTACCCCTGAATGACCACCATAAAAGAATTGGCGTACAGAGGATACAGACCGCTCTCCAAAAGCGTGTCGTAAACCTGTTCCTCACAGAACAGCTGCATTCTCTCCCGGTCAAAATTCTGACGGTTCCGGTTCAGCTCCCCCTTCTTAGGAAGATACATATCGGAAAAAATCCTCTCCGGAAATTTATAATCCGGGTATGGATAATAAAAAACAAACTCCTGGCAGCCCGCCTGCCTTAAAATCTTTTCCAGCTCCGGCCTTGAAAAGGTTCTGGCATAGTTGGTGGTGGGATATCCCTCCAGGCCTTCAAAATAGAGGCCCGTGTGATCCTCCGTGGCTCCCGCCCAGTATTTGAGTCCCAGACGGTTCTCAATCGCAATGGCAATCCTGCCCCCGGGCGCCAGATGGCTGCGGATCCTGGAAAGGTACTCCACATAAGGATTTTCCCCCTGGATAGAGAACTGGGCGTATTCAAACACCCCGATGAGGGTAATCAAATCATACTCTTCCTCCATAGCCGCCTCAATATCCTGGAAGTTCCCCACCAGAATACGGATATTGTCAGCATCCCTGTGGCGCCAGGCGTTGGTAAGGCTGCGCTTCCTGGACAAGTCGATGCAGGTGACTTCTTTTCCCTTTCTTGCCAGAGCCCCTGTGACTGCTCCCAGCCCGGAACCGATCTCCAGGACTCTCTCTTCCCCTGTCATGGGAAGCCAGCTTACAATATTCTCCCGAACATGGGAGAAATGATACAGTACCGGCCAACTGCCCCGGCTGTTAATCTCCCGGTCATATTCTCCCGGCGGACAGTTCCTGGCGATCTCCAGCATCTCATCCTCCACCGATCCGTCGCTGTACTGATCCTCCCCGGGATAATACGTATAATCCAGAGTCACATTTCCTATCTTCTCACTCTTCATGCCTCTTCCCTCTCTATGGAAATCCTGGAATTCATATCATAGAATCCCACCGTATTTTTCGTAGAAATAATATTCAGGCTGCACACATCGTACAGACGGTGGTAGACCGTAAACTCCCCTTCCCGGTACCCTGTAAGGCCAAAGGAAATCAGGTACTCGCCCCCCTGAAGATCCGCCCTCTGGGTGTAGGTGATGATATCCGTCTTCCCGGGCTTTCCATCCTGGACAGAGATCCGTTCAAACATGGTATTGGTTCCCGTAATCTCCGTTCCCCGCATATCCTTAATCGTAAAAGCAAAGATGGGATCGCTGATCTCCTGATGGTACTCCACCCGTACCTTCAGGGTAAATTCCGTTCCCTTTTCAATGGTGGTAGTAGGAAGCCCCTGGGCATCCAGCACCTGGAAGCCGGTCATCTCCCCTCTCTCTTTATCGCCGTACTCTAGTACGCCGGGGTTCATCTCATACGGGGAAAGCCACCTGGCCTCTTCCTCCCCATGAGCGTCTTCCGCCGGTTTAGCCTGGGCCGCTTTCAGGTCTGCCCCCTCTTCTCCCGGCGCCTGGTGTACCAGCACACGCTTATACAGATCCACCATCTCCTTGGGACTCCCCTCATCCAGCTTCGTCCCGTGGTCCAGCAGCACCACCCGGTCGCAGTATTTGCTGATGCTTCCCAGGTCGTGGCTTACAAAGAGAATCGTCTTTCCCTCTTTCTTGAATTCTTCAAATTTCCGGTAGCATTTTGCCTGGAAAAATACGTCTCCTACGGACAAAGCCTCATCCACAATCAGGATCTCCGGGTCTATATTAATGGCCACGGCAAAAGCCAGCCGTACAAACATACCGCTGGAATACATTTTCACCGGCTGATTCACAAAATCCCCGATATCCGCAAAAGCCAGAATATCCTCCAGTCTTTCGTCAATCTCTTCCTCGGAAAAGCCGATCATGGTGCCGTTCAGGTAAATATTCTCTATCCCCGTATATTCCATGTTGAAGCCGGCTCCCAGCTCCAGGAGAGCCGAGATCCGCCCGTCCACAACGACTTTTCCCTCCGTGGGTGTCAGCACCCCAGTGATCACCTTTAAAATCGTGGACTTGCCTGCGCCGTTGGTGCCGATAATCCCGATGGTCTCTCCCTTATGCACCGTAAAGTTCACGTCCCGGAGGGCGTAATGCTCCCGGTAGCATTTCTTTCTGGTAAGCCCCAGGCTTTCTTTCAGCCGGTCTGAAGGCCTGTCATACAGTTTATACATTTTGCTCAGGTGTTCCACCCTGATCGCCGCATTCTCTTTCAATTTCCCTTCTCCTTTTCCATTTCCTCCCGGAGATTTTTTGTTCCTCAGGGCCGTCTGGAGGACTTTCCTGACAGAACAAGCCAGCCGGTCCGCTGCGCCTACAGCACATCGGCAAAATGGATCTTCAGCCGTTTAAATACCCAGCCTCCAAAGAGGAAGGCTGCCCCTGTGAAACACCAGAAATACAAGGTCCAAAGGGGTCTCTCCCAGAACCAGTTTTTGTAGATAAAAGCGTCCCTGTACCCGGTCACCACATAGTACACCGGATTCAGCTTCAGCACCTGCCACAGCAGGGGATGATCCACCAGAACATTCTCCGCTATCCACATGATGGGAGTGAACCAGATCCCTACCTGGAGGGCAATATTGATAATCTGGGCCAGGTCCCGAAAAAACACGACTACCGCACAGGTAGCATAGCTGATTCCCAGCACAAGAAGTGCCAGCCCCGCAGAATAGTACAGAACCTGAAGGACATACAGATCGGGAAATCGTCCGTAGCAGGCGTAAAGGAAGATGGTGAAAACCACAAAAAAGGCATGGACAAAAAAAGCCGACACCAGCTTCACCACAGGAAGCACCTCAATCTGGAACACTACCTTCTTCACCAGATAATTGTAGCTGATCATAGCGCTGGTTCCCCCGGTGAGTGCGTCCTGGAAAAAAAACCAAGGCACAATCCCCGCCACCAGGTAGAGGACAAAAGGAACTGGAAGCCCCTCCTGGCCGCCCCGAAACCCGATCTCAAATACAAACCAGTAAACGAGAACCGTCACCACCGGCTGCACAAAAGCCCAGATCGTTCCCAGATAGGAACCGGCAAATTTTGTCTTAAAATCATTTTTCGCCAGCTTCCAGATCATACGCCTGTTCTTCAGAATCTGCGCCGGCAGAGACATTCTCTTCTCTTCCATAAAGCTTTTTCCTTACCGTCCTTTCAAAGAAGACGCTGCTCCGCCAGAGTCTTCCGGTTCTTATCCGCATCGGACAAAATCAGCTCCATCCCCTCAGGAATGGGCCACTCCACACCGATCTGAGGATCATTCCAGGCGATCCCCCCCTGCTCATCGGCATAATAGAAATCCGTACACTTGTAGGTAAACTCCGCATACTCCGACAGCACCAGGAACCCGTGGGCGAAATTCTTGGGGATGAAAAACTGCTTTTTATTCTCCGCCGAGAGAATGGCCCCAAACCACTGTCCATAAGTAGGCGAACCCTCCCGCAGATCCACCGCCACGTCAAAAACCTCCCCGGAAATCACCCGCACCAGCTTGTCCTGGGGATGCTTGGTCTGAAAATGCAGGCCCCGCAGCACCCCTCTTTTAGACGCAGACTGATTATCCTGGACAAACACATAGTCCAGTCCGGCCTCCTTGAAATCATTGTAATTGTAGGTCTCCATAAAATAGCCCCGGTCATCTCCAAATACCGTGGGAGTGATGATCTTCAGCCCCTCAATATGACAGGACTCTACTTTGATTTTTCCCATTTCTTTAACCTCTATATCATTGTATTTTATGTTTCCATCAACGGCCCAATCCTTCGGCCACTTCTACCAGATACTTCCCGTAAGCAGTCTTTAACAAAGGCTCAGAGAGCTTAAGGAGCTGCTCCTTGGTAATAAATCCCTGCTTGAAAGCAATCTCTTCAATACAGGAAATATACAGTCCCTGCCTCTTCTGGAATGCCGCCACGAAGTCCGCCGCATCCAGCAAAGAATCATGGCTTCCTGTATCCAGCCAGGCAAAGCCTCTCCCCAAAGTCTCCACATGAAGCGTTCCCCTGCGGAGATACTCATTGTTGATGCTGGTAATCTCGATCTCGCCTCTGGCCGACGGCTTCACATTCTTGGCAATCTCCACCACGTCCTGATCATAGAAATAGAGTCCCGGCACCGCATAGTTGGACTTGGGATGCTCCGGCTTTTCCTCTATAGAGATAGCCTTGCCGGAATCATCGAATTCTACCACTCCGTACTCCCTGGGATCCCGGACATAGTAGCCAAAAATCGTGGCTCCCGTTTCCCTAGCCGCTGCGCTTCTGAGCACCTTGGAAAAGCTCTGCCCATAGAAAATGTTATCCCCCAGCACCAGAGCCACCTTGTCATTTCCAATAAATTTCTCCCCGATGAGAAATGCGTCCGCAAGCCCTCTGGGATACTCCTGCACCGCATAGGACACAGAAAGCCCCAACTGTTCCCCGGTTCCCAGAAGCTCCTGGAATACCGGCAGATCCCTTGGAGTGGAGATAATCAAAATCTCCCGAATCCCTGCCAGCATCAGCGTGGACAGCGGATAATAAATCATCGGCTTGTCGTACACCGGCAGAATCTGCTTGGACACTGCCTTTGTCAGGGGATAGAGCCTGGTACCGGCTCCTCCTGCCAAAATAATACCCTTCATAGCTTTCTCCTTCTCATGTAAACTGCGCATCAGCATAAAATTCAATAGGGTTGCCGCAGCCGAAAGGATCCTTCCGGCTGCGCCAGCCCCTGCATCTGCTTATTGATTGATTAGAATCTTATAAATCTGAACTCTCATCTTTGTCATACTCTGGATCTACTCCTCCGTATGATACATATCCTCATAGTATTTCTGGTAGTCGCCGCTGGTCACATGCTCCATCCACTCCTCGTTCTCAAAGAACCAGCGGATGGTTTTGCGGATTCCCTCCTCAAACATGGTCTCCGGCTCCCAGCCCACCTCTGCCCGAATCTTGTCAGGGGCAATGGCATACCGTCTGTCATGGCCCTTCCGATCCGTCACATAAGTGATCAGATCCTCGCTGACCTTCTCCCTTCTGGGATCGCTCTCAGGAAGCATCTCCCGCAGGGTATCCAGAATGATATGAATAATCTGGATATTCTGCTTCTCATTATGGCCGCCGATATTGTACGTCTCAAAGAGACGCCCTTTCTCCTGTACCATGTCAATCCCTTTGGCATGGTCCTCTACATACAGCCAGTCCCGAACATTCTTTCCGTCTCCGTACACCGGAAGCTTCTTCCCGTGCAGGGCATTATTGATAATCAGCGGGATCAGCTTCTCCGGGAATTGATACGGTCCGTAATTATTGCTGCAGTTGGTAATATTCGCCGGAAAATGGTAAGTGTCCATGTAAGATTTTACCAGCATATCTGAGGAAGCCTTGCTGGCTGAATAAGGGCTATGGGGATCATAGGGCGTAGTCTCATAGAAATACTCTCCCTCTTTCTCCAAAGAGCCATAGACTTCATCCGTGGAAACATGCAGGAACTTCTTATCCGGCTTAAAACTTCCGTCCGGCAGCTCCCAGGCTGCCTTGGCCGCATTGAGCATCACCAGGGTTCCCAGCACATTCGTCTTTACAAAGACCTCTGGGTTGCGGATGCTTCGATCCACATGGCTCTCAGCCGCAAAATGAACCACCCGGTCGATATCATTCTCATCAAAGATCCTGTTAATGGTCTCTGAGTCGCAGATATCCGCCCGGATAAAAATATAATTCTCCCGGCCCTCCACATCCTTCAGATTCTCAAGATTTCCGGCGTAGGTCAGCTTGTCCACATTGATAATGCGGATCTCATCCCCGTATTTCTTAAACATATAGTGGATGTAATTTGACCCGATAAAACCGGCTCCTCCTGTCACAAGATAGGTTCGCATATAATATCCTCCACAATTCAAATAATCTGTGTTTTAGTATATCATTATATTTCCTAATACGCAAGATTCCTGCTATTTTTCCCACGACATACGCATGAGTCGTTCTCTCCCAAATTTATTTTTACGGTCTCTGCCCCACCCTTTCAATTTTGGAGGAATTTAAGAAAAATTCACATTTTCATCACATTTCAATTTTACTATAGGTTCTTTGTCCTTCAACAGCTATTATCCAGAAAGCTTTTTTGGATTTTTTACCTTGTTTTTTACAAACTTATTAACAGATCATGTCTTTCTTTTTAAACAAAATAACCGAAAGGACAGAGGGTTTATTTGCAAATTTTAGTAAAAAGTGGTATAAAAAGGTAAAAATACACTTTTCAAGCCAGGAAGCTTGAAAAAAATATTTAAAGGAGAGAAAAATATGAAGTGGAAAAAAAGAAACATTTGCCGCTGGCTGATGATGTTTGCCCTGGTGCTGACTGTCAGCCTCATCCCGGCACAGAAAAACGAAGCAGCCAGCTACGGGCTGAGCCTGAACAATGCCTGGGTCAGCCACACGATCACTACAAAGGGGGACGTAAATTTCTACAGTTTTTCCATCCCCAGCGCTGGAACCGTAACGATTGACTATCAGGGATGGAGCATAAGAGACTCTTACGTTCAGGTAATGGACGCAGACCAGACTGTCCAATTCGCAAAGCATGAAGTATATTACTCAAGCAACGTTGATCCCAAGACAAAAAATATAACTCTGGCTTTGGAACCCGGAGCTTACTGCGTGAAAGTATGGGGATACGGTTCTAACGTAGGTGATTACCGCCTGAAAGCTTCCTTCCAGGCGGCTGGCAATACGGAACGCGAGAGCAACAATGCCTTCAACACTGCTATGCCTTTAAACGCCAACAGTCAGGTTATAGGATTTTTATCAATGAATGATGACGTGGATTTTTATTCCTTCTACGTGCCCTATTCACAGACTGTAAGGATTACATACACTGGTATGATCCGTGATTCCTACTGTGAACTGTGGAACAAGGATTTCCAGTCTATAAAAAAGCAAAACGTGTATTACGGTTCAGAGGACGCTCCGAAAACCTATGTATATGAAGGAGATCTGACTCCTGGAACTTACTATCTGAAGATTTATCCCTACGGAAGCAACACAGGCCGCTACCGCCTGAAATGGGAATCCGCCCAGGTGATCGTCAATGTATCGAATATCACTATCAACGGAGCGAAGTCCCTGAAAAGAGGCCAGACACTGGCACTCTCCGCCAGCGTTCTGCCCAGCAATGCCACGAACAAAAATGTAACATGGTATTCCAGCAACACTTCTGTGGCATCCGTAGACAGCAGCGGAAAAGTAACGGCTAACGGCGTGGGAACCACAACGATCACGGCAACCGCCGCAGACGGAAGCAAGGTTTCAAAGAGCTGCACCATTTCCGTAACGGAGCCAACGTTGAAAGTTTCCAGCATCATCATCAGAGGAGCGAAGTCTCTGAAAAAGGGCCAGTCCCTGACACTCACCGCAACGGTTTCACCAAGTAATGCCACAAACAAAAAGGTGACATGGCGTTCCAGCAATAACTCTGTGGCGACGGTAAGCAGCAGCGGAAAAGTAACTGCCAAAGGCGCTGGAACTGCAAGAATCACGGCTACTGCCGCAGACGGAAGCAAGGTTTCGAAGAGCTGCACCATTAAAGTAACCGATACAAAGGTAACTTCCGTCTCCATTTCTGGCAATAAACGGATCACTGTGGGAAGCAAGCTGCAGCTGAAAGTTAAAGTGCTGCCCACAAATGCAGCAAACAGGAATGTGACATGGACTTCTTCCAATAAGAGTGTGGCAACTGTAACTTCCTCAGGTAAGGTCACCGCAAAGAGGCCGGGCAGGACAGTCATCACTGCCAAGGCCAAAGACGGAAGCGGCAAGAAAAAGAGCATCTACGTCATCGTAATTCCGAAAAAGATGGCAGCCTCTACCGTCACTTCACCGGCACAGAAAAAAATCAGGGTTACACTGAAACGGCAGACCGGCGTATCCGGCTATCAGGTACAGTACGCAAAGAACAATAAGTTCAAGAGCGCAAAGGTTTATAATGCAAGCAAGAACGCCAAGAGCGTTACGATTTCCAAGCTTACCAGCAAGAAAACTTACTATGTACGCACACGCTCCTATATTAAGATCGGTTCCAAAAAATATTATGGTGCCTGGAGCGTTGGACGGAGAATCAAGGTAAAATAATTAGCAGGTTGAATATGGATAAGGGGCAAAATTAAAATATGTGCCTCGTCAAGTGAATATTACGGTGCGGCAGGTTCTTCCGTACTTATCCGTAACTACTTAGCCTAAATTTAAGAAAAATCCTATGCTATCTAATCCGCAAAGTTCATATTTATGGGGAAACGGAACTTTACGGAAGACCCCGCCACCGCAGAATATTCACCTATTTATTCCAAAGCCCGTTGTACTACTTGAAGAATCGTCAATATATCCAAAATACAAATTG
The DNA here is from genome assembly GCA_018712605.1 of Candidatus Choladousia intestinigallinarum. Classification (GTDB taxonomy): domain Bacteria; phylum Bacillota; class Clostridia; order Lachnospirales; family Lachnospiraceae; genus Choladousia; species Choladousia intestinigallinarum. The sequence continues at coordinate 30,205 of DVGR01000133.1, forward strand.
AAAAAATTAGTATTTTATCTATATTTTTCTCAATCTTGATAAATGTATTTCTAAATATAATCAATACAAGCGGAAAAAATGGTAGAAAATACCTTCCCTGAACTCCTGTAATATATAAATAAGTAATCGGTGTCCAAGCAAATAACATAGATAATTCAATCAATCCAAAGGTACTCAATGAAATAATTCCAAATCCAACTTTTTCGGACCTTAGTATTTTATCGGCATTCTTTTTTTGGGTGCCGAGACAGGAAAGCAGTACAACTAATCCAAAAGCAAAAATAATTGTCCAGCTTATGTTAATATCTCTCCATGCAAGATTTCCGCCAAGTAAATTCCTGATATACGAATCTCCCTGTTTATAGAATGTATGAAAGAACATACCGATAAATTGTAATGGATGATTTAAAATATAGCTCAACGTATAAATTTCTTGATTTGCTGCCCCTCCTACCATAGTACCCTGATCGGCCGTAAGTCGGATAATTGTATTCAGAAGATTATATTTTGCAAAAAACAAAATAAATACGCCAACTATACATCCTACATAAACAAAGTTTTTTCTTGTTTTCTTTGATAATGAAATCAAAGGTAAAAAGCAAAGAGGCAGATAAACTCCACCTTTTACAGATGCCAATAGACTTCCTGATATTAATAATACAGTGGTATCAAGATTCGATCCAAATTCCTTGTCATAAAGAAATGCCAGTTCATAACCTACAT
>DVGR01000134.1 GCA_018712605.1 Candidatus Choladousia intestinigallinarum
GCAAATTTACAGTATCATCCGTTCTTCCTAAACTGCCTTCTGAATCTTGCGTCCCTGGAAAAAATACGATACAATAAAGTCTCCTGCTGGATCGATCCCCAGGTTTACATATTTTTGGAAAGTGAGACGACTGTTATGAATAATATTACCTTAATTGGAATGCCAGGAGCTGGAAAAAGCACCGTGGGCATTGTCCTGGCTAAAGTGCTGGGCTATGATTTTATTGATTCTGACCTGCTGATCCAAAAACAGGAGGGAAAGCTCCTCTGGGAAATCATGCGGGACGAAGGAATTGACGGCTTTAACCGCATCGAAGAACAGGTAAACAGTCAGATTCACGCTTCCCATTCCGTGATTTCTCCCGGAGGAAGCGTGATTTACGGTGCAAAAGCCATGGAACATCTGCGCAGGATCAGCACAGTCATCTACCTGAAGGTAAGCTGTCAGGAACTGAAAAAGCGTCTGGGAGATCTGAACCGCCGTGGCGTGGTACTAAGCCCTGGAGAGACACTGGAGGATCTTTACGCCCGGCGTACCCCTCTCTATGAAAAATATGCCCACATCATTCTGGAAGAAGATCAGAGAAATATTGCCGAGGTAGTCAGAAAGATTCAGGAGATTCTTTCTGTTGAAGAAGACTCTTCCGCTTCTTCCCGGCCCAGCTTGCGGTAAACCATAAAATACATGGTTATAAAACAGGCAAGTCCCCCGATTACGTTGGACACAGGCTCTGCCAGATAAACCCCGGTGATCCTCAGATTATGAATTCCAGGAAGAAGGAGGGTCAGCGGCAGCACGATAATTACCTTTCGGAACAGAGAAAAGAACACTGCCTGTCTGGATTTTCCCAAACCTACAAATGCGGATTGGCCTGAAAACTGAAAAAGCATAAACACAAAGCCCGCAAAATAAACGTGTATCGCAAAGACGCCTTGCTGTATCATCTCCTGATTGGAGGTGAACAGCATAAGGAAGGGCTTGGGAAAGAGTACAAGGATCAGCCAGGCCGCCACTGTGTACACACTGCCTACCAGAGTCATAAAGCGGATCCCTTTCCTCACCCTCCCGAACTTCCTGGCGCCGAAATTGTAGCCAAGTACAGGCTGTGCTCCGCTTGTAATGCCCGAGACCGGCATACTGATTACCTCCCGCACAGAATTCAGAATCGTCATTATCCCAATGTACAGATCTCCGCCGTAGATTTTCAGCATGGAATTGCAGGCTACCTGAGAAACGCAGTTGGTGGCAGACATAATAAAACCAGAAAGTCCAAGGCTGAGTATTTCTTTTACTAGCTTTATGTCAGGAACAAAATATTTTTTTCTCAGCCGCAAAACCGCTTTTTTCCCTGTCAGAAACCGCATCACCCAGAGAGCCGAAATTCCCTGAGCAAAAACCGTGGCGATGGCCGCTCCCTCGATCCCCATATGGAAGAGAAAAATCAGCACCGGATCCAGGATCAGATTAATCACCGCTCCAATCACCGTGGTGTACATAGCCACAGCCGGAAATCCCTGAACTGTAATAAAATTGTTCATGCCGGTTCCCACCATGCTGAACACGGTTCCTAGAAGATAGATCTTCAGGTACATGTCCGCATAAGGATAAGTGATATCGCTGGCTCCGAACAGATAGAGAACCGGCCGTTTCAGCACATAGCAGAGTGCCATGATGAAAAAAGAGGTTGCAAAGAGAAGCGTCAGGCAGTTCCCCATAATCTTCTCCGCCCGCTCAGTTTTTCCTGCGCCTCTGGCAATAGAACAAAGAGGGCCTCCGCCCATTCCAAAAAGATTTGTAAAAGCTGTTACCAGGGTCACAATGGGAAAAACCAGCCCGATGCCCGTAAGGGCCATGCCGTTTTCACCCGGCAAATGACCAATATAAATCCTGTCTACCAGATTATAAAGAAGCTGAATCAACTGTGCGATAATCAATGGCACCGCCTGGGCCAGCACATGCCTCCCTATACTTCCCTTAGAAAAATCCTGTCCCTGCTTTATCATCTTTTCCCGCCTTCTTCGTCCTATTTCTCTGCCGTATTCCCGTTCCTCTTTCTATTTCAGGAGAACTTCCTCCCATTCCTTCTCTTTAAACCCTGCCAGAACGAAATGTTCCTCCACAATCAGAGGTCTCTTTACCAGCATCCCATCAGAAGCAAGAAGTTCAATTTTTTCCTGGTCCGTCATCTGAGGAAGACGATCTTTCAGCCCCATCTCTTTATACAGCCGGCCGCTGGTATTAAAAAAGCGCTTCAGCTCCAGGCCGCTTCTCTCATGCCATTCCTTAAGCTCCGCAGCCGTAGGATTTTCTTCCACGATATGCCTGTCCGTATACGGAACCTGGTGCTGATCCAGCCATTTTTTCGCTTTCTGACAAGTAGAACATTTTGGATATTCAACAAACAGCATTTTGATCCCCTCCTAAACTTTTTATTACTATATCTCCTACTATATCTCAAATAGAGGCATTCGTCAAAAGGTTGTTGTCCGTTTGGGCAGGTGGTATAATAATCGCATATGGATGAAAGGAGGCCTTTATGCAACTGATTTTTCACATAGACGTAAATTCTGCATTTTTAAGCTGGACCGCCCAGAAGCTTCTGGAAGAAAACCCGAAAGCCGTGGATTTAAGGACGATCCCCTCCATCATCGGCGGCGATGAAAAGACCCGACACGGTATTGTGCTGGCCAAATCTGTCCCCGCAAAAAAATTCGGCATTCATACTGCCGAACCAGTAGTCTCTGCTCTGCGAAAATGTCCGGGGCTTGTCATGGTTCCGCCTGACCGCCCTCTCTATAAAAAAAGGAGCCAGGAGCTTATGAATCTTCTGCGCTCCTACACCCCTGACATTCAGCAAATTTCCATAGATGAATGTTTTCTGGACTTTACCCCCATCCGCCATCTCTTTGCTTCTCCTGAGGCAGGGGCCAGAAGTATTGCGGACCGCATCCGGGATGAGCTGGGTTTCACCGTGAATGTGGGGATTGCCCCTAATAAGCTTCTGGCTAAAATGGCCAGTGATTTTGAAAAACCAGATAAAGTACATACGCTGTACCCGGAGGAAATTCCCGCTAAAATGTGGCCCCTTCCTGTAAGTGAGCTCTACATGGTGGGCCACGCCAGCGCCCAGCGGCTTATGCAGCTTGGGATCCGCACCATCGGCGACCTGGCCCATACGGATCCCGCCTTTCTCCAATTTCACTTTAAGAGCCACGGGAAAACGATGTGGGAGTATGCCAACGGCATTGATTCTTCCCCACTGGATCCCGAAACTCATGAGTTAAAAGGCATCGGAAATTCCACTACCTTAAGCCAGGACGTCCTCACAGCCGATGAGGCCAAGCACGTACTGCTGGAACTTGCGGAGCAGGTCTCTTCCAGGCTGCGCAAAGCCCGCCAGATCGCTACCACCGTCACTGTGGAGATTAAATACAGCACTTTCCGCTCCTGCTCCCGCCAGACGCAGCTTTACACTCCTTCCGCACAGTCCAACACCCTCTACGAATGCGCCTGCCGCCTTTTTGACCAGCTCTGGAACGGATCGCCCATCCGCCTGCTGGGAATAAGAACCACAAAGCTTCTCCCGGAAGACGCTCCGGTACAGCTTTCTCTTTTCAGTTTCGGGCTGTCCACAGAAGAAAAAGCTTCCACAGAATCCGCAGTGATCCCTCCGGATCCTGAAAAACAAAAAAGGCTGGATGCAGCTATGGATCAGATCCGAAAACGATTTGGCTCTGACGCCGTAGTCAGGGGTACTTTTCTGAAACCGCCCCGTCCCAAAGAAGACAAAAAGCAATGATTTTCCACACTTTAGCTTGACACCTTCTTAAAGCAGCGGTAAACTACTACTAATTTGAAAGGAAAGGGATGTTAATTATGGAAAAGAAAAACATCGATTGGGCGAACCTTGGTTTCGGCTATGTAAAAACTGACAAGCGGTTCGTTTCTAACTATAAAAATGGAGCATGGGACGAAGGCGCTCTGATCTCAGATCCCAATGTGGTTATCAGTGAGTGCGCCGGCGTTCTCCAGTATGCGCAGACTTGCTTTGAGGGCATGAAGGCTTACACCACTGAGGACGGACACATCGTTATTTTCCGTCCTGACCTGAACGGACAGCGCATGGAGGATTCCTGCCGCCGTCTGGAAATGCCGGTTTTCCCAAAAGAGCGATTTGTGGAAGCTGTATGTGAGACCGTAGCCGCCAATGAAGCATACGTTCCTCCTTACGGTTCAGGGGCTACTCTTTATGTACGTCCCTACATGTTCGGAAGCGATGCCGTCATCGGCGTAAGCCCTTCTTCTGAATATCAGTTCCGGGTATTTACTACTCCTGTAGGTCCTTATTTTAAGGGCGGCGTAAAGCCTCTGACGATCCGGATCAGCGATTACGACCGTGCGGCTCCCCACGGTACAGGCCACATAAAGGCGGGACTGAACTATGCTATGAGCCTTTATCCCATTATGGAGGCCCATCGTCAGGGATTTGACGAAAATCTTTACCTGGATGCCGCTACCAGAACAAAGGTAGAAGAGACAGGCGGAGCTAACTTCCTGTTTGTGACGAAGGACAATAAGGTAGTGACGCCTAAATCCGGCAGCATCCTTCCTTCCATTACCCGCCGCTCTCTTGTCTCCGTAGCTCAGGATTACCTTGGCCTTGAGGTCGAAGAACGGGAGGTTTACCTGGATGAATTAAAAGACTTTGCAGAGTGCGGTCTGTGCGGTACCGCCGCCGTGATCTCTCCTGTGGGCAAGATCAATGACCATGGCAAAGAAATCTGCTTCCCCAGCGGAATGGACAAGATGGGACCTGTCACCCAGAAGCTTTACGATACCCTCACAGGTATTCAGATGGGACGGATCGAAGCTCCTGAAGGCTGGATTCGGATTATCAAATAAATCTAACATTAGACATAATAAAGGACCGCTTTTCTGCGGTCCTTTATTATGTCTAAACAGGCGTTATTCCATATAAAAATTAGGATGTCATAGATACACGTCCGCCGATCACCAGGCATTTTGAATCCTTCCCGTGGCCGATTTCCTTGGTTGCGGCAATGGGCAGCCCCCTAGGAACTGCTGAAAGGATCAGCTCCTTGAGATCTGGCCGGCTGCCAGACTCCTGCAGCTTTGTGAAGGTCCCTAACAAAACGCCTCTTACCTTCTCAAAGACTCCCATCAGCCGGAGCTGGCACAGAAGAGAGGCAATCAGCCAGCTCTCCCCGCCCAGGCTCTCCAGGAAAAGAATCTTATCCGTTAAATCCGGAAAGTAAGGCGTCCCTGCCAGTTTCAGCAAACAGCGAAGATTTCCCCCTGCTACGGTTCCTTCCATGAAATCTCCCTGAAGAAATACTGATAAAAAGCAATTCAGCGTGTCCTCTCCCTGAAAAACAGTTCTATAAAATGCTTCCCTCTGCCGCCTTTGGATTCTCTCTTCTCCCGAAACCAAATTCCGAAGCTGATAGAGGCAGCCCCACTGGCCAGTCCTGGCATAAATTCCGTTCAGCACTGCAGTCAGATCGCTGTACCCCCAGAAGGGCTTTGGGTTCGCAGCCACAATTTTCCAGTCCACATGAGGCAGAACCGTATTGGCCAGATCCCCGCCGGAAAGGTCAAAGATAACTTTCACTTCTGCATCTCCATAAAACTCCATAAGCTCCCGGGCCCGTTTTTCTCCCTGCCACCAGGCGTTCTTCATGGAAACGGCTGTCCTGACTTTCAGTCCCCAATCTTCAAGAACCCTTCTGCACGCTTCAGCCTGGGCAGGGTGTGTCCCCAAAAGAGGGTCGGAACATCCCACCAGAGCCACCGTATCTCCCGGCGTCAGCAGGGATTTTTCTCCCGGCGCTTTTACACATACTTTTTGTCCGCTCTGACATCCACTCTTTTCCTGGATCATGAAACTCCCACCTTTACCGTTTCTCCAGAGGGTACGCACAATCTCTGGCCCTGAATTCTCAGCCAGACGTCCGTGGCGGAAGGATTATATAGATAAGACCCGTCCGCTGAATATTTTACCCCCCGGGCAGCCTGAACGTAACTGCATATCTCCCCATTGGAAGCATACCACACATCACCGTGTCCAAAGATCCTCTTTAAAAATTCTTCCATCCGCTCCCACGTATCTGTCACATCAAACTCATAGGAATGTCCCCAGATATAAAAAAGCCTTGATTCTTCTTTCTCCCCCATATCCTCCAGAAACTGGTCGGTCAGCGAAAAAAGCCGGGGATCCTCATGATGGCAGGTTGGATGCCAACAGAGAAACTCTCCTGGAAGGCCAAATCCATAAGTGGCTCGTGTCGTTCTGGAATATTCGATCCCACAGCTTTCCAGCACCTTTTTTGTGGCCTCCGTGTAGGTTCCAAAGGGGTACGCCATACCTGTCACTGGCTTCCTTACAATCGTCTCTATCCACTGCCGGTCAGCCATAATCTCATAGGATGCCGTTCCCTGGGGCACCATCGACAGATCCAGATGGGTTCTTCCGTGGACAGCCAGCTCATGGCCGGCATAAACCCCCGGGATTTCTTCCGGATCTATTTTATTGTGTGAAACAGTTTTTCCATTCTGTGTATGCAGGGATTCCTGCCCCAAGAGCCCAGAATTAATATTAAAGGTACCCTTCAGCCCATAGCGGTTTAACAATCCCACAAAACGAATATCCTGTGTCACAGCGTCATCGTAGCTGAAAGTAACAGCCTTTCTTTTCCCCTCCGGGAAAAGCAGCAGATCTCTTCGCAGCGCCATTTTCTTTCCTCCTCGTCATTATTCCCAAAACAGTTCATCCAAAGTCCTCTCCAGCACCTTGCAGATGGAGATACACAGACGAATGGTAGGGTTATAATCTCCCTTTTCAATGGCATTGATGGTCTGTCTGGAAACTCCCACCAGATCCGCAAGCTGCTGCTGGGAGAGGTCCAAAGATGCACGTGCCGCTTTCATCCGAAGATTCTTCATTCATTTTGTACCCCCCCCCCCGCGAAATTTGGAGCCCTGTCCGCTCTGTCATCTTCATTCTTCTTCCTCCAGGTGTCTCCGCTCGCTCCGGTACCTAAACAGCATGGCAAAGGCTACCACTACCATCATCAGCCCGCAGATAGGGTTCATGGCAGTTATGCTGACGACTCCGTCCTCCACCATATTTCCCTGGACAAAATGGTAGACACCAATTCCCAGATTCAGCAAAGATACCAGAAAAAAAGTTACTATAATTCGCACCGGCTTCTCATTTAAAGCCAGATAGGAATCATGCCGGATGCAGTAGCAGGCATATACAGATACCGAAAGGCAGATGCCCGCAAACATAGCCGCCGTAGCCGAGATCACCCTGACCTCCGCAATATCGTGAAGGACGGCGTATAAAATGCAATAACCGATGAAAGTAAAAAAACCTGCTTTGTATCCTCTGCCCCGGAACAGTTCCTGCCTTTCATCATAACGCCCCTTCAGGGAACCGTCGCTTTTCGTCACCCAAAGGAGGGCGACCAAAAGCGCAATCCCGAAGGCCGCTCCCACTATAGCGCCCCATATGTATGCCTGACTCATATACAGGCCTCCTCTCAGAAATATTGTACTAGTGTAAGGCTACATCAAAACGCCGTTTCCTGTCAAGTATATTTTACACTTGTAAGTTTATTCTAAAGAGTCAAAAACAGACCCGGAAAACAATCCAGGCCTGCTTTTATGCCCTATTTATAAATGTGTCAGGACGAAAATATCATAGATCGCTTTTACTGCCGTCTCAAAGTCTTCGTTCTTCACCCCGATAATGATATTCAGCTCACTAGAGCCCTGATCAATCATCTTTACGTTTACGTTGGCATGGGAAAGAGCAGAAAAAATTCTTCCTGCTGTGCCTCTGGTGGCCCGCATTCCACGGCCTACCACCGCAATCAGGGCCAGGTCGGATTCCAGATCTAAAGTATCAGGATGCACGGCCCGGTGAATTCCGGAGATTACGCTCTGTTCCTTCTCCATAAATTCAGACTGGTGTACCAGCACCGTGAATGTGTCAATCCCTGACGGCACATGCTCAAAGGAAATTCCGTTTTCTTCAAATACCTGAAGCACCTTGCGCCCAAATCCAATCTCAGAATTCATCTGATCCTTTTCAATATTGATGGCACAGAAGCCTTTCTTCCCCGCAATGCCTGTAATCGTAAACCGCGGCTGCCGGCAGGTACTCTCCACAATCAGAGTCCCCGGATCCTGAGGCCGGTTCGTATTTTTAATATTGATGGGAATCCCTTCCTGGCGCAGAGGGAAAATGGCATCCGCATGGAGGACTGTGGCTCCCATATAGGACAGCTCCCGAAGCTCCCGGTACGTGATGGTCTCAATGGTCTCGGGATCCTCCACAATATGAGGATCTGTTACCAGAAAGCCAGACACATCCGTCCAGTTCTCATAGAGATCGGCGCAGACTGCCCTGGCCACGATAGATCCTGTGATATCCGATCCGCCCCTGGAGAAAGTCTTAATGGTTCCGTCCTCCAAAGCTCCATAGAATCCCGGAATAACGGCATGCTCCACGCCTTCCAGCCGCTTCTTCATGATTTTATTGGTGGTCTCGGGATCAAACACCCCATCCTCATCAAAGCGCACTACTTCCGCCGCATCAATAAACTCATACTCCAGGTATGCCGCCATTACAATTCCATTCAGATACTCGCCTCTCGAGGCTGCATAGTCGCTTCCCACATGTTCTTCAAAGGCCGTTTTAATTTTGGCAAATTCCTCATCCAGAGACACCTCCAGGCCCAGCCCGTCGATGATCTCCTGGTATCTCTGGGCAATGGCATTGAGTTTTCCGGTAATATCCATAGTCCCTGCAGCTTCGTAGCAGTCATACAGCATATCCGTCACCTTCGTATCCTTGGGGAAACGCTTTCCCGGAGCTGAAGGCACTACATATCTCCGTGACTTTTCTGCATGGATGATTTCTCCTACCTTTTTAAACTGCTCTGCGCTTGCTAGAGAACTCCCGCCAAACTTAACTACTTTTTTCATAATCCGGCTCATCCGTCCTTTCTTAGGCCTTTTGACCCTGCATCATCCTATTACATCTCCCATATTATAAAGGCCTGCGGGCTTTCCTGCAAGATATTTTGCAGCCGATACGGCTCCCTTGGCAAAAATACTTCTTGAGTACGCTGTATGTTTAAATTCAATGACCTCGTCCAGGCCGGCGAAAATCACCTCATGATCACCAACGATGCTCCCGCCCCGCACCGCACTGATTCCGATCTCTTTTTTATCTCTGGGCCTTCTTACCTGGCTGCGGTCGTATGTATAGGTGTATTCCTGATTCAGGGCTTCGTTCAGGCTGTCTGCCAACGCAAGAGCCGTCCCGCTGGGAGCATCCACCTTTCGGTTATGGTGCCTCTCCACAATCTCCATATCAAATCCTGCCGGTGCCAAAGTCTTAGCCGCCTCTTTCAGCAATTTCAAAAGAAGATTTACACCCAGGGACATATTGGCTGATTTTAACACAGCCACCTTGCCAGAGGCTTCCTGAATCTCATCAAGCTGCTCCTGTGAGTAACCGGTGCTGCAGAGCACAGCCGGCACCTGTTTTTCCACACAATACTTCAGCAGTCCCCCCAGGGCCTGGGCTGAAGAAAAATCCACCAGCACGTCTCCCTCTGCCTGGCACTCGGCAGGCGTCCCGTAAACCGGATATGGTTTTGTATCATCTTTTCTTGGATCAATGCCTGCTACGATCTGGATATCGGGATCTCCGTCTGCTATCTCCGTTACCACCCGTCCCATAAATCCGCAGCATCCGCTTAAAATCATCCGAATCATGCTTTTACCTCCAGCCCGTACTCTTTCATGGCCTGCGCAAGCTTAGCTGCATTTGCCTCTTCCATTTCTGTCAATGGCTCTCTTAAGGGCCCTACCTCTTTTCCCATGAGGTTCATAGCTTTTTTAACCGGTATCGGGTTTACCTCGCAGAAAAGAGCGTCAATGAGATTCAAGGCTTCCAACTGGAGTTTACAGCTCTTCTTTACATCTCCTGCCAGATAGGTGGCGACAATGTCATGGGTCTGCTTAGGCGCAATATTAGCCAGCACGGAGATTACTCCGCAGCCCCCCAGGGAGAGGATCGGCACAATCTGATTGTCATCTCCAGAATACAGGTCAATGGCTCCCTCCGCCAAACTCATAAGCTTAGCCACCTGGGAGATATTCCCGGAAGCCTCCTTGATGGCCACGATATTCTTTACATTTTTGGCCAGATACGCCGCTGTCTCCGGTAAAATATTGCATCCCGTCCGGGACGGAACATTATACAGGATCACGGGAATGGAAATAGATTCCGCAATCTTAGTAAAATGATGGATCAGTCCTTTCTGGGTGGCTTTATTGTAATAAGGAGTCACTAAAAGTACAGCGTCCGCACCGTGTTTTTCCGCCTCCACCGAAAGATAGACGGCCGTCTCCGTACAGTTGGAACCTGTGCCGGCAATCACGGGAAGCCTCTTATTCACCTTATCCACCGCATATTTGATCACATCCAAATGTTCCTCATGTGTAAGAGTGGAAGCCTCTCCTGTGGTTCCGCAGATAATAATAGCATCGGTAGAGCCTGCGATCTGTTCCTCCAGAATCTCCCCCAGTTTTTCATAATTCACTTCTCCATTTTCGTACATTGGCGTCACAATGGCCACGCCCGAACCTTTAAAAATAGCCATAATACCCTCCTTCCAATCTAAAACGACTCCTGCGCCGCAGACAAATCCATGCGGAGCTTTTTTGTCGTATAGGGAGCAAAATTTCCTATACCACCAAAAAAGGGAACTGTCAAAAGGCAGTTCCCAAAGAATCCGAAAAACAGTTCCCAGGATAGCCCTCCATCGCCCTGCGATGACAGTCACAGAATTCTTCATCCTGCGCCCAAGGAAATCAGCCTCAGGCACTGATTCCTTTCGGCGCCCTTCCCTTTCTCCGGCTTTCTCCTGTGCCTGTACACATCCCGCCGGTTACTGATGAAGCGCGCAACCTCTATCACTAAATCTGAATTTCTCTTACTATAACACCCTATTGTGCAGATGTCAATTTAATTTTGCAGCAGTCCCGCCATCTGAAAAATAGAAAAGCGGACTGTCTGTGCATCTTACTTTTAGTCACAGTCCTCTCTGACGGCCGTGTAAGGTGTGGACAGCTCCGTGACTTCATCCACGTACGGCCACAATTCTTCACACCGGTTTGTACCCGTCAGATAGAGGGTCGTCTCATCCCCTACTTCCTCAATGATGTTCTTAAGCTCATCCATGGTCACAATGCCTTTGTCGGTCAGACTTAAAATTTCTTCCAGAATCAGAACATCACATTCTTCTGTCATTAACACTTTTTTGGCAAAATTGAGTCCGTTTTTTATATTGCGGATCTCTTCTTCTTTCTCTCTCTGCGTCAGGCTCTCATAATCTTCCGGGAATTTCTCAAACCGAAACATCTTCATCTCCGGCTCCAGACGTTTATAATAATTCAGCACTTCATTAGAGCGCTTCTCCCTGAGAAACTGGATCAGAAAAACATTTTTTCCTTCACTTGCCTCCCGTACGCCCTTTCCCAGAGCGGAAGACGTTTTCCCCATACCCTTTCCGCAGAAAATATGTATATACTTTTTCTTCATCTTTCACCTCGCCGCTTTCAGGTTTCTTTGAACCGGCCCGGAAGCTCTTTCCGTGCCGACATTCCAGTATTTCCTGTGCGGGATCCGCTTCTGCGTTAAAAAAACCCCGCATAAATAATATGGATATTCTACTACACATCAGTGTAAAATGCAATTCTTAATCCGGCATTCTCATCCAGTACATTTATAAAAGTTTTGTAAAGTGGTTATTTTTACTCCAAATATTCCAGCTTGCTGACAGATACTTCGTATGCAACCCTCTTTTCTGTAGTCTCATCCTCCAGCTTTTTTACATACTCCCTGCTCTGTATTCTTCCCCAGATCTGCACATGTCCGCCCACTTCAAATCCTGAAGCAAACCGGGCATTTCTCCCCCAGCAAATACATGGGATATAATCAGATTTCCCATAAGGACGGTTTACTGCCAAAAGCATATCCGCAATTTCCCTTCCCAGAGGGGTCCGGCGGTAAACCGGCGTTTTGCAGATATAGCCGTCCAAAAAGATCTGATTACTTTTTATCTTATCATTTTCGTCCTCCACAAAGCTTACCTCCCGGGCAAACACTGACAGGACCAGCCTGTTTTTTTTCTCTTCATGCCGGTTGTAAGAGCGGAACTGTCCGAAAATCTGTATGTATTCTCCTTCATAATCTTGTGTAACATCAATCAGGCGCTCCGAAATCATTACCGGAATCACGTCAGAGGAATCACTCAGCCTCTGCACGGAAATATCCATCATGTAAAAACCCTCTCCGAATACTTCATGGCTGTAGGTGAAACCGGATACTATTTTCCCCATGATGGATACCTGATTGTTTTCGATAATCTTATCTGTCATAAATTATTGTTCTCCCTTCTTCAAACGAAGTATCTCTTCATGTATTTTATATTACATATGTTTATTCACTTCCCGGAAAGTTTAGAACCGAAAAT
>DVGR01000135.1 GCA_018712605.1 Candidatus Choladousia intestinigallinarum
TCTCATTAAAAAGAGCTACTATAACGGGCCGGAGGAACTGGTGGCAGTGGATCTGCCGGGAGCTTATTCCATGTCTCCCTTTACTTCGGAAGAAAGTATTACCAGCAGCTACGTAAAAAATGAAAATCCGGATGCGATTATCAATATTGTGGATGCCACAAACTTAAGCCGAAGCTTATTTTTTACGACTCAGCTTTTGGAGCTGGGGGTGCCGGTAGTGGTGGCTTTGAATAAGAGCGATATCACAGACAAAAAGGAAACAAAGATTGATGAGAAGCTGCTGTCTGAGAAGCTTGGCTGTCCGGTTGTAAAGACCATCTCCACTTCCTCCGGCCATGAAGGACTTAAGGAAGCGGTCAGTGCGGCTGCGGCTTTAAGCGGAAAGGGGCAGAAAGCTCCCTATGTACAGGCGGATATCGATCTCAAAGACAAGGCGGCAGTAGAGGCGGCTGACAGAAAGCGGTTTGACTTTGTCAATGGAATCGTTAAGCAGGTAGAGAAGAGAAAAGTTTTTACAAAGGACAAAAACGTACAGGATAAGATCGACAGCATTATCACACATAAGATCATCGGGATTCCTATTTTTGCAGCGATCATTTTCCTTGTGTTCTACATATCCCAGACGACTCTGGGGACATGGATCGCAGACTGGCTGGTAGCATGGATTGAGACCTTCCAGGGCTGGGTAGGCGGAATGATGGAAAACGCAAATCCACTTCTGTATGCCCTCCTGGTAGACGGTATCATCGGCGGCGTCGGTGCGGTTGTAGGCTTCCTTCCTCTGGTAATGGTAATGTATTTCCTGATTGCGCTTCTGGAAGACTGCGGCTATATGGCCCGCGCTACTGTGGTGCTTGACCCGATTTTCAAGAGGGTTGGATTATCTGGAAAATCCGTGATCCCCATGGTAATCGGTACCGGATGCGCCATCCCGGGCGTTATGGCCTGCCGTACCATCCGCAATGAAAGAGAGCGCAGAACCACGGCAATGCTTACGCCCTTTATGCCCTGCGGCGCTAAGATCCCTGTAATTGCTCTTTTTGCAGGAGCCTTTTTCGCAGATGCCTGGTGGGTGTCCGCTACCATGTATCTGGTTGGAATCGTGCTGGTTCTTTTGGGAGCCCTTCTGGTGAAGAGAATTACAGGCATGAAATACAGAAAGTCCTTCTTTATCATTGAGCTTCCTGAATATAAAATTCCAAGCTTAAAGAGGGCCTGCGTTTCCATGCTGGAGCGAGGCAAAGCCTATATTGTCAAGGCAGGAACGATTATCCTGGTGTGCAATACAGTGGTGCAGATTATGCAGAGCTTCAACTGGCAGTTCCAGCTTGTGGAGGAAGGCATGGAAAACACTTCCATCCTTGCGTCCATCGCTCACCCCTTCGCCTTCCTGTTTATTCCCCTGGGATTCGGCGTATGGCAGCTTGCGGCGGCGGCCGTTACTGGATTTATCGCGAAAGAGAATGTGGTGGGCACCCTTGCCGTTGTTTACGGAGTGACCAACCTGATTGATACAGATGAGCTGGCGCTGGTAGGCAGCGGAAGCGAAGTGGCTACAGTTATGGCTCTTACAAAAGCAGCGGCTCTGGCTTATCTGATGTTTAACCTCTACACGCCGCCCTGTTTTGCGGCTCTGGGAGCGATGAATTCAGAGATGAAGAGCGGGAAATGGCTGCTGGGCGGTATCTGCCTCCAGCTTGCCACAGGCTACACGGTAGCTTTCCTGGTATACCAGATTGGAACGCTGGTTACCACAGGTTCCCTGGGAACTGCATTTATTCCCGGCCTGATCGCAGTACTTGTATTCGTGGCAATTGTTATTTGGAGAATCCGCAAGTCGGATAAAGAATTTGCGGCGGAATACAGCCTGCATGCTGTGAAATCATAAATATTTAAGATAGACTGCGGCGGACAGAGCAAAGATGCTTTGTCCGCCAAGCGGCGTTAAAAAAGGAGTATTGATAAATGGAAAATATTGTTGCAGTGATTGTTCTGGTGCTGTTAGTGGGAGGTGCGGCGGCGTATATCGTCAGAGCCAAGAAAAACGGGGCAAAGTGTATCGGATGCCCGGCAGGGGGAGGATGTTCCGGAAGCCATAAACCCAAAAAGAAGAAATTGTCCGCCCCGGTGATCGGCAAAAAAACGATCCAGATCTCCGGGATGCACTGCGCTCACTGTGTGATGAGTGTAACAGAGAGCCTGAACCGCATTGAGGGCGTCCGGGCGCAGGTAGATCTTTCCAAAGGAAATGCGGTGATCTCCTACGATCGGGAGGTGGGAGAAGATCTTTTGATACAGGCAGTGGAAAAAGTCGGTTTTCAGGTGGTTTCCATCCGTTAATTGATTTCAGCAGACAGAAGGAGCGAAGGCAGGATGGCAGATTTTATCATTGTATTTCTGATTATAGCGTACTGCGTATATGTGATAGTCAGCAGGCACCGGAAAGCAAAGAAAGCCATGGCTTGCGGAGAGTGCCCCGGCGGATGTGCAGGCTGTCAAAAGGGATGCTTTAACCGGGAAAAAGATAGAGAAAAAGATGACTGAGACAGAAAAATTTGGCAGGATTCGCCGGTGAGAATCACTGGGAATCCTGCTTTTTGTTGACTAGAATCTTTTCATCGTATAAAATAAGACCAGAGAACTTTTACCGCAGGATGCTTGAAAGGAGGCGTACGCCATGGAAAGAGGCGGACAGCAAAGGCAGGATTCAGGAATACCGGGGACGATTTTAATTGTAGACGACGATGAGCTGAACCGGGCGGTTCTTGACAATATCTTTTCCGCTGAATATTCTATCGAGGAGGCGGAAAATGGCCAGATCGGACTGGAAAAGCTTATAGACCATTCCGAGAGGATTTGTGCAGTGCTTCTAGATGTGGTGATGCCTGTTATGGACGGCATGGAGGTTTTAAAAAAGCTCAATAAAATGGGTATGACGGAACACATACCGGTTTTTCTTATTACAGCCGAATCCGGCGACCAGACTCTGAAAGAGGCGTATTCCCTGGGAGTGATGGATGTGATCCTAAAGCCGGTGGTTCCCTATGTAGTGCTCAGGCGGATCAACTCCGTAGTGGAACTGTTTCAGGCCAGGAAGCGCCTGGGAAATAAGGTGGCCCAGCAGCAGACAGAGATCTACCAGCAGGCCCAGCAGATTATAGAGCTGAACATGGGCATGATCGAAGCCCTCTCCACGGCCATTGAATTCAGAAGCGGAGAGTCTGGATCCCACGTACGGCGCATTCACGACATCACTCAGTATATGCTGGAACACACAGAGCTGGGGGACGGGCTGTCCGAGGAGGAGATCCAGCATATTGCCATGGCTGCCATTATGCATGATGTGGGGAAGATCGCCATACCGGATGCTATTTTAAATAAGCCCGGAAAGTTTACGCCGGAGGAATATGAGATTATGAAGACTCATACCCTTCAGGGGGCCGTCCTGCTGGAGAAGATTCCCCAGATGAAAAATCATAAGGCTTTTCAGTATGCGTATGATATTGCCAGACACCATCACGAGCGCTGGGATGGGAGAGGATATCCAGACGGACTGAAAGGAGATGAGATCTCCATCTGGGCACAGATCGTATCTCTGGCCGATGTGTATGATGCCCTCATCAGCAAACGGGTGTATAAAGATGCATATCAGGTAGAAGAGGCCCTTGCTATGATACAGAACGGACAGTGCGGTACTTTTAACCCACGGCTTCTGGAGAGCTTTCTGAAAGTGGAGAAGCACCTTCGGGGACTGTACAAATAAAAAAGGAGAGACCTATGACTGAAGAGACGAAAAGAGAATTGGAACAGGCGGGAATCCGGGTAGATCAGCTTCTGGAGCGGTTTATGGGAAACGAAGGGCTTGCGGAACGCTTCCTGAAAAAATTCCTGAATGACGCAAACTATGGAAAGCTGATGGAATCCGTACAGGCCGGGGATCCTAAGGGCGCTTTTGAAGCGGCCCACACGCTGAAGGGAGTAGCAGGAAACCTGTCTATGCAGCCTCTGATGGAGGCTGTCGGCCAGATGACGGAGGATTTGAGAAGTGACCGGTGGGAGGAAGCACTGAGCCTTATGCCCAAGGTGACAGAAGCATATGAAAAAATGGCGGCGGTTTTGAGAGCTGTGTTTTGAATTTCAACTGCCGATAACAGGGGGTGCCGCACACCAGTTTTTGATGCGGCACCCCTTTTTTATATCTTTACAATTAAAAAGGGATGAGCTATCATAAAATAGCAAATTCCGTAGAAAAGAGGAAAGAAAGATGAAAAATATCAAAGATTGGGTTTTAAAGGGAATTAAGAGAGGGACGGCAGTTCTTTTAGCGGCAGCTATGGCATTTGCCATGCCAGGCATATCGGGCAGAGCTGCCGATTTGGCAGGAGAAGGAACCCTTCCCAATGGAAAAAGCGTGTATAACATTCTTCTCATCGGCAGCGACCGCAGGGATGAGAGCTGGAATGGAAACTCAGACGTGGTAATTGTGCTGACGCTGAATGCAGACACCCATAAGCTGCTTCTGACCTCCTTTATGAGAGATCTCTATGCGGAAATTCCGGGGCATGGAGTGCATAAGCTGAATTATGCCTACGCAGTTGGAGGGGCGGAGACTTTACAGGCGACTCTGGAAGGCAACTATGAGATTGAGATTGATAATTATGCCGCTGTAGATTTCGGTACTATGGCTGAGATCGTGGACATCATCGGAGGAGTCGCCATGGATATAAGCGATGAAGAGTGCGAGGTGTTGAATGGCTATTTGATCAGTATGGAACAGGAAGAGGATCAGCTTCCGGGAGGCGGAGAGTACGTGCTGAACGGATACCAGGCGGTGGCATATATGAGAATCCGCTATGTGGGGGACAATGATTATGAGAGGACCCAGCGTCAGAGATCGGTTCTGAAAGAGATCTTCAGCTCTCTCCAGGAGCTGGAGGCCACAGAGCTGACGGATTTGGTGGAAGAGGTTTTTTCAGAGGTGGACAATGACCTGGGACCTGTGGGCCTTTTGAAATTCATGAGCGGGCTGCCGGAATATGTGACCTATGATCTGGAGGATCAGCGGATTCCCTATGACGGGCTTTATACTTCGCAGTCAGAGATGCTGGTACCGGATTTTTCGGCCACCATTGAAAGGCTCCATGGAGCTATGTACGGAGAATAGACAGACCGGAGGAGAAAAAATGGCGAAATTGTATTTCCGCCATGGGGCCATGGGAAGCTCTAAGACTGCCAATGCCCTGATGGTTGAATATAATTATTATGAAAGGGGAAAACGTGCTCTTCTGGCAAAACCAAGAGTAGATACCCGAGATGGGGAGAGAGTGATCAAGAGCCGGATGGGACTTTCCTCCAGATGTATTTTTGTGGAAGAACTGGTGGGGATGGGGGATGACACTCTCAGAGAGTATGACTGCGTGATTGTGGATGAGGCCCAGTTCTGCAGAAAGTCTGACATTGAATTTTTCGTCCATATCGTGGACGATCTGGATATTCCTGTGATTTGCTATGGGCTGCGTACGGATTTCAGAAGAGAACCCTTTGAAGGATCTGTGTGGCTGCTGGCCTGGGCGGATGTTATTGAAGAGCTGAAAACGGTCTGCTGGTGCGGAAGAGGGGCAAGCTGCAACACAAGAATCAGCGGCGGAAGGATCGTCAAGACAGGAGAACAGGTGATGCTGGGCGGAGATGAAAGCTATATTTCTCTTTGCAGAAAGCATTACGCCGAAGAAAATCTTGGCCCGAGAGAACCGCAGGTTGCGAAAAATGACAGAAAATGCTATACTAAACAATCGTAGGAAATAAGAAATTCCGTACCTGTCCAGTCACAAAAATTCTGTGCAGTGTATGAAGCGAAAAAGGAGCGGGAAGAATGAAAAAGATAGAAGAATATGTGAGAAGTATTCCGGATTTCCCGGAACCGGGTGTTATTTTCAGAGATGTGACCAGTATTCTGCAGGATCCCGATGGATTGAAGCTTTCCATTGACCTGATTCAGGAGAAGCTGCAGGGAATTGATTTTGACGTAGTAGTAGGTACGGAATCCCGCGGATTTATTTTTGGAGTACCGGTGGCTTATAATCTTCATAAGTCTTTTGTGCCGGTGAGAAAAAAAGGCAAGCTTCCCTGCGATACAGTATCTATGCGCTATGAGCTGGAGTACGGTACCGCTGAAATAGAAATGCATAAAGATTCCATAGTACCCGGACAGAAGGTGGTTGTGATTGACGACCTGATCGCCACGGGAGGTACCATAGAAGCGGCTATTAAGCTGATTGAAGACCTGGGAGGCCAGGTGGTGAAGGTGATCTTCCTCATGGAGCTGGCCGGGCTGAAGGGCCGCGAACGCCTGAAGGGGTATGATGTGGAATCCGTGATT
The DNA here is from genome assembly GCA_018712605.1 of Candidatus Choladousia intestinigallinarum. Taxonomy (GTDB): domain Bacteria; phylum Bacillota; class Clostridia; order Lachnospirales; family Lachnospiraceae; genus Choladousia; species Choladousia intestinigallinarum. The sequence goes on from DVGR01000135.1 coordinate 6,380, forward strand.
TGTTATGAAGGAAAATAGTTAACAGAGATGGTGGTGTCCAATGGCAGTAGAGGCGAGAACGAAACAGGATAAAATCGAAGAAATCAGAAAAGCGGATGCCAGCGTCAAGCTTATGGAGGACTTCACCAGTCCGGAAGTGCTGTATCAGGAGCTGATCAAAAGCGTCAGGAAGTATCATCCCTCCGATGATATATCCATGATTGAGAAAGCCTACCAGGTGGCGTATAAGGCCCATGAAGGACAGTGCAGAAAATCCGGGGAGCCTTATATTATTCATCCTCTGTGCGTGGCGATTATACTGGCGGATTTGGAATTGGATAAAGAATCTATTGTAGCGGGACTTCTTCACGATGTAGTGGAAGACACGATCATGACCTCCGAAGAGCTTCGACAGGAGTTCGGGGAAGAGGTGGAGCTGATTGTGGACGGGGTTACAAAGCTGGGCCAGTTGTCTTATTCTGCGGATAAGATCGAGGTCCAGGCGGAAAATCTCAGGAAGATGTTTTTGGCCATGGCCAAAGATATCCGAGTGATTCTTGTAAAACTGGCAGACCGGCTGCACAATATGAGGACAGCTAAATACTGGTCCCCGGCGAAGCAGAAAGAGAAAGCCAGGGAGACCATGGATATCTATGCCCCCATTGCCCACAGGCTGGGAATTTCCAAGATTAAGGTTGAGCTGGATGACCTCTCTTTGAAATATCTGGAACCGGAGGTCTATTACGACCTGGTGGAGAAGATCGCCCTGAAGAGGAACGAGCGTCAGGCCTTTGTCAACAGCATTGTGGAGGATGTCAGCAAACATATCCGGGCGGCGGGGATCAAAGCCCAGATCGACGGCAGGATCAAGCACTTTTTCAGCATCTACAAGAAGATGGTGAATCAGCAGAAGACTCTGGATCAGATTTATGATTTGTTTGCGGTCCGCATCATTGTGGATACGGTAAAGGACTGCTATGCGGCCCTGGGTGTGATCCATGAGATGTATAAGCCTATTCCCGGACGCTTCAAAGACTATATTGCTATGCCGAAGCAGAACATGTACCAGTCTCTCCACACCACCTTGATTGGGCCGAATGGAACCCCCTTCGAGATACAGATCCGTACCTTTGACATGCACCGGACGGCAGAGTACGGTATCGCCGCTCACTGGAAATATAAAGAGACTGCCGACGGCAAGAAGAGCTCTACCAAGAGTGAGGAAGAGAAGCTTAGCTGGCTGCGTCAGGTGCTGGACTGGCAGAAATCAGACAACCGGGAATTTATGAGCCTGCTGAAGAGTGATTTTGACCTTTTTGCAGAGAGCGTCTACTGCTTTACACCCGCCGGGGATGTGAAGAATCTTCCCACCGGGTCCACCCCCATTGATTTTGCCTACAGCATTCACAGCGCGGTGGGAAATAAGATGATTGGGGCCAGGGTAAACGGCAGGCTGGTGACCATTGATTATGTGATCCAGAACGGAGACCGTATAGAGATTATCACCTCCCAGAATTCCAGGGGGCCCAGCCGTGACTGGCTGAAAATCGTAAAGAGTTCCCAGGCCAAAAATAAAATCAACCAGTGGTTTAAGCAGGAGCTGAAGGAAGACAATATAATAAAAGGGAAGGAAATGCTGGCGGCCTACTGCAGGGCCAAGGGTATTGCCCAGACCGATATCATGAAAACCGAGTATATGGACCGGGTCATGACAAAGTACGGATTCCGTGACTGGGATTCTGTGCTGGCGGCCCTGGGCCATGGCGGCCTCAAGGAGGGCCAGGTGGTAAATAAGCTGCTGGAGGGCTACGAGCTGGATCACCGGAAAGAGGTGACAGACCAGCAGATCATTGAGGCTGTTCAGAACAACCGGGATAATTCGCCGGTGAAGATAGCGAAATCCAAAGGCGGAATTACCGTCCGTGGCATTGACGATGTGGCAGTGCGGTTTGCCAAGTGCTGCAGCCCCATTCCAGGAGACGAGATTGTGGGCTTCGTGACTAGAGGCCGGGGTGTGACCGTTCACAGAACGGATTGTATCAACATCGTAAACCTTCCGGAAGAAGAGCGTGTGCGGCTCATCGATGCAGAATGGCAGAAGGATGCCACCGAAGGACAGAAGGGGCTGTATCTGGCAGAAATCCTGATATACGGAAACAACCGGATCGGTCTTCTGGTAGATATAACGAAGATCTTTACAGAGCGCAAGATTGATGTGCTTTCTGTAAACACGAGAACCAACCGGCAGGGACTGGCCACCATCGCCATGTCCTTTGAGGTGTCGGACAAGAGCGTATTAAATTACCTGATCGAAAAGATCCGCCAGGTAGACAGCGTGGTGGATGTGGAGAGGACCACGGGATAAGCAGACAGGAGGATTTTATGGGAGAGCTTCAGATTCAGACATTGCTGCTGGGAATGGTGGGTACAAACTGCTACCTTGCCCTGAACCAGAGGACGAAGGAAATGCTGATCCTTGATCCGGCCGAGGACGGTGCAGGGATTCAAAGAAAAATTGCCGAGACGGGGGCTGCCCCGGCAGCCGTACTCCTGACCCATGGCCATTTTGATCACATCGGAGCCGCTGAGTATCTGCGGGACACATACCGGATTCCTGTATGCGCTATGGAAGCGGAGAAGGAGGTCCTGGAGGATCCTGCCAAAAATCTTACAGGGATGACGGGCCATGCCCTTTCCCTGAAAGCGGACCGCTTTTTTAAAGACGGAGAGGAGATCAGCCTGGCAGGATTTACCCTTCGGGCGATCCATACTCCCGGACATACGGCCGGGGGCTGCTGCTATTATTTCCCAGAAGAAGATGTTTTGTTTTCAGGAGACACCCTTTTTGAAGAGTCTGTGGGACGGACGGATTTTCCCACAGGCAGCATGGGAACTCTGGTGCGTTCCATTCAGAAAAAGCTTTTTGTGCTTCCTGATGAGACCAGAGTTTATCCGGGTCACGGAGGGGAAACCCAGATCGGATGGGAGAAGCGGTATAATCCCTTCTGCCGTGTATAGGAAAGTAAGAAAATGATCATTGTTCAGTTAAATAAAAAGGATTTTGAATATGATATCCATTCCCTGGTAAAGGCATTTTATCAGGAAGAGAATGTGCAGATATGCTATGAACCACTGGAGGAAGAGACGGAAGCGTCGCTGATCCTGGTGATTTCTTATGAGTTGGAGGCTGGAAGAGGGGGACTGAAAGCCAGTCTTTTTAGACCGGGCGGGGAGGCCCTGCTTGCGATGGAGGAAGCGCTGGAGGCTGGGGCTGACAGGAAGGAGACTAAGAACAGCCTTAAGCGTCTGATATACAGGCTCCTGTCCCAGCATACGGGAAAAACTCTTCCCTGGGGCAATCTCACTGGCATCAGGCCGGTGAAGATTCCCATGGCCCTGATGAAAGAGGGCTGGAGCAACGGGCAGATTGCGGAGTATATGCGGAACACTTATTATACCAGCAGGGAGAAGACGGCTCTTGCGGTGGCGGTGGCCAACCAGGAGCGTCATATCTTAGAGGGACTCGATTATAAAAATGGATACAGCCTGTACATAGGCATTCCCTTCTGCCCCAGTATCTGTCTGTACTGTTCCTTCAGTTCAAGTCCCATCGCCCTGTGGAAGGGTCAGGTAGAAAGGTATCTGGAGGCCCTGTTTAAGGAGATAGAGTTCGGCGCCCAGGCCTTTGCGGGGAAGACCCTGAATACCATATATATTGGCGGAGGGACGCCTACCACTCTTGAGGCGGGACAGTTGGACCGCCTGCTGGATAAGTTGGAGAAAAGCTTTTCCTGGAGCCATCTGCAGGAGTTTACCGTAGAAGCGGGCCGGCCGGACAGTATTACAGAAGAGAAGCTTCGGGTGATGAAGGATCACGGGATCACCAGGATCTCTATTAATCCTCAGACTATGAACCAGAAGACCCTGGATTTGATTGGGCGCAGGCACACGGTAGAGGAGACGAAGGAAGCCTTTGCTCTGGCCAGAAGTTTGGGCTTTGACAATATCAATATGGATCTGATCGCAGGCCTGCCGGGAGAGGGCACCAAGGAGATGGCCCATACTCTGGAAGAAATTTCCGGTCTCGATCCGGACAGCGTAACGGTTCATTCCCTGGCAGTGAAGCGGGCCTCCAGGCTCCATGAGCTTTTGGAAGAGTACAAGGGAACCTTTTCCAATACAGAAGAGATTATGGATCTGGCGGCGGATTACGCCCGCCGGGCGGGGATGTTCCCCTACTATCTGTACCGGCAGAAAAATATGGCGGGGAATTTTGAAAATGTGGGCTATGCCAAGGCGGGCAAGGCCGGCATCTACAATATCCTCATTATGGAGGAAGTACAGAGCATCCTGGCTCTGGGAGCCGGGGCATCCACCAAGATGGTCTGGGCGTCAGACAGGATTGAACGGATCGAAAATGTCAAAGATATCCGCAGCTACTTAGAGCGAATTGACGAAATGATTGATAGAAAGAGGTCGGGCATATATGGCGGAAAGGGTGCGGGAATATAAGAAAAAATACCCGATTATCCGAATCAGCGTAGCCAAGGAGATTATGCATGGAATCTGTGTAAGCAATCTGGCATACCGGATCGGAAAAGAGATGAATTTTTCCCAGGAGGAATGCCATGATCTGGCAGTGGCCGGGTTCCTCCATGATATCGGCAAAATGGAGCTGGTGAAATACGTGTACGGCCATGAGGAAGAGACTCTTACCATAGAAGAGATTAAATACGTAAGAAGGCATTCCACCCTGGGAGCAGACGTCCTGGAGCGTATGGGGTATTCTTCTAACATAGTGGAAATGGTAAGATACCATCACGAAAACTGCGATGGATCCGGCTATCCCATGAATCTGTCCAGAGAAGAGATTCCAATGGGAGCCAGAGTGATCCGGGTCTGCGACGTGTTTGCGGCCTTGACCGCTGACCGTCCCTACCGCAAGGCCTTTGACCCGAAGACGGCGGTGGAGCTGATGATCGATGAGGCCAGGTATTATGATATAGGAGTGTTTCTGGCATTTATGCGTGTGATTCACGAGGGTAATCTGGAAGGGCTGTTAGAGAGCCGTGAGACAGAAGAATTACTGAAAAGCTTGACAAGGGAGGCAGAATTATGATTACACAGGCGCCCAGAGGGGTACAGGACTGGTACGGGGAAGAGATGTATAAGCGTTCTTTGGTAGAAAAAGCAGCCAGAGAACTGGCGGCCACGTATCATATGAACGAGATTATCACGCCGATGTTTGAGCATACGGTGCTGTTTGCAAGAGGAGTGGGAGAGACCACGGATGTAGTGCAGAAGGAGATGTATACCTTTGAAGACAAAGGCGGAAGGAGCATAACGCTGAAGCCGGAAGGTACCGCTGGGGTGATGCGGGCTTATCTTGAGCATAATATGTACGCCCAGCCTGCACCGGTAAAATTATACTATGTGACGCCGGCTTTCCGATATGAGAAGCCCCAGAGCGGGCGTCTCCGCCAGCACCATCAGTTTGGAGTGGAATTTGTGGGTTCTGCCAGCCCCCTGGCTGAGGCGGAGCTGATCTCACTGATCACCTCCCTGATCCAGAAGCTGGGGCTTAAGGACGCCAAGCTCCATATTAACAGCATTGGATGCAAAAACTGCAGGAAAACATACAATGACGCTCTTCTTTCTTACCTGAAGGAGCATGAGGAAGAGCTTTGTCCCACCTGCCGGGAACGGATGCAGAAAAATCCACTCAGGGTTCTGGACTGTAAGGTAGATACCTGCCGGGAGATCGTAAAAGATGCTCCCAGAACCATCCAGTATCTGGATGAAGAGTGCAGGGAACATTTTGAGGAACTGAAAGCCCTGCTGGATGAGCTGGGGATTGAGTACCAGGTGGATACGGGGATTGTCCGGGGCCTGGATTACTATACAAAGACGGTGTTTGAATTCGTGAATTCCGAGGGCTTCACCCTCTGTGGAGGCGGCAGGTATGATGGCCTGATTCACGAGATTGATGAGAAGCAGGATATTCCTTCCGTGGGCTTCGGTATGGGAATCGAGAGGATTCTGTACTTCATGGAGAAGGAAGGAGTCGATTTTCAGCCCCAGCCCCCTGTGGCTCTCTATGTGGGGATCCTTGGAAAGGAAGCCAGAGGACGGGCCTACAGAATTGTAAATGAGATCCGAAGCCGGGGTGTGATCGTGGAGACGGATTACATGGACCGCAGCGCCAAAGCCCAGATGAAATATGCAAATAAAATCGGCGCCAGGAAAACGGTGCTGATCGGGACACAGGAGCTTGCGGACAGCCGGGTACGGATAAAAGATATGGAAACCGGGGAGCAGACAGAGGTATCTCTGGACGAACTTGGGACTTTTGAATTTTAGTGGAAGATTTAAGGAGGAGAAAAATGGCCGAGGCAATGAAAGGACTGAAACGGACACATCGATGCACGGAGGTTTCCAAAGCAGACGTGGGAAGCACGGTAACTGTAATGGGCTGGGTTCAGAAGAGAAGGAATCTGGGAAGCCTGATTTTTGTGGATCTAAGAGACCGTTCAGGGTTGCTTCAGATTATATTTGATGAAAATGAGGTGGGAGCGGAGGGCTTTGAAAAAGCAGGAACTCTGCGAAGCGAATTTGTGATTGCCGTAGTGGGACAGGTACAGCTTCGGGAAGGGGCCGTCAATGAAAGTATGAAGACCGGCGAAATCGAGATCCGTGCCAAAGAACTGAGAATTCTCTCTGAGGCGGAGACGCCGCCCTTCCCCGTTGAAGAAAACAGCCAGACCAAGGAGGAGCTTCGCCTGAAGTACCGCTTCCTGGATCTGCGCCGCCCGGATCTTCAGAGAAACCTGATGCTCCGCAGCCAGGTGACGACTCTGGTGCGCAACTTCCTCTCTGGAGAAGGGTTCCTGGAGATTGAGACGCCGGTTCTGATCAAAAGCACGCCGGAGGGAGCCAGGGATTATCTGGTGCCCAGCCGTGTGCATCCGGGACATTTTTACGCACTGCCTCAGTCGCCCCAGCTTTTTAAGCAGCTTCTGATGTGTTCCGGCTATGACCGGTATTTCCAGATCGCCAAATGCTTCAGGGACGAGGATTTGCGGGCAGACCGCCAGCCTGAATTTACCCAGATCGACATGGAGCTTTCCTTTGTGGATGTGGACGATGTGATCGACGTCAATGAAAGGCTGCTGGCCTATGTATTTAAAGAGGCTCTGGGAGTGGAAGTGCCTCTTCCCATCCCCAGAATGACCTGGCAGGAGGCTATGGACCGCTTTGGGTCTGACAAGCCGGATCTGAGGTTTGGTATGGAGCTAAAGGACGTATCCGGTCTGGTAAAAGACTGTGGATTCGGCGTCTTCACATCCGCCCTGGAAGCCGGGGGGAGCGTCAGGGCCATCAATGCCAAGGGCCAGGGAGGTATGCCCAGAAAGAAAATTGACGCTCTGGTAGAATTTGCCAAGGGTTACGGAGCCAAAGGACTTGCATACCTGGCAATCCATGAGGACGGCTCATATAAATGCTCTTTTGCTAAGTTTATGAAGCCGGAAGAGCTGGACGCTCTTGTAAAGGCTCTGGAAGGGGAGCCGGGAGACCTGCTTTTATTTGCGGCGGATCAGAATAAAGTGGTATGGGATGTGTTGGGAGCCCTGCGTATTGAACTGGCAAGGCAGATGGATCTTTTGAAGAAAGATGACTATAAGTTCCTGTGGGTGACAGAATTCCCCCTGCTTGAGTGGAGTGAGGAAGACCAGAGATTTGTGGCTATGCATCATCCCTTCACCATGATGATGGAAGAAGATATGGAGAAGCTGGACACGGATCCGGGTGCTGTACGGGCAAAAGCCTACGATATCGTTCTCAACGGAACGGAATTGGGAGGCGGAAGCGTCCGTATCTTCCAGGATGATATTCAGAGCAAGATGTTTGATATTCTTGGCTTTACAAAAGAGAGGGCCCAGGAGCAGTTCGGCTTCCTGCTGAATGCCTTTAAATACGGAGTACCGCCCCATGCAGGCTTGGCCTTTGGCCTTGACCGCCTGATTATGCTTATGGCCGGCTGCGACAGCATCCGGGAAGTGATTGCCTTCCCCAAGGTGAAGGACGCTTCCTGTCTGATGACAGAAGCGCCGGGAACGGTAGACGAGGCCCAGCTCAGAGAACTCTGCCTGAAATGTGAGCTTCCTGAGGAATAAAAATAGAAATAAATGCCGGCGCAGCAAACGCCGGCATTTGCCATTCTTATAAAAGTCAGGACTGTGTTTCTGTCTGGGATTCTGAATTGATAGAAATAAAAGTGTCGATGGCTTCGCTGATATTTCCCATTACCGCATTGGTAAACCCGGAATCAAAGGTTACATCCCAGGAGGTCCCATTATTTTCAAAAGTCATAGTTACATCTGTGCCGGTAGTCTCCTGGTTTCCCTGGAGAGATTCCAGAAGAAGCCGGGAAGTCTCATCTGAGAACTCTTCGCTGGAAGCCCGGATCGAGGAAGGCTTGGCCGCATAATTTAAAAGCTTATCACGGTACAGAGCGAGTACATGGTTCATATCAATGCTGGTGATCCGAACCACGGCCTCTGCCTGGTCTCCCTCTTCCTGGCAGCGCAGAATCTCATAGTCAAAGGCGCCGGCCAGTTGGGAAATATATTCTGCGTCAATCTGGGGATAATATTCGGCATTATAGGTGGCGAACACATCTTCAATTCCCAGAAAATCCATCCACTCTTCTGCGCTGAGTTCTTTCAGAGCCTCAAGCTGCATTTCCAGGACGGTATAGGCGGACAGGAGATAGGGATCATTCATATAAGTAATGAAACCGCTGACCAGCTCATCCTCCAGAGTCTCATCCGCCAGGATTACCCATCCCTTGCCCTCCTGCCGCAGGTGAAAATGAGCGGTGGTAACAGTCGTATCATAGGAGCTGTTTTCCAGAGTGTCCCGCAGAAGCTGATAGGAATTCAGATGTTCTGTATCTTCAGAGGGATACAAAGAGAGGGAATCCTGGAGAATTTCCATGCGCAGATCTGCAGCCAGGGCTTTTGCGTCGATATTTGTAATATTGACGGCTACAGTGGCTGTGTCTCCGTCAATTTCTTCGTTCTGTATAGAATAGTGGAAATTTTTAAAAAAGAGGTTTACGGCTTGGGCCGCATCCTGGCTGACGGAGCCGGAATCCTCATGAGAATTTATAAAGCTTTCATAAGAAACGAAAGACTGGATCGTGTCAGAATCAAGATCCTGAATCAGGGAAAGCTCATACTGAACAGCCTGGGAGGGGCTTCGCATCTGCCTTTGGTTCCAGGAAAACAGAAGACCTATGATGAGAAGCTGCAAAACCAGAATCACAGGAATCCCAATGGCGAAGGAGAGATGCCTGGTCTTGTGGCGGAAGAGATACATGCCGATCAGAATTCCAATACTGCCGCCCAGCAGGGCCATAATGAAAAGGGAACGCTCCGGAATCCGCCACTGCCGCCTGCGTGCCCGTCTTTTGTCGATTCCCATAGAAAAAAGTCCTATAAGATTTATGAGAACGATATATGTAATAAGAAATAGTTTCATTTAGTCCTCCCATACTGATTATGTGATTTCAGATATTGTAAACGATATAACAAAAAAAGTCAAATAGATAAAAGATCAATATGGATCGTTGGATTTTAAAGAAGTCGAATTCACTCATTATTTAAATTGTTTTGTCGAAAATCTGCAGGGAGTCCGTATATGACGGACAAATGCAAAATTCAGGCGAACAGACCTTGACTTTTAAAAGAAAGGGAAGTATGATAAACACGATGTGCTTTAACAGAAAACAGATAACTAACTGGAGGAGAAAAACATGTATTCACTGGAAGAAGTAAGAAAGGCGGACTGTGAGATCGCAGATGCGATTGTGGCTGAGCAGGAACGTCAGAACAGCCACATTGAGCTGATCGCATCAGAAAACTGGGTATCCAAGGCTGTTATGGCGGCCATGGGCAGTCCTCTTACAAATAAATATGCAGAAGGATATCCCGGAAAGCGCTATTACGGCGGATGTGAATGTGTGGATGTGGTAGAAGAATTGGCCAGAAACCGAGCCATGGAGCTTTTTGGATGTACGTACGCCAATGTGCAGCCCCACTCAGGGGCCCAGGCCAATATGGCAGTTTTCTTTGCCCTTCTGAAGCCGGGTGACACGGTTATGGGAATGAATCTGGCCCACGGAGGCCACCTGACCCATGGAAGCCCAGCCAATTTCTCCGGTGCGTATTTTAATATCGTTCCCTATGGAGTGAACAGCGAGGGATTCATAGATTATGACGAGGTGCGTTCTATCGCTCTTTCCTGTAAACCCAAACTGATCGTGGCAGGTGCCAGCGCTTACGCCCGGGTGATCGATTTCAAGAGATTTCGGGAGATTGCCGATGAGGTGGGCGCTTATTTGATGGTGGATATGGCACATATTGCAGGACTGGTGGCTGCAGGACAGCACCCAAGCCCCATTCCCTATGCTCACGTGACTACCACTACCACCCACAAGACCCTGAGAGGCCCCAGAGGCGGTATGATTCTTTCTGACGCAGAATTTGCAAAGAAAGTGAATTTCAACAAGGCTATCTTCCCGGGAACCCAGGGAGGCCCGCTGATGCATGTGATCGCCGCAAAGGCTGTATGCTTCAAAGAGGCGCTGACTCCTGAATATAAGACGTATCAGGAAAACGTAGTAAAAAATGCCAAAGCTCTCTGCAAAGGTCTCATGGACCGGGGGCTGAAGATTGTGTCCGGCGGCACGGATAATCATCTGATGCTGGTAGACCTTACCAGCGTAGGAAAGACTGGCAAGGAAGCGGAGCACCTTCTTGACAGCGTAAATATTACCTGCAATAAAAACACCATTCCCAACGATCCCCAGTCCGCCTTTGTCACCAGCGGAATTCGTCTGGGTACTCCGGCAGTCACCTCCAGGGGACTGAATCAGGAGGATATGGATGTAGTGGCGGAGGCAGTGGCTGTCATGCTGAAGGATGAAGCTGACTGCACCCAGAGGGCTAAAGATCTGGTAAAATCCCTCACAGAGAAGTATCCTTTGATCTGAGAATAAGAAAAAAGACAGTCCGGTTCCAAAATCCGGGAGAGAAAACGTCTCCGGGGTTTTGGAACCGGAATTTTGCTGTCTGAGGAAGAACAACTGGAAATCTCTGTATAAAATTTCTGCCGGAGCTGGGGAGAGCTGTGTTTTTAAATAAATTATTAAGAAATTACCACTTCATTTTGCAAAAAGATGTGGTATAGTGTTTACTGTACAAGTCCAGTCCCAAAGCAGGGGACCAAAGGCTGCTTACAGGCCGATGGGGCGTGCTTTCGATTCGGGACTTATATTTATGACAGTGTCTGTTAAGCAGGCATATCCCTTTTGGGAATATCAGTGTAAAAGGACGGCAGCAGGGAGAGAGAAACCGCCGTCAAATGGATAGAAAAGGAGAGCGTTCGGATGAAGAAAGTGATCATAGGGGTGGCTGCAGTGGCGATTATTGGCGTGGGAGCCTATGGGGTTTACCACCATTTCTTTCAGGCAGACAGTACCTCCTCAGAGCGGGTTTCCTCTGACAGTGAAGATGCAGTCTATGTAGATCAGGTATCCGCCATTACCGGGTACGGAAGCGGAAACGGCCTGATTGAACGGTTCGGGGGAGAGGTAGAGCCTCAGGCGACGCTGGAGGTGGAGTTGGAGTCCGAGCGGACGGTGAAAGAGTGCTATGTGAAGGAAGGAGACGAGGTGAAAGAGGGAGCACGCCTCTTTGCCTATGATACCAAGGAAGCGGAGGATAGTCTGGCCCAGGCCCAGATTGACATCGAGAGAGCCCAGGCGGATATCGAAGTGGCGCAGGAGACCATTGCCAGTCTTCAGCGGCAGCAGGCCAATGCCAGCGCTGACGACCAGCTTGCTTATACTACAGAGATTCTGACTCAGCAGAATGAGATTAAGACCAACGAATACAACATTAAGACCAAGGAGCTTGAGATACAGCAGCTTCAGGAAACCATCAACAGTGCGGTGGTGACGGCGGAGATGGGGGGCGTGATCCAGAGCATTGCGGATCCCAATTCAAGTTCTGCCTCATCCTTTGGCTCAGACAGCAGCAATGCTTACATAACGATTCTGGATACGGGGGCTTTTCGGGTTAAGGGAACGGTGAACGAACAGAACCTGAATCAGATAGAGTCGGGAATGGAAATGATTGTTTATTCCCGTGTGGACAGCTCCCTGACCTGGAAGGGGACCATATCCGAGGTTAATACGGAAAGCCCTGAAGAGTCGGATAATTCCATGATTTACTACGGCTCGGGGGCAGATTCATCCAGCTACGCCTTTTATGTGGAGCTGGAGAATTCCGATGGCCTGATTTTGGGGCAGCATGTGTATATGGAAGAGGATCAGGGCCAGACGGAGAAGAAGGAAGGCCTGTGGCTGGAAGAATACTATCTGATCTTTGAGGACGATCAGACCTACGTTTGGCTGGCAAGTGAGAGTAATGTGATTGAAAAGCATTCTGTAACCCTGGGAGAGTACGATGAGGAAGAGATGAAATATGAGATTACCGGCGGACTGACCCAGGAGGATTATATAGCTATGCCCTTTGACGGTATTTCAGAGGGGGATCCTGTGATCTACAATGATTTTGCCTCTGATGCAGGGAATGACGTCATGATGGACGACGGTATGATGGACAACGGCATGATGATGGGGGATGACATGATGGCAGATGACAGTCTGATGGACGATGGCATGCTCTCTGATGAAGATCTGATGTCTGATGAGGATCTTATGATGGACGATTTCTCAGCCGGCGACGACCTGGAATTTGACGAGGATTTCGTAGTGGATGACGGACTGGAAGATTACAGCGATGAGGACATGGATGCATCAGGAGAAGAATACTATGATGCGGATGAAGATCTGATGGTAGAATAGGAGGCCGTTTCGTGATCCTGAAACTTGAACATATTTATAAAGATTATCTGCAGGGCAAGATGACAGTCCCTGTGCTGAAAGACGTATCCCTCCAGGTGGAAGAGGGAGAGTATGTGGCGATTATGGGGCCCTCGGGCTCCGGCAAATCTACTCTTATGAATATTATAGGCTGCCTGGACCGGCCGACCTCCGGCAGCTATGAGCTGGCAGGGCAGGATGTGTTAAAGCTGGGCGACAATGCCGTGGCCTCTGTGAGGCTTCACAGCATCGGTTTTGTGTTTCAGAATTTCCAGCTTCTCCCAAGGCAGTCAGCCCTGGACAATGTGGCTCTTCCGCTGATTTACGCAGGGATTCGCAAAAAAGTCCGCAGAGAGAGGGCCAAGGAAGCGCTGATCCGTGTGGGACTGGAAGACCGCCTGAATTTTAAGCCCACGCAGCTCTCAGGTGGCCAGAAACAGAGAGTGGCGATTGCCAGGGCTATGGTAAATAATCCCAAGATCCTTCTGGCGGACGAACCTACGGGAGCATTGGATTCCCACTCCAGCAAGCAGGTGATGGAGCTGTTCCAGAAGCTGAATGAGGAAGGCGTTACTGTGATAATGATTACCCATGACCGGGGAATCGCTGAGCACGCAAAGCGCATTGTAGATATTTTTGACGGAGAGATTTCAGAACGGAGGGAGGCTGCTCAATGAAGGTAAAGACAGTGATTATCAGTCTGGCTGTGACAGGAGCCCTTGTGGCCGGAGGCATCTATGGAGCCTACTATATGATGCAAAGCAGAAAGTCTCCGGTGGAAGTGGTGCCTGTGGCTAATGTCAATTCTGGATACTGGGGCACGACCGACACGATCTATGGAACCGTAACCTCCCAGGTGGCTCAGAATGTAATTCTGAACGAAGAATATGCTGTGGACGAGATCTATGTGGAAGCGGGACAGGAAGTGAAGGAAGGAGATCCTCTCTTCTCCTACGATATGACACTGCCGGAGCTGGAGGTGGAGTTAAGGCAGCTTGAACTGCAGACGTATGAGCTGGAAAAAACCAGACTTGAGAGAGATTTGGAACAGCTCCGCAACGGCACCTATACTACGGCGTCCCTGCAGTCCAATGATATAGGAACTATGACGGCTTCCGGGGAGATGGATCTGATTATCGAGGAACCATCAGATGGAATCATAGACGGCGGCCAGGGCGGCTCGAGCAGCGGCCAGAATGGGATTTCCATTGATTCGGCCACTGTAATTTCAGGGCCTGAAGAGGGGAACACGGGAGGAAACCAGCCAAGTACAGGAGCGGCTCAACCGAGTTCAGACTCCGCTCAGCCAAGTACAGGATCTACTCAGCCAGTTACGGAGCCTGCTCAGCCGGTTACCGTACCCACTCAGCCAAGTACAGAGACTTCTCCGGCAGGCAGCGAATCCAATCAGCCGGTTACGGAACCTGTGCAGCAGCCCTCTTCAGAGGAAAATATCGGAGAGACAGGCCAGACGCCGGAGACTTCAGCCCAAACAGAAACTATGCCTTCCACGGAGAGTGAGATATCAACGGACGGCATTGAAATCGAATCCGTGGAGACTGTAGAAGGAACGGTGGATGCAGAGGCTGGGAATGACGAGAGTGAACTCAGCACGGAAGTAGTGGATACAAGCATAATGGATACACGTGTGAATTCTTTCCTCTCATATTACAAATTACTGGCTGAGTATGCAGGGGATGGGATGACGGATGTATTTGCAGATGCCTTAATTGGGGCGTTGAATATAAGAAATACGTATTTATGCGATGTGGAATCTACGATGATAAATGATTTAGAGGTATATACATATCAGCTGAAAGATGAAGCAGCGCAGAGTTTTCAAAAATTAGGCGTGGAAAATCCGCAGCAATATATTGATGAAATAGAAAATCTGGTATTGGAATATTTTCAGGCAAAAAGGAATGAATTATCAGGAATAGATTTGGAAAATCTTTCTGTAGACGATATTAACAATCTTCTTAGAAGGGTAGAGATATTATACAGTTATCTGAATGTAGCAAAGCAGCAGGAGGCCTATGCATATGTTTTATATACCGCAAGAATTTTAGGAGCTAATATTGAAAAGGGCGGAATAAACGAAAAGGTTAGGTCTATATATAATGCATATTTGCTTCTGAATGAAACTGCAAAAAATGCGTTTGTAGAAGGTATAAAATCGGATGAAGCAGTTGCGCTGGCGTGGGAAAATATTGAACGGTTGGCTCTTGGTAAAAGCGAAAGTTACGAAGTGACACAATATGCAGAGTTTTTAGATGGCGAGTTAGAGCTATTTACTGCGATTGATGCCAAGGCTGGTGAAACGGTATTGCTTACAGCTCCTGAATATGACTTTTATACCTTCTCCGAGTGGTATGTCACAATGGCCGATGGTACTGAAATTGCCGTGGGGAATACGCAGGAAACTTCATTTGTAATGGTTGAGGGAAATGTTTCTGCCAGAGCGAAATATATTTTGGATCAAGCATCAGTAGAAAGTGCAGTAAATCAGTTTTTAGAGATTGCAAGAATGGCTCTCTCTGATGGAGCCTCCGAAAGTGAGTCATATTTGGAAAGTCTGCTGGAAGCCATTAATTTATACCAGACAATGCTGGCTGAGCTGCCAGCGGATATAACGGATGTTTTGGTTGAGACGGCTGCGACAATGGAAGAGTATGCGCTTTGCAAAGAAGTAAAACGCTGTATCAATGCAGACATTCAAACGGAGATGGAAGAGACCTACAAGTCCCTCTGCCTAGCGTATGTAAATGCGCTTATCGCCAATCTGGATCCCCAGACTATGACAAGAGAAAACTTGGAAGAGGTGAAAAACGCATATGTGAAACTGGGAATGACCTGGAGCCAGGAGATTGCTTTGGTCTATCTGCTGGATGCTTACGAAGTTATTCTCATGATTCAGGAGATAGACACGACACAGCCGGCAGAGACGGTGGCGGCGGCCGTACAGGCAGCGGCAGATGCTTACTATGCCCTCAGCGAAGAGGGAAAAGCAGCAGTATGGAATCTGGATGTCCTTGAGAAGCTCATGGAACAGTATGGAATCCAGTGGCCGTCAGCAGAGACTGAGAGTGAGTTCTGGGACGATTTTGGAGATTTTGGCGATGTGGGAATGGACGACGGATATACTTCAGAAGAAATCCAGTCCATGATCAAAGACACCGAAAGACAGATTGCGGAAAAAGACCGTCAGATTCGGGAAGCGGAGATTCAGCTTGGACAGTCCCAGCGGGTTGTGGATGGAAAAGTGGTGAAGAGTACTCTGGACGGTACTGTGGTCAGCATCGGTGAAGAGGACGGCAGTTCTGAAGATGATTATTTTGTAAAAGTCGCCAGCGCCGCCGGTCTGTACGCCAGAGGGGCCATGAACGAGCTGGATCTGGAGACAATCCAGGTGGGAGACACGATCTCCGGGATGGTTATGGACTCTGGACTCAGTTTTACAGCGGAGATTGTGGAGATTTCCGAGTATCCCGATACCTCCGGTGAAAGTATGAGCTACGGTTCAGAAAACACAAATGCCTCCTATTATCCCTTCCTGGCTCTGATTGAAGACCCAGGGGAGATTACGGAAGGAGATGCTGAGCTGTACCTGACAGATACAGTGACGGATTATTCCAGCATTATCACTCTGGAAAATTATTTCATAAAGACAGAAAACGATGGGAGAGCCTATGTCTATATTCAGGGAGATGATGGGAAACTCAAAAAGCAGTATGTGGAGCTTGGGCAGGAGTTCTATGCCATGGTTGTGGAGATCCTTTCCGGGCTGGATGAATCGGATCTGATCGCATTCCCCTATGGGGATGACGTAGTGGAGGGCGCAGCTACTAAAGAAGTGGATGCCCTGACATATTAACAGGAGGTGAGAAGGATTGCTTGAAAATATACGGTTGTCTTTTCAGGGGATTTGGTCCCATAAGCTTCGCTCCCTCCTGACTATGCTGGGAATTATTATTGGTATAGCATCCATTATTTCCATTGTGTCCACGATCAAGGGGACGAATGAAGAGATTAAAAATCAGTTGGTGGGATCCGGAACCAACACTGTGGATGTTCAGCTCTATTCGGAAGGATATGTGTACTCCATTAATTCATCCTCTGATATTCCTCATGGCATCCAGGAGGTGTCGGAGGAGACTAGGCAGAGGATCCTGGATATTGATACAGTGGAAAATGTCACCTGCTATAAGGAGCGGATCAATTCTGACGGAGTTTTTTACCAGAACAAAGCTTTGACCAGCGTGGCGATTCGGGGAATTGACACCAGTTATTTCGCCACCACAGGTTACATTATCCGCACCGGAAGGAATTTTATAGAGGATGATTACGCGAATTTCCGCAAGGTTGTGATTCTGGATGAGACTGCGGCGTCTGATCTTTTCAGAAACGAGAGCCCCATAGGACAGACCATTGAGATCAATAAAGTTCCCTTTACAATTATCGGTGTGGTAGATGAGGCTTCCAAGTTTGAGCCGACGATCAATTCCATCAGTGACTATTATACATATGCCAGTAGCGACTCCAGCGGTTCTATATTTATGCCCACTGCGTCCTGGCCTATTGTGTATACATACGATGAGCCGGAAAATGTAATCGTAAAGGCTACCAGCACAGATGATATGGAGGATGCGGGAAAGCAGGCGGAGGATATTCTGAACGCTACCATCACAGATTCTGAAAGCAATGTAAAATACCGTGCCGACAATCTTTTGGAACAGGCCAGGAGTCTTCAGCAGCTCAGTGCGGCCACCAATAACCAGCTCATCTGGATTGCCAGCATCTCACTGCTGGTGGGCGGAATCGGCGTAATGAACATTATGCTGGTGTCTGTCACGGAGCGTACCAGCGAGATCGGTTTGAAGAAAGCGGTAGGCGCCAAAAAGAGTTCTATTCTGGCCCAGTTCTTGACGGAGGCGGCGGTTCTCACCAGTCTGGGAGGAATCGTGGGCGTGGGAGCCGGGATCGGCATGGCGCAGGTAATCAACCGGATTTCTGGCGTGGCTGTCTCCATCAGCGTCCCAGCTTCTGCCATAGCGGTGGTATTTTCCATGCTGATTGGTATTATTTTCGGTTTTCTGCCCTCTGTGCAGGCGGCCAATCTGGATCCGATCGAGGCGCTCCGCCGGGAGTAAGATTCTTTCAAAAAAATTCCAAAGTAAAAAGTTAGGGCTTGCCATGGGCAGGCCCTTATGTTATACTGATAAGGCTGTAAAAGTAGGCACGTATGCGGATTCTAAGGATGGTGCCGGGTAAAGCCATGGTCCCCTGGGAAGTGGAGGCATACGGAAGAGATTAACCAAAAAGGAGAAGAGACATGAGTGTTATTTCAATGAAGCAGTTGCTTGAAGCAGGTGTTCACTTTGGACATCAGACCAGAAGATGGAACCCCAAGATGGCGGAGTACATCTACACAGAGAGAAACGGTATTTACATTATCGACCTTCAGAAATCTGTAGGAAAAGTTGACGAGGCTTACAAGGCAGTTTCTGATATCACGGCAGAAGGCGGCACGATCCTTTTCGTAGGTACAAAGAAGCAGGCTCAGGATGCGGTACAGACAGAAGCAGACAGATGCGGTATGTTCTATGTAAACGAGAGATGGCTGGGCGGTATGCTGACAAACTTTAAGACCATCCAGAGCAGAATCAAACGTCTGAAAGAGATCGAGGCTATGGAAGAGGACGGAACTTTTGAAGTTCTTCCGAAGAAAGAAGTAATCGCCCTGAAGAAAGAGCAGGAGAAGCTGCAGAAGAACCTGGGCGGTATCAAAGAGATGAAGAAGCTTCCGGATGCGATCTTTGTAGTAGATCCTAAGAAAGAAAGAATCTGTGTACAGGAAGCTCATACCCTTGGAATTCCGCTGATCGGTATCTGCGATACAAACTGCGATCCGGAAGAGCTGGATTACGTGATCCCGGGCAACGACGATGCGATCCGTGCGGTAAAACTGATTGTGTCTAAGATGGCGGACGCTGTAATCGAGGCAAAGCAGGGTGCGGAAGAGGAAGTTGCAGACGGCGAGGAAGTATTTGAGGAAGCGCCGGTTGAGCCCCTTGCAGAGTAATTTTACGATATATAGTTTCGGAGGAAAATAAAATGGCTATTACAGCAGGAATGGTAAAAGAGTTAAGAGAGATGACTGGCGCCGGCATGATGGATTGTAAGAAAGCTCTTACAGCCACAGAAGGCGATATGGACAAGGCTATCGAATGGCTGAGAGAGAAAGGTCTGGCTACCGCTCAGAAGAAAGCCGGAAGAATCGCAGCCGAGGGTATCGCAAAGGTACTCGTTTCTGAGGACGGCAAGAAAGCTGTAGCGGTAGAAGTAAACGCAGAGACAGACTTCGTTGCCAAGAATGAGAAGTTCCAGGGATACGTTGCACAGGTAGCAGAGCAGGCTATGGAGACATCCGCAGCAGATGTTGAAGCTTTCCTGGCTGAGCCGTGGAAATTCGATACCACAAAGACCGTCAACGAAGCTCTGGCAGCTCAGATCGCAGTGATCGGCGAGAACATGAACATCAGAAGATTTGTTCAGGTGACAGAGGAGAACGGTTTTGTAGCTTCCTACACTCATATGGGCGGCAAGATCGGCGTTCTGGTTGACGTAGAGACAGACGTGGTAAACGATGACATCAAAGAGATGGCAAAGAAC
The DNA here is from genome assembly GCA_018712605.1 of Candidatus Choladousia intestinigallinarum. Lineage (GTDB taxonomy): Bacteria > Bacillota > Clostridia > Lachnospirales > Lachnospiraceae > Choladousia > Choladousia intestinigallinarum. The sequence continues at coordinate 25,983 of DVGR01000135.1, forward strand.
GTAGCTATGCAGGTAGCAGCTCTCAAGCCGCTGTACACCAGCGACAAAGAGGTAAGCGAAGACTATATCGCACATGAGAAGGAAATTCTCCTGGCTCAGATCAAGAACGATCCGAAGGAATCCCAGAAGCCTGAGAAGGTAATCCAGGGCATGATCCAGGGACGTATCAAGAAAGAGCTTAAGGAAATCTGCCTCCTTGACCAGGTATACGTAAAGGCGGAAGACGGAAAACAGTCTGTAGGCCAGTACGTAGCTCAGGTTGCCAAGGCAAACGGTGCAAACATCACCATCAAGGGATTTGTTCGCTACGAGACAGGCGAGGGAATCGAGAAGAAGCAGGAAGACTTTGCTGCTGAAGTTGCTAAGCAGATGGGAATGTAAGTACATCGGCGAAGTTCCGGTTTGAAAGGCGCGAAAGCCTTGATTTTGCTGGGTTTTTCAAAAATTTCCGAGAAAAATCCGAAGTTGCGTAACTGCGTCAGACTTACAGAAAATCGTGTATTTTTGCACAGGGTTTTGCGTCAAAATTACGTACCGAATTGCGTCAGATTAAAAAAAATTCCCTTCGGCGAAAAGTACGCAATTTCTATGAAAATTTTATAAACTGAAGGTAAAGCGGGAGCAGCTAAATTGAGGCTGTTCCCGCTTTTTTTTCGACAAAATCAGACATTCTGTTTTTACGCAGTCCAGATGTGAATTGCGTCAAAAGCCGGTTTGTGAAAGGAGCAAAATAGTATGAGAGAATATGTATCAAAAATGGAATGTGAGCATTGCAGGCAGGTCTGGGACATTTTTCGAGAGTATTTTGAGGAAGAAGGAGAAACGTGCGGAGTGGACGCATATCCATATGGATTTGTTGTACTCCGGTGGTTTAAACCAGGGGAAGGGTTTGATCTGCAGGAATATTTTGAAAGCGCTCCGGAGCTATTTGAATGGTTATTGGAGGAAGTAGAAAGGTACTATCTGGATTCCTTCCAGGAGGAGCTGGGGCTGGAAGACCTGACGGACTGTCAGCTTTTCGAGAGGATGCCTGATGTAAAGAAACAGGAGCTAGAGGAACGAAAAAAGGGGTTTCAAGAATCCTATGAACGATTGAGGGATTCCTGGAAATAATTTGTAAGCAGCCTAACTTTTAAAATTATGCTATACCATCGGTATGTGATGCGGATATGCTAAACTGTTCTTAGATTGTTTATTGAGGAGGAAAAAGCATGACCGCAAAAGAACAAGTGGACTATTACCTTGAATATTGCAAATACCGCAAGGAACTGGATGAGAAAACACTGAAGGCATACCGGATTGATTTAAAACAATATTTTGACGCTGTTTCCTGTTGCGATCCGGGAAAAGAGGAAATTGATCAATTTATAACAGATCTGCATAAAAAGTATAAACAGAAAACGATTAAAAGGAAAATTGCCTCAATCCGCGCATACTATAATTTTCTGGAAGAGGAGGAGAGAATTGGCGAGAATCCTTTCCGAAAAGTAAAGGTAAAATTCAAGGAGGACATTATACTTCCGAGAATTATACCAAGGGAAGAAATTGAACGTCTTCTGAATTTTATGTATGCTTATCCGTCGGATCTTTCAGATAAAGAGGTAAAACGCAGGAGAAGGGATCAGGCGGTTGTCGAGATGCTCTTCGCAACAGGTGCGCGCGTATCTGAGATTTCCAATCTGAAAGCAGATTGTGTTGATCTGAATTCAGGCTTGATACGAATTATGGGGAAAGGAGCAAAAGAACGCTACATACAGATCGGAGAGCCGGAGGTACTTAATCTTCTCAAGAAATACTATACTGACAATGAAAAGGAGATCAAAGCCTGCGGCTATTTCTTTATCAACCAGAGGAATCAGCGGTTCACAGAGCAGTCAATTCGAGGAATGATTAAGAAATATGCCAAGCAGGCAGGGATTGAACGGAATATTACCCCGCATATGTTCCGGCACTCTTTTGCTACATATCTGATTGAGGAGGACGTAGACATTAGCTGTCTGCAGCGTATACTCGGACACAGCTCGATCAGGACAACGCAGATCTATATTCATGTGGCAGCGAGAAAGCAGGCAGACATTTTAAGGACGAAACATCCAAGGAATAAGATGGTGATTAAAATAGCAGCATAATGATATAAAGATGGAAATGGCGCAGAGGATTGGCCGGCAGCAGTGGCGGTTTTTTTTGTATGCCGTAATATGAAATGGAATATTGCAATCTGGGTTAATAATAAAATTTAATTTTAAAAATGGAAAAATATGGTGGAATCTGCTATACTGTAAGTAATATATAGGCTGGATAATACTTAATTATCCTTCTTATTACACATTTGCAAATGGAGGAATAGATATTGGATGCTATTGATTTCTTTAAGGAAACAGGTGAAGTGTTTACTGTATATGTTGTGGATCGTCAGTTTTCCATTGGCAGAGGCCTGGAATACTTCAAATCATTTAAAGGTAAACCAAATTATATAGATACGAATGAAATAGCCCATAAAAGGATTTCTT
>DVGR01000017.1 GCA_018712605.1 Candidatus Choladousia intestinigallinarum
CCCCATATTTAAGGCATCCGTGACAACCAGACCTTCAAAATCCAGTTTCCCTCTGAGGATCCCACTGACAGCCTCATAGGAAAGAGAGGCTGGCGCATCATTACCGAGACATTCCGGCAGAGATATATGTCCCACCATAACCATATCCGCACCTGCCTGGATTCCCGCCTGGAAAGGCAGAAATTCCTCCGTCTCTAATTCCTCCAATGTCCGCCAGGAATAGACTGCCCCGCTGTGGCTGTCCTCATCTGTATTTCCATGACCTGGAAAATGCTTAACTACCGTGAGAATCTTCTCTTCTGCCATTCCTTTGACCATAGCAGAGACCATTTCACTCACAGTCCCGGCTTCCGTCCCAAAGGACCGGTCTCCAATTACCGTGTTGGACGGATTTGACCAGATGTCGGCCACCGGAGCGAAATCCACATTGAAGCCGGCCTCTCTGACATAAGAAGCAATCTCTTTTCCTGCCTGATAGGCCTGTGCAGAATCACCAGACATTCCTATAGAGTACATAGAATCAAAAACCGGAGCATCCAGAATTCCCCTCCCGGCAATCCTGGCAACTCTTCCTCCCTCCTCATCCACACCCAAGAAAATAGGAAGTCCCGTATACGAAAGGCTGATCCTCTGCAGGGAAGAAGTCATCGTCTGGATCTGCTCCTCAGAAAGGATATTGGACTCAAAAAACACAAGCCCTCCCACTGGGTAAGACTAGAAGCATTGCTCCGTAACCTGGCCGGCGTAGTTGGCTCCGGTCACTCCAGTCAATGCGTCCGGCGTGATGATAAACATCTGTGCGATCTTTTCCTCCAGGGACATAGCCGCCACGATTTCCTCTGCCTGTTTTTTCAGATCCATTTCCGTTTCTTTTCCCGTCTCATTCCCTCCCATATCCGTTTCCTCTGTCACCGGAACCTGAAGTAAAACCTGCGGTGCCTCTGTCTCATCCAAGATTACTTCCCTCAGCTCTGTCTGAGAGAATTCCTCTGACCAGGATTCCGTCTCCAGCTCTTCTCTGGCCGCATATCTTTCCTGGAACGCAAGTCTATCAGCTCTGCACTTATGTAAAAGCAAAACAATCGCCGCAATCTCCAGAATCAAAATGACGGCAAGAGAAATTGTCATCCCTTTCTTTTTCATCCGGCACCTCGCCACCCTTTACTCTTCGTATTCGCAGATAAACCCAATCGTTCCCGCATAAGTCGGCATCACATCAAGTATATTATCTGGAATATCGTTCCACACCCACCGGTTTTCTTCAGAATAATAAAACATATTGATGTAAGCTTCCTGTATTTCCCCATCCGAAAAGCTAGGTTCATTTTCCATCCATTCTCCTATGCACCAGGAAGAAGGGTTGTTTAAACATTCGCCAATCAAGTGATTTTTCTCATCTACCCAATAATACTTCCGGTCTGACGCATCTCTGCGCCCTCCCAGGAAAAATTTGCAGTCTTTCATATTCTGTCTTTCAATCTCGCCCAGAATATACGCATACTCTTCATCCGTATCAATCCTTGCCAGGTAACCGCCTTTGCTCTGGCACTCCACAAAAGCTTGTGTCCAGGAACAATCCTTTCGGATCAGCTCATACCTGTGGATCTCCGTCTCCGAATCCGCCTGCGGACTCTCTATGCTTTCTCCGGTATCCTCTCCAATCACATAGATGGAAGAATTCTCATTCTCCAGTGAAGGCGAAAACCTGTTCTCAGTCTGGGCATGATCAAAAATCACAATATTGTTCCCGCCTTCAGTTTCAGAACCGGTTCGCAAAGGAGATGCTTTCTCTGTTATTCTTTCCGAGTCCGTCCCTTCTTCCCGGCCGTTCTGAACAGATGATTCAGAAGGAGCTCCCTCACTGTTCTCCCTGACTGTGGTGTCGTAGAAGATCCAGACCCCATAGCAAACCACGGAAAAAGCAGCCAAACCTAATAGGACTTCCAAAAGCCTTCGTATTTTTTTAACAAAACCGCCGTCTCCAGATGGTTCACGGAAAATATCCTACCCTACAGGACTTTCTCCTGGGGCATCCAGGCCGACTGTAGGTCCATCCTCCTGAGGAACAAAGTTTCCCGGCCTCCGAACATAATTTTCCTCTAATGCGTCCCGAAATTCTTCCATGGTCTGGAAACGATCCTCCATGCGGATGGAAAGACTCTTTCTCAAAGCTCTTTCCGCATACTCAGGAAGTTGTATACCCATCTGGGAAGGCCAGACCAGCCTGTCGTCCACCATCCGTTCAATCGCTTCTTCCGGCGTTATGCCGGTAACCATTTTATAGAGAGTCGCCCCGGCCCCATACACATCCGTCCACGCCCCCTGCCTGCCATTTGTACGATACTGTTCTTCCGGCGCATAGCCCGGCTTTAATACCATGGACAGGCTCATAGAATGGGCGGAAACCGTATGCTTCGCCGCTCCAAAATCCAAAAGCTTAACCTTTCCCTCTACACCGATCATAATATTATCCGGTGAAATATCCCGATGTATAATTCCCAGCCTATGAGCTGCGGAAAGCCCTCGCATGACCTGAAGCAGGATATATTTTGCATCGGAAAAAGAAAGCTTTCCCTGGGAAGACAATATCTCTTTTACCGTAGACCCCTGTATCAGCTCCATAATAATATAGCCGGTGTTGTTTTCTGTAAAACAGTCGTAAATTCTCACAATCTCAGGGGTATCCGTCAGTTGAGCAAGCTTCCTGGCCTCTGATATAAAGCTTTTCAGACCTGCCTCAAACTCTTTTCCCGCATTTCCCGAATAAACCGTCAACCCAGTCTGCCCTGGAACCCTGGTCACAAAATTCCCCGGATAATACTCCTTTATGGCAACCTTCCGATTCAAGAGGGTGTCATAACCGATATAGGTAATTCCAAACCCGCCATGCCCCAGCGCTTTTCCCACCACATATTTTCCCATCAACATGGTTCCCGGCTGGAGATAATACGGCTCCTGGGCGCCCGTTCCCTGCTCGTATCCGCATGCGGGACAAACCTCCATAGAATCTTCCAATTCCGCCATACATCCCAAACATCGTCTCATCTGTATTTCCCTTTCCTTCATCCAATACAGCCAAAAGATGCGGCTATCTTATGATTTCCACTCCATCATCCACAGACAGATTCTTTTCTCCTATCCAAGAATTGTTGCTTAGATCCAAAGACGTAAGATTATTTCCACTGCAAGAAATATAGTCCAGCCGTGGGTTCTGGCTTAAATCTAAAGATGTAAGACTATTATTTCTGCAAGCAAGAGACTCTAAAGCTGGGTTCTGACTTAAATCCAATACTGTAAGACTATTATCATTGCAAAAAAGAGACACCAATTCTGGATTATGACTTAGATCTAAAGACGTAAGACTATTTTCCTCACACCAAAGAGACTCTAAAGCTGGGTTCTGGCTTAAGTCTAAAGATGTAAGACTATTATTATAGCAATAAAGACTCACCAATTCTGGATTATGACTTAGATCTAAAGACGTAAGACTATTTTCCTCACACCAAAGAGACTCTAAAGCTG
>DVGR01000136.1 GCA_018712605.1 Candidatus Choladousia intestinigallinarum
AGAAGCAGAGGATTTCTATTGCGAGAGTATTTTTGAAGAATCCTCCCGTTCTTATTTTTGACGAGGCTACTTCCGCTCTGGACAATGAAAGTGAAAAGATCGTCCAGGAGTCTATGGAAGCTCTGGCCAAGGGGCGAACCACCTTTGTCATTGCCCATCGGCTTTCTACGATCCGCAACGCAAAGCGGATTCTGGTGCTCACCTCCCAGGGGATCGAAGAGGAAGGAACCCATGAGGAGCTTCTGGCAAAGAACGGAATCTATGCGAAGCTCTACAGAGGCAGATAGGGAAAACAAAGGAAAAAAGCACTCAAGACACAGGGGGATAAAAGATGTGCGGCAGATATTATCTGGATCAGGAGATCTGTCCTTCCCAGGAAGCGGAAGTCCTTACAGGCCGCAGGGGATTCATGGCACGGGAACGGATGTACTGGGGATTTCCCCACCGGGACAAGAAGCATCTGATTATCAACGCCAGGGCGGAGACGGCTGGAGAAAAGGGGATTTTCCGGGAAAGTCTCCTGCGCAGGCGCTGTGCTGTCCCGGCCAGGCATTACTACGAATGGAACAAAGAGAAGGAACGTGTGACTTTCTCAGTGCCGGAACAGAAAGAATTTTATATGGCAGGGTTCTATCAGCGGTATGAAAAGGGGGACTGCTTTGTGATTCTGACCACGGCCGCAAATGGGTCCGTGGAGAAGGTACATAACCGGATGCCTCTGATTTTGACAAAGAAGGAGATCGAAGCATGGATTTTTGATGCTTCTATGACAGAGTATTTTCTGTCAAAGGGATCTCCTTTCATGGAGAAATATCAGGAATATGAGCAGCAGACTTTGTTCCTATAAAGGAAAAGCTCCGCAGGATTCTTTTTTCAAGGGACAGAGCGGCAAAGATAAAAAGATAGGAGGAAATTTTCGTATGAAAGATAAAAAGAGTTTACTTGTCCAGGTAATGGACTGGATTGGATTTTTGCTTCTGGCGGGTGTAAATCTGTTTTTAGGCATAGGGTGGGGGAAATTTCCCCAGGAGATAGCGGGGCATTATAATCTGGCAGGGGAGATTGACAGGATGGCTGAAAAATCTTCCCTTTTGATTTATCTGCTTATTATATGGATCTGCTTTATCCTTCTGACGGCGGCAGAGAGATTCCCCAGACTTCTGGGCGGGAAAAAGGTTATGAGTGAAGAGAACACCGGCAGGATTTTAAAGAGAATTCAGGGGATGGTTTCCCTGGCCAGGCTTTTGGCAGTGGGCATCCTGTCCTATGCCGTAGTGTGCAGCGCTGTTGTGCGTCCTCTGGGAGCGTGGTTTCTGCCGGGAATAATGATTTTTACATTCTTAGCCGTAATCGGTTTCGTGATTCTCATTTTTACGGCGTAAAGAGCGGAAGAAAAAATAAAAAACTCCTTGACAATACTATAGTTCTAGTGTACTATGTTGATAGTACACCGATACACAAATACACGAAAGGATGATAGTATGGAATTTAATCCAGCGCTTCCTATTTACCTGCAGGTAATGACCATGATAAAAAGGGATATTGTTACGGGTGAACTAATGCCGGGGGGGAAGCTTCCCTCCGTACGGGATATGGCGGTGCAATTCGCCGTTAACCCCAACACAGTCAGCCGTGTGTACCGGGAACTGGAAAGCGAGGGGATTTGCTATACGAAGCGAGGCATGGGTACGTTTGTGACGGAAGAGCCTGAGGTGGTAGGACGCCTGAAGGCTGAGATGGCAGGGGAGCTGATGGACCAGTTCCTGGAAGGAATGAAACGGCTGGGAATGTCCGGCGAAGAAGTGATTCAGTTAGTTAAGGAGAGAACAGGATGTTAGAGTGCAGAGAGATTACGAAGACATATGGCAGGAAGACAGCAGTGGATCATGTGTCCCTGCAGATTCAGCCGGGAAAGATCTACGCTATGCTGGGACCCAACGGCAGCGGCAAGACGACTTTGATGAAGATGGCGGTGGGACTCGTGAAGCCTACCTCCGGCGGATTTTACTATAACGGTCAGCCAGTTGGACAAAACAGCCGGCGGGAGATTGCCTATATGTCCACGGAGCCATATTTTTACTCCTGGATGACTGTAGGAGATGTAGGAAAATATTACAAAGATTTCTTTGAAGATTTTTCAGAAAAGAAGTATGAAGGGCTCCTTAAGAGAATGGAGTTGACACCGGATCTGAAAGCGAAGGCACTTTCATCCGGTATGATGGCAAAGCTGAAGATAGCAGTCACTATGGCCAGAAATGCCAGAGTATATCTTTTGGACGAACCGCTGAATGGAATCGATCTGCTGGCCAGGGACGATATCATAGCCAGTGTCATTGAAGCGGCAGAGCAGGATGTCTCGCTGGTGATCTCCAGCCATCTGGTAGATGAGCTGGAAAGAGTGGCGGATGAGGCGATCTTTATGAAGGAAAGCCGTCTGGTGGATGTCTGCGGCGTGGAAGAGCTTCGGATGACCAAGGGAAAATCTGTGGTAGAACGGTACAGAGAGATTTATGGACATGGAGGGGAACAGACATGGGAAAACTGATGAAATATGAATTGCGGAAAACGATGTTTTCCAAAGCTGTTTTACTGGTCATAACAGGACTTGTGGAGATTTTATATCTGGCCGGCGTGTTTCTGAAATGGGATAAGGGCCTTGGCTTTGGAATCATGGGCCTGGTTCTGTGCGCCTCTGTGGGCATCTTTTATATTGGCATTGAGAGTCTTCTGATCTGGCATCGGGATCTAAATACGAAGCAGAGCTACATGCTGTTTCTCACTCCCAAGAACAGCTTCCAGATTCTGGGAGCCAAGATCGTGGAGAACGGACTTTCCCTTTTCCTGGCCGGCGTATTTTTTGCCCTGCTAGCAGTGGCGGACTGGAGTATCGGAATCATTTACATCGGCGGCCTGGAAGAGTTTATAAGCGTGCTGCAGGATTTCGCCCGCTCCTTCAATGTCAATCTTGAAATCCCGGTATGGGACATTCTGATCGCCTTCTTTGGCTGTATCGCAACCTGGCTTTTAATGGTAGTCACCGGATACTTTGCGATCCTCCTGTCCGCCTCCGTGCTGGCAGGGAAAAAGTTCAGCGGATTTGTAAGCTTTGTGCTGTATATGGTCCTTATGTGGGCGGATGGATTGATTTTGGATTTAGTGCCTCAGTTAGAGGATTTCAAGCTCCAGTTCGGATGGATTATCGCCGTTTCATTCCTGTTATCGGCGGTATACTATCTGATCTCCGGCTGGATTATGGAGAGGAAACTGAGCGTTTAAAAACATGACCCCTTGACAATCTTTCCTTCCTCTGTTAAGGTTATCCCATAGGAAAAAAGTGATGAGAAAGAGGAGTACGCAGTCAGCGCCAAAAGAGAGGACGGTTCACCGGCTGAGAGGCTGTCCGGGAGAGCGGCTGTGGAAGGTAGCTTTTGAACTGAACGGCTGAAGCCTATGGTGCGTAGGCGGTTCCGGGAATTCCCGTTACAGAAGGAAGAGATAAGCCTGTTTCCAAAACAACACAGGCTTAATAAAGGTGGTACCGCGGATTTTTCGCCCTTTGCTGTATGCAGAGGGCTTTTTATTTTATTCCCGCGGGCAGTGAGCCAAGCGGATGCGCTAGCGCATCCATTTGGCGAACGCCGCGAGGGTCAAATACCCCGATGCTTGCATCGCTGCTAGCTTGATACCCCGTATGCTTGCATCGGGGTCTTTGATTTAGGAAACTTTGTTCCTAAAGAAGAAGCTCCAATGCGGTACCTGACAACATGAAGGAGGAGGACTCTATGAAAAAAGAACTGGCAAAGACGTATGACCCCAAGGGGCTGGAAGACCGTCTGTACCAGAAGTGGCTGGACAGAAAGTATTTCCATGCGGAGGTAAATCCTGATAAGAAACCTTTCACCATTGTGATCCCGCCCCCCAATGTAACGGGACAGCTCCACATGGGCCACGCCTTGGATGAGACTATGCAGGATATTCTGATCCGTTTTAAGAGAATGCAGGGTTATGAGACGCTCTGGCAGCCGGGAACCGACCATGCAGCCATCGCTACAGAGGTGAAGGTCACGGAAAAACTGAAAGAGCAGGGAATTGATAAAAAAGAGATTGGAAGAGAGAAATTCCTTGAATATGCCTGGGAATGGAAGGAAGAGTACGGCGGTAAGATTATCAACCAGCTTAAGAAGCTGGGGGCATCCGCAGACTGGGACAGAGAGCGCTTTACCATGGATGAAGGCTGTTCCAAAGCGGTGGAGGAAGTATTTATCCGGCTCTATGAAAAAGGTTATATCTACAGAGGCTCCAGGATCATCAACTGGTGTCCCGTATGCCGCACCTCCCTCTCGGACGCTGAGGTAGAGCATGAGGATCAGGACGGTTTCTTCTGGCATATCCATTACCCCATTGTAGGGGAAGAGGGAAAGTACGTGGAAATCGCCACCACCCGGCCGGAGACCATGCTGGGAGATACAGCAGTGGCTGTGAATCCCGACGATGAACGGTACGGCCATCTGATCGGGAAGATGCTGGAGCTTCCCCTTACCGGAAGACAGATCCCGGTCATCGCCGATTCCTATGTGGATCCGGAATTTGGAACCGGCTGCGTAAAGATTACGCCGGCCCATGACCCCAATGACTTTGAGGTGGGAAAACGTCACGGTCTGGAAGAGATCAATATCATGAACGATGACGCCACCATCAATGAACTGGGAGGCAAATATGCCGGTATGGACCGCTACGAGGCCAGGAAGGCCATCGTAAAAGATCTGGAGGATTTGGGGCTTCTGGTTAAGGTAGTTCCCCACAGCCACAGCGTAGGTACCCATGACCGCTGCAAGACCACAGTGGAGCCCATGATCAAGCCCCAGTGGTTCGTTCGTATGGATGAGATGGCCAAGCCGGCGATCCAGGCCCTGAAAGATCACACTTTGACCTTTGTGCCGGACCGCTTTGACAAAATTTATCTTCATTGGCTGGAGAATATCCGGGACTGGTGTGTTTCCAGACAGCTCTGGTGGGGCCACAGAATTCCCGCATACTACTGCCAGGACTGCGGGGAGATCGCAGTGGCCAGGGAAATGCCGGGAACCTGCCCGAAATGCGGAGGCAGTCATTTTGTCCAGGACGAGGACACACTGGACACCTGGTTCAGCTCCGCTCTTTGGCCCTTCTCTACCCTGGGATGGCCGGAGCACACCCCGGAGCTGGATTATTTCTTCCCAACAGACGTGCTGGTAACGGGATATGACATCATTTTCTTCTGGGTTATCCGAATGGTGTTCTCATCACTGGAGCAGACGGGAAAGGTGCCTTTCCATCACGTTCTGATTCACGGCCTGGTACGGGATTCCCAGGGACGAAAGATGAGCAAATCCCTGGGGAACGGCATTGATCCCCTGGAGATCATAGACCAGTATGGGGCCGACGCCCTGCGCCTGACTCTGATTACCGGCAATGCACCGGGAAACGACATGCGTTTTTATATGGAGAGAGTAGAGGCCTCCAGAAACTTTGCCAACAAAGTGTGGAATGCTTCCAGGTTTATTCTTATGAACCTTGAGAAGGCGGAAATCCCGGAAGCGATCTCTGAAGAGGATCTCACAAGCCCGGATCGATGGATTCTCTCCAAGGCAAACACCCTGATCCGGGAAGTGACGGAGAACATGGAGAAGTACGAGTTGGGAATCGCCGTACAGAAAGTCTATGACTTTATCTGGGAGGAATTCTGCGACTGGTACATCGAGATGGTAAAGCCGCGTCTGTACAGTGACACAGATACCACCAAAGCCGCAGCGCTCTGGACGCTTAAAAACGTCCTGACCACGGCTCTGAAGCTCCTTCATCCCTATATGCCCTTTATCACGGAAGAGATTTTCTGTACCCTGTGGCCGGAAGAAGAATCTATTATGATTTCACCCTGGCCCCTGTATGAAGAAAAATGGAATTTCCCGCAGGAAGAAAAAGCGGTTGAGACTATAAAGGAGGCAGTGCGGGCCATTCGGAACGTGCGCACCGGCATGAACGTGCCTCCGTCCAGAAAGGCACAGGTATATGTGGTGTCAGAGGAGGAAGAAATCCGCAGGATTTTTGAGGATGGCAAGGTATTCTTTGCCTCCCTGGGATATGCCGGCGAGGTACATGTACAGGGAGACAAAGAGGGGATTTCCCAGGACGCTGTTTCCGCAGTGATTCCCGAGGCCGTAATCTATATGCCTTTTGCGGATCTGGTAGATGTAGACAAGGAGATTGCCCGTCTTCAGAAAGAAGAAGAGAGACTGACGAAAGAACTGGCCAGGGTAAATGGAATGCTGAACAATGAGCGTTTTATGAGCAAGGCGCCCCAGGCCAAGATAGAAGAAGAGAAGGCGAAGCTTGAGAAATATACGCAGATGATGGAACAGGTAAAGACAAGACTTGCTCAGCTTTCCTGACAGAAGTCTAAAAAGAAAAACAGCAGGCAGAACTGCCGCCGATTGTGGATGAAACACAGTTGGCGGCAGTTTTTTTCTGTCAATGGCAGAAAAACCACTTCGTGACAGATTCATAAAACCATGAGG
>DVGR01000018.1 GCA_018712605.1 Candidatus Choladousia intestinigallinarum
ACCTGTAAACAGAAAACAGGAGTGGATGTAAACACATCCAGCTCCTGTCTTCACCTTATCCCTTCGGCATTTATAGTATTCCCAGAAAATCCCACCTTATTCCTGAGGCCGGGTGTGGGCAGAGCCCACGAAAAGGGATTGCTGATGCCGTTATTTGTGCTGCAAAAAATTTTAAAATTCATGTATAACCTGAGTCGAATGGGCAATACTATTATCAGATGAATAATTCGACAGCAGAAAACCAGAAATTTGGACAATACAATTATACATATCTGATTCTTATCAAAGAAGATTTTCCCCATAGACACAGAAAATTTTACGCCCTCCTCCCGGCAAAACATCTTCCCTTTTCTATTTTCTTCTCCGCTCCATTTCTTCTTCCGCCGCCATCTGCGGCACAGGCTTCCCGCTCTTTCTGGCAATCTCCTCTTGCTTCAGATGGAGCCGATCCAGCACAGAAATCCGTCCTCCAATCTTCCGAGGCTTGTTCGGCAGATTATTCATACGCCCATCAATCATGTTGTAATTCTGCTCTTCCGTAATCTCGGCGCTGCGCAGATATTCCCCGTTTTCGTAGGCTTTCTGCCAGTTTTCCATCACCGGCTTTTTAGTTTTCTCCGGTTCCGGCTCTTTTGCTGGCGGGTGCAGGTACTCCCAAATCTGCTGTTTTACTGTCCCGTCAAAGCCGTGGAAAACATTGTCTGCCACCATATTCCCCGCACTGTCCAGCACCACATTGGCCGCCTGCGCCCCGTAAACGGTGTGTTCCATGAGGAAAAATTCCCGCCCGTCTATGATGATACTGTCATAGGCAAGCCAGCTTCCTTCTTTCCCCTCAATATGAAAATCTGTTGTATCATAGGAAATCAAGGCACTGGAGGAACCCAGGCGGTGAAAACCGGCAAGCACAACAAAGCCTTCTTTTTCCACATAATAGGCTGTGATCTCGCCACCGCTGTTTAAGACCAGCACATCACTGACGCTTAGGCTGTGGCAGGCAGATCTGCGGGGCGGATGCTCCCCCAGGCGCTTCCGTATCGTGTCCGGCTTATCCCCTTTCTTCATCCGTCCCAGGTAAACCTGTTCATAGTTCGCATACCGCACAGGGATATGCTGCTCCTGCAGCGTTTTATAAGAGCGGTAGCGGATCATCCGGTTTTCCGGGATATTCTTCAGTTGGTACAGGGCAAATTGGCTGATCTCCATCACGCTTCCTCCGCCGGTTCCTGCGCATAGGTTTCCAGATCCATCCCTGAGAACTCCTGATCCGTGAGCTGCTCCATTTTCTTCAGCGTACTGTTGACAAGTGCAAGCATCTCCCCATCTTCCCTGATAAATGGAAGCACCCGGCGGATTTCCTCCATGGTTCCGGTACGGGTATCCTTCTCAAACACAGCCATAACAAAATATTCCTCTTCCTCAAATCGTACTCTCATAACTCCGGTTCTCCTTTCCTGCGCCCCTGGGCTATCTTTTCAGTTTTCTCTCCCTCTTTTTGTACCTGCTGTTCCTGGGCTTTCTGTTTTGCCTGCCTCTCACGCAGCGCCGCAAGGACAGACTGGCGCACCCCGGCAGGCTTCGATGCTTCTGGTTTCTGTACCATATTCCCCGGTCTGTCCTGTCCGCCCGGTTCTGCCGCCGGCTCTGTCTGCACCGGCTCTTTCCTCTGTTGCTCCTCTGCCAGCATTTTCTCCAGGTCTGCCATGGCTTTCTGCACCAGGGGGCTTTCCTGATAATGGGGAACCAGGTCAATCGCATCTTTCGAGATGCTCCCGGCCCGCATCAGTTCATAATCCCCGTCATACATACTCCCGTCCTCCAGCCGGAAGCCGATCCCTTTGATCCCGTTCATCCGCTCCGCCGGGATCTCTTTGTATTTCTGAAAGGCTTCCCTCAGTGTCAGGTTATCGTGATACTCTCCCATCACAGGGAACTCCATGCACTCTGCCACATAGAACGTAATTTTTGCTTCTTCCACCTCCGGCTCATACATAACTTCCGCCCTGCCCGTCTCCTGTGCCTGCTCAATTCTTGTTAACAATTTCTTTGCATTTTCTACATCCTCTGGAAGATCGTCATTCTCCCCCTCGGCAATCTCTGCCACCCATTTCCGTATGGACTCTGCTTCTCCGGAAACAAGATCAGCATAAATCATTTCCACATTTTCTTCCCTGTCCTCAACTGTATCCCGGTATTCATACAGATCAAATTCGTTTAGAAACTGATCAATATCATATGCCAGCTTCTTCAATTCTTTATCATCCAGATATTTCTCCGCATTTTTCATATATTCTTCCATAGTATAGGTTCGATTCTCAGATACTGGGGTAATATCCAGCGGAATCCCTACAATCGCCATTCCAGCTTTATGAAGGGCCGAGAAAAAATCATCTTCCCGGATATTTCCTGTGTAGAAAAGAACCACATCCAAATCAGAACCATTGTTGTATAATCCCGCTCTTGTGCGGCTGCCATAAACACGGGCAGCGTTTAGTTTTACTTCGTCCTCCAGTCCCATATCCTCAAGCTGTGCCTGTGCGTAACACAACACCGTTTCCTCTATTGCTGAACGGCTCATATCACCCAGCGCTTTTTCTTTTTCTGTTATACCGGAAGTTAGTGGCATTTCTATTTTCCCTTGTATTTCTCGCTGCCCTGCCTCTGTTACTGCCTCCATAAAGTCGTTCCAACAAACCACATGACACTGAGCTAACATAATCTTTTCTTCATTAAGGAGAGCTTCCACCGCCTCTTGAATAGAAATATCCGTGTTCTCATAAGATCCTCCGTCCAGTTCCCGGTATTTCCGATCATAAAACGTATAATCAAACCAGCCCTCTGCGGATGTCTGAATATAAAAGTAACCTTTCATCGATGGAAGTTCATACACGATATTGGTATCTTTATTATCAAGATAAAACTGCGCATGGTTATACGCATCTGCCACTTCATCATTTATCCATTTTCCATCCAATGAAGCCTTTTTCACATCCTCCACATTTTCAATCCCATTCTCACATTTGAGCAGCGTCATTCTGGAAGTAACAGGCTCCCGGCTTTCCATCCCCAACCGTTTGTCCAGGTGGTTTGGTAACAGGTGATATGCCTGGATTGCTTCATCCAGGTTTTCAAAATACTGATATTCCCGCTCTGCTTTGTCACCATAGGCGTCATTCACCACATAGAACTGCTTGATAAACGGCTCTGGCACTTTCTCATAGAGATATTCTGTGATCGCTTCCATAGCACCATCGTCAAATCCATGCTCCAGATCCTCCGCCACCAGCTTCCCGTCTGCATCCACAATAATCCCTGCCACCGTATCCCCATACCCGTCATGCTCCATCCGGAAGAAAGTCTCCCCGGCGATTTCCTTCACTTCTGCCGTGTGCCAGGTGCCAAAATGCCCCTCTACCAAAAGCCCTTTTGTCTCCGGGCCGATCTGTCCGGCCTGTTTTTCTTGCTCCTGTTCCCCCATTTCTTTCCGGGCAAGGCCGATAAAACCGTCCATGACTGCCGGATGGCTCGTCACCACATAATCGGCATTGAGATCCATCCCACGGCTGATATTCTCCGGGATTTTGAAGCGATCCGCCCATTCCTTAGTCTCTTTTGAAAACCGCCCGTCTGATCTGAGGTGCTGGACGGTACAGGCCAGCACAAAAGACACCCGTTCTGCCCCGTATGTTTCCACCACATCTGCCGCAGCTTCATGGGCCAGATGATACCCGTCAAAGTGGCTGTCAATCGCTTCTTCAATCGCTTTCTTACAGTCCAGGTTCAGCTTCCGTGAATCCAGGTAAGCGTCTGCGTTTCTATGTTCCATAGCGTAAGTAAGATCCGACAGATAGAGCGGCGGATATTCTTTTATCTGGCTTTCCAGCAGTTTCTTTCTCTGTGCATCAAATTCCGGAAGCTCTTGATACCCAAAGCTGTCCACATAGTAGGCGGTCAGCTCCTTATCTTTTTTCAGGACAACCACATCACTCACCGACAGGGAATGCCCGGTATAGTCTGCCGGATGGTCTGTATTGAATTTTGTATACAAGGCTTCCAGGGTATCCCCTTCCTGCAGTTCATCTCCGTAAACGAACTGATAATCGGCGCCGTCCACAGTGATGCCCTGTTCCTGCAGGTAAGCCATTCCCATAAAACGATAATCCGTCCCGTCCCTGTCCTCACGGAGCTGATAAATCCCATATCTGTCCTGTTCGCTCTGGAAAAGCGCTGTTTCCTGATGACGCTGGGCTTCTCTCTGGATTTCCTGCATACGTTCTACCATCTGATCAATAAACTCTCCGGAAACTCTGCGAATCGTATCCATAGAAGTGCGAAGCTCTTTCATATCCTTATCACTACTCCATCCGGCAATATAGGGAAAGGAATATTCTGACGTATCCAGACCGAAATACTGGCAGACCGTATAGGCCACGCTTTCCGCTTCTACTTCCCTTGTCAGCTTATCTTTTTTCTCGCCCATTTCCTCCATAACGTCCCTGTCATGGAGCTTTGCGTGGGTAACTTCATGGATACCGGTTTTCATGGTCTGGCTTTCACTCATGCCATTCTGAATCACGATTTCTTTATCTATACTGCTGTAAAATCCCTTTGCCCCGCTCTCAATCTCGTCAAAACGGATCGGCACCGGGGAAATATCCCGGATCGCCTGCATAAATATCTCATAGTTTTCCACACTTCCCATCAGCTCCGGCGTAGCCAGTTCCGGAAGCGGCTCCCCGTCAGTCTGGGATACATCAAATACCGTAGTGATCCGGAAGCGTGGGATTGTATATTCCACTTCCTCCATCTCCGGCGTCCCATCCGGCTTCAGCACCGGCTCCAACGTCGCCGGATCAATCTTCTCCACTTCTTCCTTTTCCCGGATCGGCGCAGGGGCAATGATCTGGATGCCTTTCTCCCCACGCTTCACCTGACGATGGAACTTTTTCTGCCATGCCTGATAACC
>DVGR01000137.1 GCA_018712605.1 Candidatus Choladousia intestinigallinarum
TTCACAGCAGTCTCAAACACTTGCTGTTTGAGACGTAAGAATGTGATACATGGGTGAGCGGGCTCCTTTTACGCAGCAAAACTTAAAATGAACCCGCAAATGTTACTGTTCACAGGGAACTGTGAACAGTAGCCATTTCTTACTTTATCACGGTCAAAAATACCGGACAACCCACCCCCGGGGATTATCCGGTATTCATAATTGGAATAGAAAGTAATACATTTCGAATACTTAATTTCCCTGAATCCTGCTTTTCAGAAATTCCATCAGCGCTTCAACGCCGCTGCTTTTTTTCTCTCCTTTGCGGAAAATACAGCCAAATATTACCCTGTTATCCGGGATATCCAGCGCAACACCCGGCGCAGTCCCTTTTCCCGCCGAAAGATAATTGCCGCTGATATTTGCCACATCGCTTTTTCTCAGCATCTTCTCCATGATGTAATCGCTGTTCGTCAGCACTGAGATATCCAGTCCATTCCATCCGTCCCCGTCTTCGGTCCCGAGGGACTCAATATCAAAAAATTCGTCCTGATAGTTCTGGATAAAGCGGATTCCGGCCGCCTCTTTCATGTTAATCCGATCCCTTTTCCCCTGCAAAAGGCTGCTTCCGCCGGGATAAAGTATAATTTCTGTCTCATGAAGCGGTTCAAAAACCAGATGTTCCTTTCCTATTTCATAAAGAAACGCTACCTCCTGCTGTCCCAGAATATACACAAAACCCATATCATCCAGATAATCCCGCACCCGTTCCATCACAGTTCTGACTCCGGCCGTGGTGATCTGAAAATGATAATTTTTCTCTTCGTTTTCGTTGTAGTAATCGACGAACTGATCGGAAAACCATGAGCTGGGATTTGCAGCGATCCGCAGCCACTCTGCCTCTCCCCGCCTGGCCATTGCCTTCAGCCCATCTGCTTCGCTGACAATCCTGCAGGCATGATGATAGATTTTCTTCCCCTGCGCCGTCAGCCGAATCCCCCGGGGCATCCGCTCAAAAATCAGTATTCCCAGAGAATCCTCCAGCGATTTAATCAGTTTACTCACACTAGATTGAGTGGTGTAAAGTTTTTTTGCCGCTTCGCTGAAAGATCCTGTCTCCACACAGGCAATCAGGCATCTTAATTGTTTCAGATCCATCTCATTTTTTCCTTGAAGTGATCCTGAACATGGGTGTGGGATTATAAAACTCATCCTTTTCCAGATAAACCCTGGAACTCACGCCCAGATCCACCTCAAACTTCTGTATGTTCATGCCGCTCAGTATCTCCACATCCCAGGCCGGACGGCTGCGGAAACTGACGGGAAGCTGGCGCTTAATCGCTTCACATTCCTCCGCCATCTCTCTACCCACCATATTGTGAGCATGCTTTTCCGGCAATCCTGACGTGTCCCTGCAGTCCTCCAGGCCATAGTTAGCGTCAAAATTCAACAGCACACCTCCGTGCTTCAGCACCCGCATCCACTCTTCGTACGCATGGCGTACATCGGGCAGCGTCCAGGTCAGATTCCGGGAGATTACCACATCAAAGCTCTCATCCTCAAAATCCAGCTTCTCTGCATCCATTACATAAAAGGAACATTCCGCATTCTCCTCCGCCGCCAGTATTTTTGCGTTCTCGACCATATCAGCCGTAAGATCAATACCGGTGACCTCGTGCCCCTCTTTCGCAAGCAGGATCGAAAAGAAGCCTGCGCCGCAGCCCACATGCAGAATTTTCAGTTTTCTGTCCCCAGGAATCTGCTCCTGTATCTCTCTTCTCCAACGGTCCGCTATTGGACTGTAAAGCTCCGCCCTTCTCTGCACCAGAAAGTCAGAACTTCTCTTTTTCCAATAGCGAATGATTCTTTCTTTTCTCTCGTCTCCGACGGCTGCAAGCCTTCCGCAGGCAATCATCGGGCCATTGCTTACCACCTGTAAAGATCCCGTCATATACAGCACTATGCCGTCATAATTTCCCTTACTTACTTCCTGAACATTCCCCTCGTAACCCCGTACTTCGCCAAGGATTTCTCCTTTACGAAATGAATCTCCGACCTTCTTAAAGGGATACCACAGTCCGCCTTTTTTTGCATTTTGATAACATACGTCTGCCACTTCAGCCGGATCATACCTGCGCTGACTTTTTCCTTCCTGGTAAATGCCCAGATAATCCAGCACATTGCATACATCCATTCTGGCAGAACGTACCTCCTCCTGATTCCAGGCGCCCATTCCCCCTCTTTCAATCAAAATGCTTGGAATCCCTTTGGATGCCGCATAATTATATGATCCGCCGGAGGCCACATTGGATCTTACCATATAAGGAACATCCACTTGCTGCGCCATTTGCCTGGATCGGATTACGGTTTCTTCCGGGGCTTCCCCGGCATAATAGACATACGGTGTCAGTTTTTCATAATTGTCTCCACAATGCAGATCAATATAATAATCTGCAATAGGATGAAGTTCTTTTGCCACTGCATAAGCCAGACGTTCCATCTCCGTGCCCTGTGGTCTGCCTGGAAATACTCTGTTCAAATTCTTTCCATCGCTAAACCCCATACTGCCGCTGCGGTGTTCAAAAGCAGGCACATTCATTACTTTTATAATCACAATCGTCCCCGCCACCTTGGACACATCCAATTTTTGAGCCAGCTCAATGGCCGCCTGGATCCCTACATATTCTCCCGCATGCACTCCCGCTGTGATCAGCACAGTCTTCCCTGGTTTTTCTCCATGAAAAACTGCGCCCGGAAGACAAAATTCTCCGTGATTCAGTTCCAAATATCCGTTCCAACTGCTTCCTGGCTGTACCTGAATGTTATTCAAGATGTAATTTTCACGGCGTTTTCTCCCTTCCAGCAGAAAAATCGGCGTGGAACGATTATTAGAAATTTCCTCCTCTGTCCAGACCTGCCGCCAGACTTCCTGACTGCACACTGCCCCATCAAATCCGACTTTTTCCATTATATTCAGATCCCATCCGGGTCGTGTCTCGCGGCTCAAAGGCATCTCCCGGGCAATCATCTCCATCCGCTCTATGTCTGTTCCCTCATAATAATCCTGAAACCCCTGCTGCTCCACCTGCCTGCGGTCCTGCTCATATTCTCTTCGCTTCTTCTCATCAAATAGATGGCCGTACCAGTCCGCATCAAAATTAAGGAATATTCCTCCAGGCTTCAGCACCCGATACCACTCTTTATAAGCCTTTTCCGGATACGGCAGGTTCCAGGTCACATTCCTGGTCACCACAGCGTCAAAACTTCCATCTGCATCCTCCAGTTTTTCAACGTC
>DVGR01000138.1 GCA_018712605.1 Candidatus Choladousia intestinigallinarum
ACTGAATACAGAGCCGAACTGACATTCGCTTTTTAAAATTGCCTGAGCGAGTGATGGTGAAGTGCGCCCTTTTTTATAAATCCCCCCAAAACTTTCTTCAAAAAGTACTTGACATATCACCAGAATGCTCCTAACTCCAGCGCCGTTTCTGAATGGACTGAACCGTCAGAAACAGAAAGACAAAAATGACAGACAGGTAGTATACGATCCCCGACAGATCCAACAGCCCGGAAGCGAACTCATAAAAGGGCGCCGTGATGTCCAGGACGCCAAAGAGATTCTGGATCAGTCCCTCATAGAGGGAGCTGTCAAGGAGGTACATCAGGATTAAAATTCCTTCTGACGCTGCGAAAATGACAAAGAACAAAATCGTGTGCCGTGTCATATAGTAGAGCACCAGAGAAAGAACCGCTGCCATAAGCAAAAGAGTGAAAAAGGAAGCGGAAGCGGTCTCCGGGAAGAAGGAAGCGATCCCTTGGCTTAAATAGCAGATCAGCAGTACCACAAAGGTAAGCACGGCAGCAATTACCTGGCTCTCTGTAACGGAAGAGAGAAAGAGGCCGATGGAGAGAAAGCTGCACCCCAGAAGGAGAAAGCCCAGAAGGGAGGTGTAGGCCATCGCCAGAGACACCGTTCCGAACTGTGTTAAAATCAAAGGGTACGCCATGAGAATGCATACGGGAATCAGAAAAATAGTCGCCAGCGCCAGATACTTTCCCAGGACAATCCCGGGGACAGATACCGGGGAGGTAAGAAGGAGCTGGTCTGTCCGGGTTTTTCTCTCTTCAGCCAGAACCCGCATGGAAAGTATGGGTACCGCTATAAGAAATATAAAGAGCATTCCCTGGAGGGTATAGGAAAATTGAGTGTAGAGGCCCTGCAGGTGATAAGCTGAGAAATAGATGCCGGCCACCGCCAGTAAAAGGGCGATAAATACACAGCCGGTCATGGAGGTCAGGAAACTTTTCACCTCTCTCTTATAGATTGCTGTCATGAAACGTCACTCCTTTCGTTTGAATCTGGAATCTTTCCAGCAAAAGAGCTTTCTTCGCTGTCCTTCTTTGGGCTGTCCTCTTCGGTCAGTTCAAGGAATACCGTCTCCAGAGATACTCTGGACTGCTGCAGGTTCAGGATCGGCATTTTCTGGCTGGCCAGAAGATAAAACAGCCGTTCCCTGAGATCAGAGCCAGGGGCTGTCTTTATAACGGCATCCCAGGCGCCCTTCTCTTCAGAAGAAGACACAGAGTATGAGACGATGCCTTCTGTCTGCTTCAGAATGCGGTGCAGAGAGGGAGCGTCGCCCTTTACGGTGAGATTCAGGGTATTGGAGCCTTCCATCAGCTTTTCAAGATTTTCCGGCGTGTCATTAGCGGCCAGCCTGCCATGAGAGATAATCAAAATTTGGTCGCAGACTGCGCTGATTTCCGAGAGAATATGGGAGCTTAAAATCACCGTATGGTTTTTGCCAAGCTTGCGGATCAGGTCACGGATTTCAATGATCTGTTTAGGATCCAGCCCTACCATGGGTTCATCCAGAATGATAATTTTGGGATACCCAAGAATAGCCTGAGCCAGGCCGGTGCGCTGCCGGTAGCCTTTTGAGAGATTTTTGATCAGTCTGGAACGCATTTCCAGAAGACCTGTAAGCTCCATGCTTTCATCCAGCATCCTGCGGATTTTATCTTTGGGGATTTTCTTAAGCTCTGCGGCAAAGGACAGATATTCCTCCACGGTCATATCGGTATAGAGAGGCGGGATTTCAGGAAGATAGCCGATGCATTTCCGGGCCTTTTCCGGCTCGTCCAGAATATTGTGGCCGTCAATGAACACATCTCCGGAAGTAGATGCAATGTATCCTGTCATAATATTCATGGTGGTGCTTTTCCCAGCGCCGTTGGGGCCCAGAAATCCGTAGATCTGACCCTCTTCCACGGTAAAGGACAGATCGTCTACCGCCAATGCGTTTCCATAGCGTTTTACCAGGTGATTTACCTCAATCAAAGCCTTCACACTCCTTACTTTAAAAGATTCAGACCTGTCATAAGGACAGTCTCATAAAAGCCAGTGTAGGTTAAATCTGTGTAGAATCAGGGAAGAAACTGTGTTTATTCTGTGGCTGCGGACTCTTTCTTGCTATTGTCTGAAAAATCGTATATAATGATGCCAGGATTGTGGGAGTGCGCAGCACGGAACAATCCGTAGGCATCATATAATAAATTTTACCTGCAATAAGAAAAATATATGCCCTGTTTTTGGGGAAGCTTCAGGAGGATCGGTATGAGATATAAATTTGTGCTGATGGATGCGGACGAAACCCTTCTGGATTTTAAAAAGTCAGAACGGGAGGCCTTTGGCAGTACTTTCCGAAAATACGGCATAGAGCCGGATGCGCTGCTGTTTCAGACGTATGACGCCATCAATCACGGACTGTGGGCGGCTTTTGAGAGAGGGGAGATATCCAAGCAGGAAATTTTGGATCAGCGGTTTCGCAGGACCTTCCAGGCCGTGAAGCTGGAAGGAGCCTTTGAAGGATTCGAGGAATCGTATCAGAATGCTCTCAGTGAAGGAAGCTATACGATTCCCGGCGCCCTGGAAGTGTGCAGAAAGCTGTCGGAAGTGTGCAGCTTATATCTGGTGACCAACGGTGTAGGTTTTACCCAGAGGCGAAGGATGAAGGAAAGCGGACTGGAACCGTATTTTAAAGACTTTTTCATTTCAGAGGAGATCGGTTTTCAGAAGCCTCAGCCGGAGTATTTTCAGAAGGTTTTTGAGAGAATACCGGGATTTCGCAAGGAAGAGGCGGTCATTGTGGGAGATTCGCTGAGCTCAGATATCCGGGGCGGGGAACTGGCAGGGATCGACACCTGCTGGTTTTTGAGAAACGGCTTTGCTGACGGGAATGAGCCGCAGGCGGATTTTGAAATTGAGGATCTTTGGGAGTTAGAGCAAATTGTGGGGTCAGGACATGGAAGAAGAGGAAGGAAGAAAGATCGGCAGGCTGAGGCCTGAAGCGGGAAAGAACAGAGAAAACAGGCGAAGCATAGAAAACAGGCAGAGCAGAGCGAACAGGCAGAGTGGAGAAAACAGACAAAGCAGAGAAAACAGGCAGAGACAGGCTGCGGGAAGGGCCGGGCAGAAAAAAGCGGCAGATACAGCAGCCACTCTGGAGCAGCGTTTATCCCAATGGAAGAAGAAGAGAGTGCGCAGAGTTTTTTTTGTGATTTTTGGACTGCTGGGCGCAGCCTATGTGGCGGCCGCTGTTTATTTCTCTTTTCATTTTTACGGAAATACAGTGATTTATGGAATAGACTGCGGGCGAATGACGCTTTCTCAGGCCAAGGAAGAGATTTCCCAGAAACTGGATTCTTATGCTCTGACGCTGGAACAAAGAGAGGGGAGAGAAGAAAAGATCTCTGCCGGAGACATCCAGTTGGAATTTAAAGATGACGGGAGCATTGAGAAACTTCTGAAAAAGCAGAGGGCCTATCTGTGGCCGGTTATGATGCTCCTGCCTGGAAGAGGGACGGAATCCGTATCTTTTACATATAATAGAGAGAGCGCCCAGGCTGCGCTCCTTAAGCTTGAATGCTTTGACATTACTAAGGTTGTCTCCCCGCAGAATGCGTATCTAGGGGATACAGCCCTGGGATATGAGGTGGTGCCTGAGGTTATGGGAACGGCACTGGATCAGGAAAAGACCATACAGGCGGTGCTGAAGGCTTTGGATCAGGGAGAGGGAAGGATTTCTCTGGAGGAAGAGGGCTGCTATAGAAATCCCACAGTATACAGGGATGATGAAGAGCTGAATCAGGATGCGGAGGAATTAAATGAGCTGACCCGGGCCTGCATCACGTATGATTTCGGCGACCGCAGGGAAGTGGTGGACGGATCGGTGATCAAGCAGTGGATTAAGGAAAACCAGGACGGCTCCTACTATGTGGATGAGGCCAAAATCAGGGAGTACGTGGAAAGTCTTGCGGCAAAGTACGACACCTTCGGGTGTGACCGGCAATTCTATACCTCTCTTGGCACGATGGTCTCCCTGTCGGGAGGGGATTATGGATGGTGCATAGACCAGGAGGCTACAGCGGAGGCTCTGATTCAGGGTGTCAGGGATGGAGTTACGGATACCAGGGAGCCTGTCTATCTGTACACAGCTATGAGCAGAGACACGGACGATATCGGTTACACATATGTGGAGATTTGTATCTCACAGCAGCGGATGTGGTGCTATGAGAACGGCTACCTGGTGGTGGACACTCCCGTGGTCACAGGCAATCCCAATAAAGGAGACGCGACTCCTTCCGGCGGTGTCTGGGCTATTGATGCCAAGATGCGGGATACTATCTTGGAAGGCGAAGGGTATGAATCGCCTGTGGATTACTGGATGCCTTTTAACGGTGATGTGGGGATTCACGATATGCAGAACCGGTATTACTTTGGCGGAACGATTTATCTCACGAACGGTTCTCACGGATGCGTCAACACTCCTTATGAGCAGGCCAAGAAAATTTATGAGACGATTTCTATTGGAAGTCCTGTGATTGTCTACGATTGAGCCGGGAGGCAGCTTTTCGGAGCAAGGAGGAAATAGATTGAAGGATAAAAATAAAGAGAAAAAGAAATCCGCCAGACAGAAGGAAAAGGACGAGAAGCTGAGAAAAGCGGACAAAAAACAGAAGAAGCATAAAAAAGAGACTTCCGGGGAAAAACGGGAGAAAAAAGAGAAAACTGAAAAAGCCGGACAGGGCGGGACGCTGCAGACACGGGAGCCTGAACCAGTAAAAGTCCCTGCGGCTGTAAGTGAAACCATAGGAAAAAAGCCGGGAAGGGGAAAGAAAAAGGGTTGGCCCAGGGCAGAAATCTTCCGGGTGCTGGGAGATGAAAACAGGATTCAGATTCTGGAGCTTTTGAAGGAGCAGGACAGATGCGGCCTGGAGCTTCTGGAGTCTCTGGAGATTGCCCAGTCGACTCTTTCCCATCATATGAAGGCATTGTGTGAAGCCGGCATTGTCTCCTGCAGGAAGCAGGGAAAACGGATTTACTACTGCATCAACAGAGAGGAAATGGAGCAGACCGCCGGATACTTGCTTTCACTCACGGGGGAAGAAAAGCAGCCCGGCAGAAAATAAGGGATAAAGCGAGGGGAGAATATGGCAAAGATAAGATACTGTGAATACTGCGGGAGTATACTTCTTGCAGACGCACAGTTTTGTGAAAACTGCGGCCGTCCTGCGGCACCGGCGGCGAGGAAGGCTTCCGGAAACGGAAACGGCGGCCAGAGAATTAAGAGAACACCGAAGAACGCCACAGCTTCCCGGGAACCGGAAGCTGCGAAGAAAAGTGGCGCAGGTGCCGGGGAAGGAAGACCGTATGTGCCGGGAGAAAAAGTAAGGCAAAGAAGGCAGGCGGATCTGCAGGGACAGGGCAGGCCGTACGTGCCGGGGGAAAAGTCCTTGGAGAGATCCAGCAGGGATTCTTACGGGCGTTCCAGGGCCGGTGTTCCGCCTTACGCAGACAGCCGAAGAAGAGAGGAAGCAGAAAGAGGTGGGCCAGGAAGGCCGCCGGAAAGATATGAACCCAGGGGTTATCAGTCTCAGGATTACCGCTTCCGGCAGCAGCAGTTAGATTCCCAGTGGGAAGAATCCTGGAACAGGATGGGACAGGAAGAAAAGAGGGGAGGCAGTCCGGCTCAGTATGTGCTGATCGGAGCCGCTGTCCTTCTGTTTGCAGCGATTATAGGTTTTGCCGCCTTCTGGTTCTTGGGGCGCTCCGCAGAAAAGGGAGAGCAGGAAAGACGGCCTCCCAGTACAGACAAGGCGCAGACGGAGCAGCTCACAAAATCAACAGAGACAGGGAAGCAGGATATTACGATTCTGAATGGGCAGACCCAGGCGCCGGCCCAGACAGAGACCCAGGCGCCGGTTCAGACAGAAGCCCAGACCCCGGCCCAGACAGAGACCCAGGCGCCGGTTCAGACAGAAACCCAGGCGCCGGTTCAGACAGAAACCCAGGCGCCGGTCCAGACAGAGACCCAGGCGCCGATTCAGATACAGACCCAGGCGCCAGCCGGTGGAGAAGGCTATATTTTGGCGGAGAGTTCCCAGCGGGCGCTGACTGACACAGACGTAGCCGGGATGTCTTACGATGATATGCAGATGGCAATCAACGAAATCTACGCAAGGCATGGAAGAAAATTCGGCTCTTCTGACATACAGTCTTATTTTGACGGCCAGTCCTGGTATCAGGGGACTGTAGAGCCGGATCAGTTTGATGAATCTGTGTTCAGCTATACGGAGCAGCAGAATATTCAGTTTCTTCTGCAGAAGATGGGAGTACAATAGCTCTCAGGATCTGCTGAAGGCCGTGCTGTGCGCAAAAAAAGGAAGGATTTCTTATGATTTATAATAATATTTTAGAGGCAGTGGGCCATACGCCGATGATCCGCCTGTCACGGATGAATCCGCCGGAGAATGCCCAGGTACTGGTCAAATTTGAGGGTCTGAATGTGGGAGGTTCTATTAAGACCAGAACAGCCCTCAACATGATTGAAGAGGCAGAGAAAAAAGGAATCATTGGGCCGGAGACGGTGATTGTGGAGCCTACCAGCGGGAATCAGGGAATCGGTTTGGCACTGATCGGAGCGGTAAAAGGTTACAAGACTGTGATTATTATGCCCGATTCAGTCAGTGAAGAGCGCCGCAAGCTGGTGCGCCACTATGGAGCTTCCGTAGTGTTGATCCATGACAACGGCAATATCGGGGAATGCATTGATAAATGTCTGGAAACCGCCATGCAGATGGCCAGGGAAAATCCTCATGTCTATGTGCCCCAGCAGTTTTCAAACCCGGATAATCCCATGGTTCACAGACACCATACGGGATTGGAGATCTTAGAACAGGCAGCCGGACCTATACACGGCTTCTGTTCAGGGATCGGCACGGGAGGAACGATTTCAGGAATCGGGGAAGTGCTGAAGGCTTTAAATCCCGGCATCGAGATCTGGGCAGTGGAACCTGAAAATGCGGCTATTCTGGCAGGCGGCACCATTGGCACCCACCTGCAGATGGGTATTGGAGACGGGCTGATCCCTGAAAATCTGAACCAGGATATTTACGATGATATCTATGTGGTGACGGATGAGGAGGCGATCCGCACGGCCAGGGATCTGGCACGGATGGAGGGAATTATGTGCGGTATTTCCAGCGGAACAAATGTGGCGGCCGCTTTAAAGCTGGGCAAGAAGCTGGGAAAAGGAAAAACAGTGGTTACAGTGCTGCCGGATACGGCGGAGAGATATTTTTCTACTCCGCTGTTTGAAGAGTAAACTTACATGCCTGCTGGCGCAGGCATCACCACGCATAAAAGCCACGGATTGCTCCGCGCCTTTGGCGCTCCCGCAATCCTACCCGTATTCGCATTCTGGGCTATCGCCCTCCATGCTCATACGG
>DVGR01000139.1 GCA_018712605.1 Candidatus Choladousia intestinigallinarum
TTCATCCTACTGCATTCTTGATTGCCTCTGCGGCATCGCCGACGGAAACGATCTTCTCCGCTTTTTCATTTGGAATCTCTATGTCAAATTCCTCTTCTATTCCCATGATAATCTGAAAAACATCCAGGGAATCCGCTCCCAGATCATCTACAAACGTAGTCTCCGGAGTGATCTCATCCGAATCTACATTCAATACCTCTGCAATAATATTCTGTAACTTTTCAAATTCCATAATCCTTCTCTCCTTACTTTTTCTAAATTTGCCCGACGCCTAAAGATCCCTTACACCTGAATGTGCTCCATAATTTTCTCATTGATATTTTGTTTTTTAAACTGCACACACTGGTAAATGGAATTTTCCACCTCTTTGGCGGTTGAACTGCCGTGAGTCTTAACCACAAGCCCCTTAAGGCCCAAAAGAGGCGCACCTCCATGCTCACTGACATCAAATTTTTTCAGAGTCCGCTTGAGAGCCGGCTTCACTAACAGCGCTCCTATTTTTGATCTGAAACTTTCCAGCATACTTCCCTTAATCTTGGAAATCAAAGCAGCCGCCACTCCTTCGTAAAGCTTAAGGATCACATTTCCTACAAAGGCTTCACAGACAACCACGTCACAGACGCCCTCCGGGATATCTCTCGCTTCCACGCTGCCTATAAAATTAAGATCTTTACATTCCTTCAGCAGCGGAAAGGTCTCCTTTACAAGAGCATTTCCCTTCTCTTCCTCAGCTCCTATGTTCACGATCCCCACCTTGGGACGCTTCACTCCGATTACATTCTCCATGTACACAGAACCCATCTTCGCAAACTGAACCAGATGGGAAGAGCGCGCATCCACGTTGGCACCGCAGTCAATCAAAAGGGTAACCCCTTCTTTGGTAGGAATCAGCGGTGCAAGGGCCGGACGTTCAATGCCTTTTATCCTTCCCACAATCGCCTGCGCCCCTACTAAGACGGCTCCTGTGCTGCCTGCCGAGACAAAGGCATCCGCTTCACCACGGCGAACCATCATCAATCCCGCCACGATAGAAGAATCCTTCTTCGTGCGGATAGCCGCAACGGGAGGTTCCGCTGTCTCGATCACCTGAGAAGTATGGATCACCTGAATCCTGTCTTTGGGATAAGTATACTGCTCCAGTTCCTTTTTGAGTACATCCTGGTATCCGGTCAGAAGGATTTGAATCTCGTCATGATCTTTCACGGCGGCCACAGCCCCCTTCACGATCTCTGACGGCGCATTGTCTCCTCCCATTCCGTCCACAACTATACGTACTACATCGCTCATTTTGTTTCCTCCTGCATTTCTATTACATAATATACTAGACATTATTCTAAAAAGCAATAAGAAATTAAACAGTAACAAATGGATCATTCCTGATATTCAAAAGGGACCGCTGCTATAGAGCGCGGCCCCTTCTAATAACCCTGCAAGAATTAATCCATTGCAATGATCTCTTTTTTGTTGTAGGTTCCACAAGCCTTGCAAACCTTATGCGGAAGCATCAGAGCGCCGCATTTGCTGCATTTCACAAGATTCGGAGCAGTCATTTTCCAGTTTGCTCTTCTCTTGTCTCTTCTGGCTTTAGAAGTTTTATTCTTCGGGCAGATAGACATAGATTACACCTCCTTAAAATTACTGAAAAGATCAAGGACTTTTGCCATTCTAGGATCCAAATCTGTCTGTTCACAATGACAAGAACCGTGATTCAAGTTCTGTCCGCAGGTACTGCACAGCCCTTTACATGTCTCCTTACAGAGAACACGCTCCGGCCAGAACAGCAGCGCCTGATCATGAACCAGTTGATCCACATCCAGGTTATATCCATCAATATAATCTTTGTCTTTTAAATCCAGCTCACTCTCAAGCTGAATCTCCAGCCTGCATGTCACAGGCTCAAGACAACGAGCGCATGGAATCAAAACCTCGAGTGACGTACTGCCTTCTATTGAAATCCGTTCCCCTTCCTGATTCTCAATGTCAAGAACCAGCGGTTCCCGGCTCACAACAGGATAAGTCCCTGATTTGTAGGACAATTCTGTAAGTGTAACCTCAGTTTCCCGATGAATCACTTTTCCTTTTTCCAGAATCACTTCCGTCAAATCCAACAAGACGCACTCCTCCATGACACACTTTTTAAATTATAGCCGCAGGCCTTCTGTTTGTCAACCATTTTTTTACTGAATAAGTCCAGTCTCAAAGCAGGAGCCCATGGGCTGCTTGCAGGCCGATGGGATCATGCTTTCGAGACGACAACAGGTATGAGGAAGTAAGGCGGCAGCCTGGATTCCGAATACCTGTTAGGATTCCGAGAGTGCGAAGCACGCAGGAATCCGTGGACTTATGCTTGTACAAGATCCAGTCTCAAAGCAGGAGCCCATGGGCTGCTTGCAGACCGATGGGATCATGCTTTCTCAAAATTATTTAACCAGCGCTACGGTTTCACGGCAGATCGCCAACTCCTCGTTGGTGGGGATCAGCATAACTTTTACTTTGGAATTGGCAGAGGAAATCACTGTATCTTTGCCCCTTACGTCATTTGCCTCATCGTCGATCTCCACCCCCAGGTAGCCAAGGTAAGAGCAGATGGTCTTTCTTGCCACCTTGTCATTCTCGCCCACGCCTGCAGTAAAGGCGATGCCGTCCACTCCGTTCATGGCTGCGGTGTACGCACCGATGTATTTCGCAACTCTGTAATAGAAGGCATCCAGAGCTACGGCTGCCAGGTGGTTTCCTTCTGCTTTCGCCTTCTCGATATCACGGAAGTCGCTGGAAACACCGCCGGACATGCCCAGCACGCCTGATTTTTTATTCAGGATATTCAGCATCTCATCCACAGAGAGTTTTTCTTTATTGCAGATAAACTGTACCACTGCGGGATCTACGTCACCGCTTCTCGTACCCATGATCAGACCTTCCAATGGGGTCAGACCCATGGATGTGTCCACACACTTGCCGCCGATGGAAGCTGAAACGCTGGCTCCGTTTCCAAGATGGCAGACAATCACCTTGGCATTCTCAGGATCCAGTCCTCCGAACTTAATCGCCTCGCCGGAAACGAACTTGTGGCTGGTTCCGTGGAAACCGTAACGGCGAATGCTGTACTTTTCAAAATACTCATGGGGAATCGCATACATATATGCTTTCTCCGGCATGGACATACCGAAAGCGGTATCAAACACTGCCACGTTGGGAACTCCCGGCATAGCTGCCTCACATGCCTCGATTCCCATTAAGTTGGCCGGATTGTGAAGAGGTCCAAGGTCAAAGCATTCCCGGATCACTTTCTTAACATCCTCGTTTACCACGATGGAGTCACTGTACTTCATACCGCCATGGAGCACTCTGTGTCCTACGGCTGAAATCTCGCTGGTGTCAGCGATCACTCCGTATGTACCGTCTACCAAGGCATCCATTACCATCTGGATGGCGGTGGTATGATCCGGCATGGCTTTCTCAACCACATATTTATCCTTCCCGGCTGCCTCATGAGTCAGCTTGGATCCTTCGATCCCGATTCTCTCGCAGAGACCTTTTGCCAGAACACTTTCATTCTCGCTGTCAATGAGCTGGTATTTTAAAGAAGAACTTCCGCAGTTAATCACTAATACTTTCATAGTTCCGTACCTATCCTCCGTTTATTAATCATTCATACCGCACTGTACTGCAGTGATCGCCACAACGCCCACGATATCCTCAGCGGAGCATCCTCTGGACAGATCGTTCACGGGAGCGGCGATTCCCTGGGTCATGGGACCGAAGGCCTCAGCCTTTGCCAGTCTCTGTACCAGTTTATATCCGATATTTCCGGCATCCAGATCCGGGAATACCAGTACGTTGGCCTTGCCTGCCACAGGGCTGCCCGGAGCCTTGGAAGCTCCTACGCTGGGAACGATGGCTGCGTCAAGCTGGAACTCGCCGTCCAGAATAAGATCCGGTCTCTGCTCCTTGGCAATCTTCACAGCCTCTGTCACCTTGTCCACATCGGCATGTTTCGCACTGCCCTTTGTGGAGTGGGAAAGCATAGCCACTACAGGCTCTTTTCCTGTAAGGGCCCGGAAGGACTCTGCGGAGGAAATGGCGATGGCTGCCAGTTCTTCCGGATTCGGATTCTGGTTCAGACCGCAGTCTGCAAATACGAAGGTTCCGTTCTCGCCAAACTCACAGTTGGGTACTTCCATCAGGAAGAACGCGGATACCAGTTTCGTGCCTGGTTTAGTCTTCAGGATCTGCAGGCAGGGGCGCAGGGTATCTGCTGTGGAATGGCAGGCACCGGAAACCATACCGTCTGCGTCTCCCATCTTTACCATCATAACTCCATAGTAGGGATACTGATTCAGAAGGATCTCTTTCGCCTGCTCCGGCGTCATGCCTTTCTTCTGTCTCAGCTCCACCAGCTTGTCAATGTATGACTGTGTTTTCTCACAGGTGGCCGGATCCACTACCACTGCTCCTGTAAGATCCAGACCCTCTCCGCCCTTCTTCACAGCTTCTTCTGTACCAATCAGGACAACGTTGGCAATTCCCTCTTTCAGAACCTGGGCAGCCGCTTCATATGTACGTCTGTCTTCTGTCTCCGGTAACACGATTGTTTTCTTGTTCGCTCTAGCTTTGTCTTTCAGAACATCAATAAATGCCATGATTCATGGACTCCTTTCCATTTTTTACGTTATTTCGATTATAACCCAATTTCTGGCGTCATACAAGGAAAAAATTACATTGCCCCTTCCATTTCCATGTGCTAAAATCAGTACACGCCAACGGGGCAGGGTGACATGGAAAGATGCCTTTCCCGCCCCTATTCTGAAAGGAGCGTCCTATGAATACAGTTGGAATTATCGCAGAATACAATCCTTTTCATACCGGCCATTCCTATCACCTGAAAAAAGCCCGGCAGTTATCCGGCTGTTCCTTCTGCACAGTGATTCTAAGCCCTGATTTTGTGCAGAGGGGAGAGCCGGCCCTTTTGGGGAAATATGAACGTGCCAAAATGGCCCTGCGCAGCGGTGCGGATCTTGTGATCGAATTACCCGTGTGCTACTCCACAGGAAGCGCAGAGTATTTTGCCAGAGGGGCCTGCGCTCTTCTGGAAGCCATCGGTGTCACGGAGTGTCTGTGCTTTGGGACTGAGACTGGAACCGAAGAGGATTTTCAGGAGGCGGCTGCCTTTCTAGGCGATGAAACTGCCGAATATTCGGCTCTTCTTTCCACTCTGCTCCGCTCGGGCCTCACCTTTCCCAAAGCCAGAGAACAAGCAGCCAATTCTGTCCTGAAGCAGTACAAAAAAAGAGCCTTTCCAGACTCCTTTTTATCTTCCCCCAATAATATTTTGGGCATTGAATACGCAAAAGCCCTTGCTGGCCTGCATTCTCCCATCCGTCTGCTTCCTCTCAGAAGAAAAGGAAACGCCTATCACGACACCTCTTTATCCGGCTCCTTCTGCTCCGCCTCCGCCATGCGAAAAGAAATCGGAAAGGCAGGGCCTGCTTTTATGCCGGATGCACTGCTTCCCTATATCCCGGATTCCTGCCTGGATATCTGGGATGAGTGTCTTTTTAACTGCGTGTTTCCAGAGGATCTGTGCTGGTATCTGTATCAGAGACTGCTCTCTCTGGAAGACTTTTCCCAGTATCTTGACGTCTCTCCAGACCTGAATCGGAGAATTTGCCACCTCCGCTTTCAGTGCATGGGAAAGTCCTGGCGGGAAATTCTGACCCTGCTTAAGACAAAGCAGCTTACAGAGGCAAGAGTCCGGCGTGCCCTGCTCCATATCATCCTGCAGATCAGCCTTGAGGACGTGAATGCCTTCCTGGCCCAGGGAACGGTCTTTTACGCAAAAGTTCTCGGATTTAAAAAGAGCGCCGCTCCCCTGCTCCGCCAAATAAAAGAAAAAAGCTCCATTCCCCTGCTTACCAAAAACTCAGCCGCCAAAAAGCAGCTCTCTCCCCTGGGACAAAAAATGCTTTCCCAGGATCTTTTTGCTTCTCATCTCTACCGAAGCATCCAGTCGGGAAAGCATCATCTGCCTTTTGTCACTGAGCAGGAAATCAGCCCTGTGATTCTTGATTAAGCCGATCCTGGCCTTAATTTTTAAAGCTGTGGATCGGTGCCGGAATCCTGCCTCTGCGGCTGACGAAAGCCTCGCAGGAATACGGATTCACCGGCATTATAGGAGCGTATCCAAGAAGACCGCCAAATTCCACCGTTTCTCCCACGCCCTTCCCCACTACGGGAATGATACGCACCGCCGTGGTCTTCTGATTCACCATGCCAATGGCCATCTCATCCGCAATAATCCCTGAAATCGTGGAGGCCTTTGTATCTCCCGGAATGGCGATCATATCAAGCCCTACAGAACAAACGCAAGTCATAGCTTCCAATTTTTCCAGAGTCAGGGCATTTGCCAGGACGGCATTGATCATCCCCTGATCCTCGCTGACAGGGATGAAAGCGCCGCTCAGTCCCCCTACATAGGAAGAAGCCATGACCCCGCCTTTTTTCACCTGATCATTTAAAAGTGCCAGAGCTGCCGTAGTCCCGGGAGCACCTGCATACTCCAGTCCGATTTCACAGAGAATATCCGCCACACTGTCCCCGATCGCCGGAGTAGGCGCCAGAGACAGATCCACGATGCCGAAGGGCACTCCCATCCTTCTGGAAGCCTCCTGGGCCACAAGCTGTCCTACCCTGGTCACTTTGAAAGCTGTTTTCTTGATGGTCTCACAGAGAGTCTCAAAGTCAGCCCCTCTTACCTGGGAGAGGGCATGCTTCACCACTCCCGGCCCGCTGACTCCCACATTGATAACGGTATCTGCCTCTGTCACTCCGTGGAATGCGCCTGCCATAAAAGGATTATCATCCGGCGCATTGCAGAATACCACCAGCTTGGCACATCCAAGAGAATCCTGCTCCTTGGTTCTCTCTGCCGTGTCTAATATGATCTCGCCAAGAAGCCTCACCGCATCCATATCAATCCCGCATTTCGTGGAGCCTACATTTACGGAACTGCACACATAGGAGGTCTCTGAGAGAGCCTGGGGAATGGAACGGATCAGGTTCTCATCCGCCCTGGTCATTCCCTTGGAAACCAGCGCAGAGTAGCCCCCCAGAAAATTCACTCCCGACTGACTGGCCGCCCGATCCAGAGTATGAGCCAGCGTGACAAAATCCTCCGGGCTTTTGCAGGCCGCTCCCCCTACGAGGGCGGCAGGCGTAATGGAAATCCTTTTATTCACAATCGGGATTCCAAACTCTCTCTCAATCTCTTCTCCAGTAGACACAAGATGTTCCGCCGTCCTGGTAATCTTGTCATAGATTTTCCGATTCAGGGCATCCAGACGATCA
This sequence comes from Candidatus Choladousia intestinigallinarum, assembly GCA_018712605.1. Classification (GTDB taxonomy): domain Bacteria; phylum Bacillota; class Clostridia; order Lachnospirales; family Lachnospiraceae; genus Choladousia; species Choladousia intestinigallinarum. The sequence continues at coordinate 7,345 of DVGR01000139.1, forward strand.
TCCACACAGTCAAGAAGGCTGATTCCAAGAGTAATCGTCCTCACGTCCAGATTCTCCTGGGTAATCATCTTATTTGTCTCATATACTTCAAAAATATTTATCATGTCTTCTCCTTATCTTCCAGGGTCAGTCCTTTTCATGAAAGCCGTCAAATCCGGTGCATCATATTGAAAATGTCCTCATGCTGGCAGCGGATCACCACGCCGATCTCTTTGCCAAGAGCTTCCAGTTCCTCAGAAATCTGAACATTGCTCTTCTCTGACTTGCCGGCATCCGCAATCATCATCATGTTGAAATATCCCTGAACGATGGTCTGGGAAATATCCAGAATATTCACCTGGCTGTCCGCCAGATACGCACACACTTTGGCGATAATCCCCACAGCGTCTTTGCCTACTACGGTAATAATCGTTTTTTTCATTTTCTCCTCCTGTCTGTTCCTACACTGCAAGCAGTGCGGAAGGCTCCTCACGTTTTGCGATCGTTATGGGGAAATCCTCCGCTTTAAAAGGATTATCGCCCAAGGTAATCTCAGCACAGACCGTGGCAAAAGCCAGGGCCTCATAATTGTTTTCTTTACTTAAATGTCCCAGCAGAACAGACTTCAGATTGTCATGAAGAATCTCTCCCAAAAGCTTTCCTGCGTTGTCATTGGAAAGATGCCCTTTTTTCCCCAGAATTCTCTGCTTCAGATAATAGGGATACGTCCCTACCTGCAGCATGTTCACGTCATGGTTGGATTCGATCAGCACTGCGTCCAGGCCTCTGAGATTCTCCACAATATAGTCGTCATAATACCCAAGATCCGTAGCTACCGCCACAGACTTGTCCTGGTGCTGCATCCGGTATGCAAAAGGCTCCGCCGCATCATGGGAAACCCTAAAAGGATGAATCTCCATATCCTTAATGCAGAAGCTCCGGTCTGCCTCCACCTGATGAAAGAGGGAAGCATCCACCCTCCCCAGCATCTCTCCCTCCAGCATGGTACGGATGGTTCCCGCCGAAGAGTACACCGGAATCCCGTATTTTCTGGCCAGAACTCCCAGGCCCTTGATATGGTCAATGTGCTCATGGGTGATCAATATCCCATCCAGCTCTTCCGGCTTGCGGTCAATGGCGTGAAGCCCCGCCGTAATCCGCTTCCCGCTGATGCCTGCGTCAATTAAAATCCCCGTGTGGTCCGTGCCGGCAAAAATACAGTTTCCGCTGCTGCCGCTGGCTATACTACAAAAATCCATGTTTTACCAGTCCTTTATCAATTTGTTCATACGTATTTTCCACAAATTCACTGCTATTGTCAATGACAAAATTGCATTTTTCCCGGTACTGAACTTCCGAGAGCTGGTTTCCCATCATCCGGCGGATCTTCTCTTCCGTATAGCCTCTGCTCCTTTTGAGGCGCTCTCCCCGGGTTTTCTCATCCGCATAGATATACCAAATTTCATCACAGACCGTCTCATAGTGATCTTCCAGAAGCAGCGCCGCTTCCAGGGCGATAAAAGGAACCTTCCCTCTTACCTTTTCATCCTGTATCTGCCGGCAGATCTCCTGTTTCACGGGCGGATGTACCAGCTCATTCAGTCTTCTCAGCTTTTTCGGATCCGAAAAAACGATCTGTGAAAGTCTCTGCCGATCCAAATTTCCCTTATGATCCAAAATCTCTCTGCCAAATTCTTCCACAATGCCATTAAAGCAGACGCAGCCCGGCTGCTGAAGCTCTTTTGCCGTCAAATCCGCCTGTATGACTCTGGCATGGTAGCGGTTTTCCAGATAGGACAGCACAGTACTTTTTCCGGCGCCTACCCCTCCCGTAATTCCCAGAACCTTCAACTTTCCTCATCCTTTACTTTGCCTCATACCAGTTCATTCCCGTATGAAGGTCTACTTCCAGCTTCACCTTCAGGCTGGCGGCATTCTGCATCTCTTTCCTGAGGATTTTCTTTACTTCCTCTTCCTCCTCTATGGCAGTTTCCACCAGAAGTTCATCGTGAACCTGAAGAATCAGCTTTGATTTCAGATTTCTTTCCCGCAGTGCCCTGCTGACTCTCAGCATAGCGATCTTAATAATATCCGCCGCAGTTCCCTGGATGGGAGAATTCATAGCCACCCGCTCTCCAAAGGAACGCTGCATGAAGTTAGAGGATTTCAATTCAGGGACCGGACGGCGGCGTCCGTATAGAGTCGCCACATAACCGTCCCGTTTCGCATCCTCCACAGTCTGGTCCAGAAATTTTTTAACTCCCGGATACGTCTTAAAATACTGTTCAATATATTCCTGGGCTTCCTTTCTGGTAATGCTCAAGTCCTGGCTTAAGCCAAAGGAGCTGATGCCGTACACGATGCCGAAGTTCACCGCCTTGGCATTTCTGCGAAGCAGAGGCGTCACCTGATCCTGAGGGACATGGAAGACCTGGGAGGCCGTGATCCTGTGTATATCCTGAGCGTCCTGATAAGCCCGGATCAAATTTTCATCATCGGAAAAATGGGCCAGCACCCGCAGCTCAATCTGGGAATAATCCGCATCCGCAAAAATATATCCCGGTCTCGGCACGAAAACCTTTCGGATCAGCCTGCCCAGCTCCATGCGGATGGGGATATTCTGCAAATTCGGCTCGGTACTGCTGAGCCGTCCCGTGGCCGTGACGGTCTGGTTAAAGGTTCCGTGAATCCTCCCGTCGGCAGAAATATAAGCCGCAAGTCCCTCCGCATAGGTGGATTTCAGCTTAGCTAACTGTCTGTACTCCAGAATCCGGGAGACAATGGGATAATCCGGCGCCAGACGCTCCAGCACATCGGCGGCAGTGGAGTATCCTGTCTTCGTCTTCTTGCCGTGAGGAAGCTGCAATTTTTCAAAAAGAATGACGCCAAGCTGCTTGGGGGAGTTTATATTAAACTGCTCCCCGGCATTCTCCCAGATCTCATTCTCCAGCTCCGTGATCCTTCCCGAAAGCTGCTCCCCGTAAGCCTTAAGCTGCTCCGCCTCCACAGCGATCCCTTCCCTCTCCATCTCGTACAGAGTAAAAAGAAGAGGCATCTCAATTTCCTCAAAAAGCCTGGTCATCCCATACGCTTCAAGGCGCTCCTGCATCACCTGGCTTGCCTCCAGCATAACCCATCCATGACGGCACACGTATTCCAGATAGCCTTCCCGGTTGTTTTTTTCCGCCTCAAAAAGGCGCTCTTTTCCAAGGAGCTCGCTCCTAGCCGGCAAAATCCGGTCCAGATACTCCCTGGCAATATCATCGCATCCATAATAGTCTTTCAGGGGATTCAGAAGATAAGCTGCCACAGCGCCGTCAAAGAGACGGCTCCGGGCACCCTCTTCCACGTCCAGGAACCCAAGCTGTTCCTTTAAATGCAGGGTGGCAAAAAGAGGCGACCGGGAGGCAAGAAAAGACAGCCTCTCCCGCAAATATTCCTGGCTTATACTGTTTCCCGCCGAAAAATACCAGACCTGTCCAGGGACAAAGCACAGAGCTGCTCCCAGCATCTTTCCTTCTTCTCCGGCAATCCAAAAAGCCGCTCTCTTTCCCTGGGCTTCTTGGAAAATCTTTTCCGCTTCCTGGCATTCATTCACAATTTGGATCTGGACATTGCCCGGAGCAGCTTCCTCTTCTGCCTCAAATCTTCCCAGAAGATTTTTAAACTCCAGCCTTCTGCATAGCTCCCTGGCCTCTTTCGTATACAGATTTTCGATTCTGGCACTCTCTTTATCCAGTATATAAGGAGCCTTCGTCTCAATCTGCGCCAGCTTCCTGCACATCTGAGCCATATCATAGTGATTCCGCAGGGCTTCCCTGGGCTTGGCCGGAGTAATTTCATCCACATGGGCATAAGCCTCTTCCAGTGAACCATACTTTACAATCAGCTTTGTGGCCGTTTTCTCTCCGATCCCCGGAACCCCCGGTATATTGTCGGAAGCGTCGCCCATCAGGGCCTTCACATCTATAAACTGCGTGGGCGTCACCTGATACCTGGCCTGCACATCCTCCGCAAAATAATTCTCAATCTCCGTGCCTCCCGCCTTGGTCTTTGGAATTCTGACCTGAATCTGGTCGGTGGCCAACTGCAGAAGATCCCGGTCTCCTGAGATGATGGAGACTTTCATTCCCTGTTCCTGCATCTGATTGGCTACCGTCCCCAGAATATCATCGGCTTCATATCCCTCCAACTCCATGACTGGAATCCCCATGGCCTTCAGCATTTCTTTCATCACCGGAACCTGCTCATGAAGCTCCTGGGGCATAGGTTTTCTGGTTCCCTTATATTCCTCATACATCTTATGGCGGAAGGTGGGGGCTTTCAGGTCAAAAGCCACCGCCAGGTACCCCGCCTTCTCTTCATCCAGCACTTTAAACATAATATTCAAAAAGCCGTATACGGCATTGGTGTGCAGACCCTGGCTGTTGGTCAGCACAGGAATTCCGTAAAAAGCCCTGTTTAAGATACTGTGGCCGTCGATCAGCACGACCTTATTGTTTTCTGACATAGTCCGCTCCTTTTTCTGAATTTTGGCTTTTCTCTAAATTCTCCGGATATTGTCTGTCTCTTCTTCCGGCAGATCCTCCGTAGCTTCCTCCTCCGTCTCCGGCTCTTCTTCCTGCTGAAGCCCTGCCGGACGGCGGAACATTAAAATCGCTCTCTCAAAAATCGTATGCTCGATTTCTCCCCGCCGCATCTCAAAACCGGTAATCACAGTAAAGATAAGCAGAATCTCAGCCAAAAAGATCAAGACCGTATGCAGTACCCGAAATACCTTCCGTCCAAAAATCCGTCTTCTAGTGTCCCGGATATTTTCCTGCAGCATCTTTGAAAAATTATATTCCTGATGTTTCCCGCTCTCCAAAAGCTCCAGAGCCTGGTACATGGTAAAATAAATGTCCAGTTCCTCCATGCAGTCTTTGCAGTGCTCCACATGGTCAAGAAACTGCTCCATCTCCCTGTCGTCCAGCTCATGCTTTACATACGGGGTAACCATTCTTCTTGCTTCCGTACAGTTCATAATCCCCTCCTGCTGCATTTTATTTTATAGCTTATTTGAAAAACTGGCAACTGCTTTCTGGCTGCGAAGCAAAACTTTAGTAACAGGCCATCCTTCTGCGATTACAGGATTCCATTTTTTACAAAATCTGATACAATAATCATAGACAGACAATCTTAGAAACAGAGAAAGGAAAAGCGCCATGAAAGAAAAGCTGTACACAATACCTCTCAACGACGCAGTGAATGCCAACGATGAATGTCCCTTTTGCTATATTGAGAGAAAGCTGGAACAGGATCTTCTGGATTTTGTCCTGGGCAGCAGTTCCTCCTATATGGAAAGCGATATCCGGGAAAAAACAGATGAAGCCGGTTTCTGCCGGATCCACATGAAAAAAATGTTTGACTACGGAAATACTCTGGGGAATTCTCTGATTTTAAAAACCCACTATGAGAAAATCAGAAAAGAGATGAAAGAAAAGATCCGTTCCCACAGCCCGGGCCGTTCCCGCAAGGGACTTTTTGAAAAGATCCGGCCGGCTTCTCAGAAAGATCCTCTCAGCGATTGGTGCGAGAAAAAAGATCACTCCTGCTACATCTGTCAGAACCTTGAGGAAACTTTTCAGCGGTACATAGATACTTTTTTCTACGTCTATGGCAAAGATGAATCCTTCCGCCAGAAAATTTTCCACGGAAAAGGATTCTGTCTCCACCACTTCGGTATTCTGACAGACGCCGCTCCACGGTACCTGAATCAAAACCAATACGAAGAATTCTGTCAGGAAATTTTCCGGCTTATGGATGAAAATATGGCCCGACTTCAGGAGGATATTACCTGGCTGATTGACAAATTTGATTACCGCAATAAAGATGCCGACTGGAAAAACTCCAAGGACGCTCTGCAAAGAGGGATGCAGAAGCTCCGGGGAGGCTATCCCTCCGATCCTGTCTACAAGCAGAAATAACCTTCACCTGAGATGTCTCAGGCATCCCCTCCCACGCCGAATTCTGTGTTCTCCACCAGAATATCCGCTCTGGGGTTATCCCGGTACCGAGGATAAACGTTTTCAAGAAACAGCCGGATCACATCCCGGTCCGGCTGCAGCGGGGCTGTGTTTGGATTCATCAGGTTTACACAGATCCGTTCAAAATATCTAAGTCCCGTCTGGATATCCCTCTCCATGGTCTCTTCTGTCTGCCCTTTAAATCCAAAAAGCAGGCAGACCTCATCGGCATATCGGGCAATCTCCTCCGGCTCTGCTCCTCCCATCCCTTTTTCCATAACATTCTCCCGGAACTTAGCTTCAAAGGTCTCTACACCCATTTTGATCTTCACTTTTGTGCCTGGGGCAAACCGCTCCTTTAAAGGCTTAATTTTTTCTCTGTACATCCAGTGAGCCTCAAAGCGAAGCTGCGAAATTCTTTTTTCTCTGCAGACTTTCTCAATCTCACCCATAGTCTTGGCATCCAGTTCGCAGAAGCTGCCAGAATTAATCACCTCAAGGCTTCCGTACTTACCGGTCACCTTGGATAGAACCTCTTGGTTCAGCTCATAATTGGCCTCTTCGTCTTTGGAGGAATCCAAATGATAATCACAGAAACGACACCTTCTCCATCTGCATCCCCTTCCTCTTAAAAGCACGATTTCCCTGGGGTTCTTTTCCGTTATCTCACTGTACCGTATCATAGTTTCCCTCCTGATAAAAACAGTCCATCATACCCTTTTTACATCATGATCCTCAGGATCAAAGTTTCCTATAGAAAAAAGCTCTCTAACCTGAGTTAAAGAGCTCTTCTGTCTGCCGCTGGCCGGACTCGAACCGGCACGGTATTACCCGCTTGATTTTGAGTCAAGTGCGTCTGCCAATTCCGCCACAGCGGCCCGC
>DVGR01000140.1 GCA_018712605.1 Candidatus Choladousia intestinigallinarum
GAACAAAAATATTATTGTAGAAACGGTCGTCACCGTGAAGGAAGGTCATAAAGCCTGCTACTTCTGTTCTGTGGGGAACATGGTATGGGGTATATCTTGGCGAAGATAAGGTAAGGGCTCCGTTGTCTGTGCCTTTTCCTACAGCAGTAAGGGCCCCGGCGATCAGGTTGTGGACAAAGGCTACGCCCTGGGTGGCCAGTTTTACGCTGCGGTCAGAAAGAAGCAGGTTGTTGTCTACCAGAGTTGGGCCGTGGGATACTTCGATGAAGATATCCTCCCCCATGCCGGGATCACTGGGATCTATGCAGTCGTCGGGAAGAGGCAGACAGTTGTCATGGAACAGGTTCTGGGTCACACGGGTGCCCTGGGCCTGCCAGTCCAGCCACAGACCTCTGGTGCAGTGGTGGATATGGTTTCTCCGGTAGATCACGTCAATAGCGGCGTGCATTTTGATTCCGCCGATTTCCGCCCCGGCAAGATTTTGCTTGTTGTTAATATGGTGGATGTGATTATCCTCAATTAAAGAGAAGACGCCGCCTAAATGTCCTACAATGCCGGTCTGGCCGCAGTCGTGGATATTACATCTCCGGATAATATGAGAGCCGATATTCTCCTTTGTCCATCCCTCTCTCTGGGCCTGGCAGATACAGTCACGCTCTGTCTGGGTTCCGTCTTTAAATTTCCAGGTAAGCCATTTGTTGTCATTGTTTGGCTGTTTGTATTTTCCAAGGGAAATGCCGGAGCATTTGGAGTGGGATACTTCACAGTCTTCGATGATCCAGCCTTTGGACCAGTGGGGGCCGATCATACCTTCCTGGTAAGCGGTTGGAGGCGCCCACTGGGTAGCGGCTTTGGTAACGGTGAAGCCGGACAGAGTGATATAGCCGACCCCTTCTTTGTCCGGATAGAAGCAGTTTCTCCGCACATTGATCTCCACATTTTCCTTATTTGGATCTGCCCCCTGGAAGTTGGCGTAGATCACAGTCTCGTTTTTCTCTTCATCCTGCTGGGTATACCAGGTATAAACAGAGAAATCAGGATCCCAGGAAGTCCTGGATCTTACAGGATTTAAAACTTTATCAAGCTCGGTAACTTCGTATAAGGACTTGTCATTGAGATATACCTCTCCGGTGTGAGCGATGAAAGAGGCAATAAACCAGTCCCCCCTTACCAGGGTAGTGTAGGGATTGTAGTTTCCGAAAAGGCCGTTGGGGATCCTGGCGACCCATACATTACCGCCGCCTTCTTTCCCTTCATAAGGTTCCCAGCATTTCACTTCTTCTGCTCCGGTGATCACAGCTTTTAATGGCTCCACAGAAGTGTAGGTGATCCTGGCGTCTTCGGTTCCGGCGTTTACGGGATTTACATATTCCCGGTAAATCCCCGGGTACACCAGAACTTCATCCCCGGCTTTCGCCAGATTGGCAGCTTCCTGAATGTTTTTGAAAGGGTATTCTCTGCTTCCGTTTCCGCTTCTGGAGACGGAGGCGTCAACGTAGTATTTCATGATATCAAAACCTCCCGATTTGTTATTTCTTAATTGCATTATAGTGTTCAAAATTTTTGGAAGCAATAGAGGAAAGGGGGAACTTTATAGAATAAATTGATGGACAGACTCTATGGCTGTTATATTTTTATATTAAATAAAAGAAATTTTACCCTCAGTGTACAAGGGACCAAACGGTCAGAACTGCAAATTTAGCTCCTTCTGACTCTCCGACCTCTGCCATAGGAATTTTGCCCATTTTCAAGGCAGACGAAAGAGGCGTACTGGACGTACGCCGACTGAGGATAACGCCGAAAATGGGCAAAATTACATGGCAGAGGCGTTTGGCCCCTTGTACACTGAGGGTAGCTTTAGTTTATGAAAAAAGAGTGGGTATTTATGGAAAGCATGAGCAGGGCACTATTCGGATAAAACCGTATTATTGGGAAGACGGCGTGGAAATATCCTGGAAACAGGCAATGGATTAAAAAGAAAAGCTATAAGAGCAACTCTCCCGAGAGGAAGGAGATTCTCTTATAGCTTTTCATTAGTCGTGCGCCTGGCGGCGCACGTTTCTAACGGGTGCAAGTCCCGAATCCGCCCGGTAGCGGGAAGGATATAGCCGAAGGCAAGGGTGTTGCAGGTGACTGCAAATCTGAAGGAAGCCGGATGTGGGGAACATACCAACCTACGGGCAAACCTCTGGTCTGACGAATAGAAATCGTATAGAAGGCTGTGCATGAGGGTAAGTCTGCGACACAAGATGAAGCCCGATAGCTACACGGAATCATGTGCAGTAAATGCGGCAGATGGATGGAGGGAAAGAAACGTGTGGTACCCAGGGAGGTCTGTACGGAACGCTCTGAAAGGAGTAACCATTACTGAGAGGTAATGCTGAGCGTACAGAAGTCAGCAAAGGTCATAGTAGCCGGAAGTTCTTTTACAGCGAAGGACCAAATCAATAGGAGTCTTTAGTACGACTGGGAAAGGAGGAATGAGCAGATGGGTACAGAAAACGAAGAAAGCTGCTCACAGAGAAATAGCGCGGAACGCAAAGGGTATGTGAGAGCGCACCGCTCATTCAACCGGATATGGAAGGAAAGAGACAGTGCAGAGCCGGACATCTTGGGTAAGATACTGGAGAAAGACAACCTGAACAGAGCTTACAAA
>DVGR01000141.1 GCA_018712605.1 Candidatus Choladousia intestinigallinarum
CTTTGAGTGTCATGTAGTCCATATCTGCCGCCGACAGCATTTCTTATTATATTTCATTTGTCCGAAGTACACAAGGCAGGAAATAAGCGTGATAAAGTGAAATCAAAGCGTATATCACATCATTCAGGATGTGTAAACGTCTCCTTTTCTCCTTTCGGAAACTACGGCCCGGAAGAGACAAAATACGAAGTGCAAGAAACCGGAAAGCGATGCCTTGCACTATCATTACAGGGATAGGCTGCCGCTCCTCTGTACCGAAAAGCGTCTGGCTGCAGGCATATTCGGCCTTCACAAGAGCGCTTCTATAGACATTATCCCATAGCTTGGTATAATAAATAGTATCTTTTATTGCACAAAGAGGGACTAAAACTGAAATGACGAAAAAAGAAGCCTATAAAATTCTTGGGATCCATCTTGAGGCAGACGAAATAGAAATCAAAAAAAGGTACCGGCAGCTTGTGCGCCAAATCCACCCAGACGCCCAGACTGTCCCGGTCAAAGGCTCACCGGCCATCCAAGAAATTATCCTTGCGTATAAATTTCTGAAAAAGGAAAACTTCAGCAGCTATGAAACCGCTTCCTCCCCTGCATCTCCTGAAAAATCTTCTGCAGTATGGGACGCCCCATTAAATGTACACGCTTATCGAGAGCGGGAAGTTCTCCACTATGCGGAAGATTCTTTCGGAAGGCCTGCAGGACATTTCTGTATCGCCCGGGGAAAATATCTCTGGAAGACAGAAGAAGATTTTCCTCTGTTTCTTTTAAGCCTCTACCAGTGCAGCAAAAATCTCCTGGATGAAGTCGATGCTTCTCTTAGAAGAAACGCACCGTCTCTCCTTAGGCAGAAAGTTCATCCTGAACTTTGTTACCTGCTGGCCCAGCAGTTTATAGACGGATTTTCTCTTTTGAAGGAACTGGCAAAAGAAGAGCCGGCAGACTCTGCCGACCTGTACACTTTCTATATGCCTGCCATGCTGGAGACTCCAGACGGCAAGTACAGCCCATCTCCCGGAGATCTGCTCTTTCCCTCCCGGCTCTGTCAGCATAGGCTGTATGTGAAAGATGGATTCGGAAGGGAGTTGGGATATCTCTCCTTTTTGGACGACCGCCTGTACTACGTGGTGATCCCTCTTTTTGAGCAGAGAAGAGCCCTTGTGAAAATACAGATGTCCTCAGAACAAAAGAAAAACGGCAGGACAACCTGCCGCCGGCTCCAGCTCTGGATCCGAACGCCGAAAGAAGCACCCTGCAGTATGCCGGAAAATCTGAATCTCCAAATTGAATCTCTTCTTCAGAGATACAGGAAAGGGTAACCGCCCTCCCTTTAGCCGTTCTCTATGCCGCCACGATTTTTGATCCTTATTTCCTGCCTCCTTTGTTCCGCTTTGCCAAAGGACTGCACTTTGTCGATCAGGAAAGAAGAAATAGTCACCGTGATAACAGAGAAAACAATCCTGGTCACTGGGATATAGGACAGAGACAGTCCCAGTACCGTAAGATCCGTAAAGAGATACGCAAGGGAGAGCCTGCATCGGCTTTTATGGGATATTACCAGGGCCAGGGCATCGTCGCCCCCGCTGGAACCGCCCTGCCGCACAATCAGTCCCACGCCGATTCCCACGAAAATTCCTCCCAGCACAGCGGCCGCAAGAGGATAAGGAGACAAATCCGGCAGCATATGCGGAAAAGACTCCCATATTTTATAAAACATGGATACACTCAGGGTAGAAATGGCTGAAACCTTGATAAATCTTCCTCCCAGATACCGAAAGGCCAGAAGGTAACAGGAAAGATCCAGCACTGGTGTGATAAAAGCAGGGGAAAATCCAAGCCACTGCTCTACGAGAAGCATCAGCCCGATCACGCCGCCCTCTGTAATGCTGGTCTGCTGATGGATGTTATGGATTCCGAAGGTGCAGACAGCCGCCCCCAACAGAATCAGACTGATCCCTTTTATGGACAGACCTTCTTTGAACCTATGCCAAAAAAGGGATATCTTTGACTTCATAGAAAACCTCCTTGTCTTTTTTTCGCTTCCTCCATATAATAAAGGATATACTTACTATACTGTCAAGAGGGTATTATGGATAAATTTTTTTCAATCGGTGAACTGGCAAAATATCAAAATATCTCCAAACAAACTTTAATCTTCTATGATAAAATCGGTCTCTTCCACCCCGCCTACGTGGATCCTTCCAACGGCTACCGGTATTACAGCTCAAAACAGTTGGATGCCCTGGACACAATTCTGATTATGAAAAAAATCGGCTTTCCCCTAAAGGAAATCCGTGAACAAATGCAGCATTACAACGTGGACACCAGCTTAAATGCTCTGACCAAACAGTTGACGGTTATCGATGCCAAGATTCAGGAGCTTCAGATGATCCGCAGCCGGATTGTGAACCGCTGCGGCCAAATCCAGCAGGCACGGAAGTATGAGGGAGCGGAGAACGAAATCTTAATGGAAGACGTACAGGAACAATATCTTTTCTTCCAGGAGGTAGAAAAACCCTGGTCTTTAAGCGAGATCAGCATTGCCACGAAAAAATGCTTTTCAAAATCTTTCCAGAAAAACCTTCCCATCTATTTTCAGTCTGGGGTCATGGTTCCCCTGGATCGGATTCTGGAAGGGCGATACACGGAGGCCTCCCTGGCTTTTCTTCCCATGGAAAAAGACGCCGCTGCCGCCAATGTAAAAAAGCTGCCGGCGGGCCGCTGCGTCAGTCTCCTGCATGTAGGAACGTATGAATCCATAGGCCGTTCCTACGAAAAGCTTTTGGCTTTCTGTAGAATTCATGGTCTGAAAATCGTATCAGATTCCTATGAGTTCTGTATTAATGATTATCTCACTTCCTTTGACGAAAATGAGTATATCACTAAAATTCTGTTTTATATCTCAGAGGAGGGTATTTGATTCCCCAATTTGGCTGTAAACATCTATTGCGTCCAAAATGTGGAATTGCTCCGTTTGATGCGTTCCATTTGCTTTCGCAGTGACAAGAATATAATCTCTGCCATTGACATTTGCCAGGCTTGCAAGACACAATCCGGCTTCTTCTGTATATCCAGTTTTTCCGCCTATAATTTCGCCGCCGACAACTTCGGTGCTATCCATGTACATAAACATGGTACTGTAAAAAGTGAATCCGTCCGGGTGCTGGCTGGTAGGATGGGTACTGTAGCGGCTGCTTGAAAAGGCTTGCCGAAAATCTTCGTATTGCAGAGCATATTGCAAAAGGACAGAAATATCTTCAACAGTCGAATAGTGGTCTGAATTGTGTAATCCGGTTACATTACAAAAGTGGGTATTGCTCATTCCTATTTCTGCGGCCTTTTCATTCATCTTTTCAACAAATGCTTCTTCCGAGCCTGCAACTCTGTCAGCAAATGCTATACAGCACTCAGCACCGGAAGGCAGCAAAATACCATACAGTAATTCCTTTAACGTGGCTTCTTCTCCAGGCTGAAATCCGGCCATAGAAGCATTTTCCGCATATAACGGTTCAAAAATGTCATACGGCAGTGTGAC